>JAPNUJ010000061.1:374-14987 GCA_026627155.1 Bacillota bacterium | reverse complement strand
CTGGCGTGCGCGTTTGATAGCGACAGTCACCTGACGCTGATGCCGCGCGCAGTTACCAGAGATACGGCGCGGGAGAATCTTGCCCCGCTCAGTCAGGTACTTGCCAAGGCGGTTGAACTCCTTGTAGTCCACCTCGACGATCTTGTCCACACAAAACTGGCATACGCGTTTGCGCTTGCCACCGCGTCCTTTTCTGGCCACTTTTCAGCACCTCTTTCCCATCCACGTAAAGATCGAGCTCGCAGACGCTAGAAAGGGAGGTCATCCTCGACGATGTCAATCGATCGACCGTCGTCGGCAAATGGATCATCCTGATAACGGGCGGCAGGAGCGGTGCGGCCTGTCTCTTGCGTGCGTTCGCCCCCGGTCGCTGCGCCGGCTGGCGCACCTTCACCCGAGCGGTCCAAAAACCGGACGTTGTCCGCTACAACTTCCGCGACACGCACCTTTTGCCCTTCACGATTCTCATACTGGCGAATCTGCAACCGACCTTCCACTGCGGCAAGCCTGCCCTTGCGCAGATACTGGGCGCTGAGTTCCCCGAGCTTTTGCCATACGACGATGTTTATAAAATCTGTTTCGCGTTCACCGGACTGACTGGCCCGCTGTCTGTCTACGGCTAAGGTAAAGGATGCAACCGCCGTGCCAGATTGCGTGTAGCGAAGCTCCGGATCCTGCGTTAACCGACCAATCAACACTATCCTGTTCAACATCGTGAGGCCTCCCCGCCCTTAGCGGTACGCCACCCGTCGTTTAGACAGCTGCTTCGTCAACGCGGGTGGTCAAATACCGCATGACATCTTCACTGATCCTGAATAACCGCTCAAGCTCTTTTGTAAAGTCCGTGGCGGCATCGTACTTCATCAGTACGTAGTACCCCTCGCGGAGTTTGTCGATCTCATAGGCAAGGCGTCGCTTGCCCCACTCGTTGACTTCGCTGATCTCGCCACCGTGACTCGTGACGACTTCCTTGAAGCGTTCGACCAATGCTTGCGTCTTCTCAGCTTCAAGATCAGGACGCAACACGTACAAAGTTTCGTACTTGCGCATCCGTTTCACCTCCTTGTGGACATAAGGCCCTTCTCAGGGCAAGGACGGCAGGTATCCGACGAGTGATTATATCATACATTGAACCGAAAATGCATCACATCACCGTCTTGAACCACATATTCTTTTCCCTCGAGACGGAGTTTGCCGGCCTCGCGCGCGTTGGCCATAGATCCTGCGTGCACCAGGTCATCGCAGCCAACGGTCTCAGCGCGAATAAAGCCTCGCTCGAAGTCGGTGTGAATGACGGCGGCCGCCTGGGGAGCCCGTGTCCCGCGACGAATGGTCCACGCCCGCACCTCAGGGGCACCTGCCGTGAAATACGTGATCAGCCCAAGCAAGCGATAGGCCGCCTGAATCAATCGATCCAGGCCGGAGGAGGAGAGGCCCAGATCAGCCAAGAAGGCGGACTTGTCCTCCGCGTCGAGTTCTGCAAGTTCCGACTCGACTTTGGCGCTGATCAGGATGACTTCAGCCCCCTCCTGCGCAGCGAGATGTCGGACCTGATCGACGAGGGGCGTGCTCCCTAGAGCGGCCTCTGTTTCGAGGACGTTCGCGGCATACAGCACGGGTTTCGCGGTCAGCAGGTGCAGGTCCCGGAGCAGGGCCAGATCCTCAGTCGCAAGGGTCTGGCGTCGCACGGGTATGCCCTCCTCTAGGCCGTGAAGCACCTTCTCCAGCCCCGCCACCTCTTCACGAGCCTTGGGGTCGCCGCTCTTGATCTGCTTGCGGGAGCGATCGAGTCGGCGTGTCACCGTGTCCATGTCGGCGAAGATCAACTCGATGTCGATCGTCTCGATGTCCGCAAGCGGTTCCACCTTGCCAGACACGTGGGTCACGTCCGCATCTTCAAAACAGCGCACGACGTGGACGATGGCATCGACCTCGCGGATGTGCGCGAGAAACTTGTTGCCTAGACCTTCTCCCTTGCTGGCCCCGGCCACAAGCCCAGCGATATCGACAAACTCGAAGGTCGTCGGTATAATTCTCTGTGGGTGCACAATCGCTGCCAGCTGGCCTAACCGCTCATCTGGCACCTCCACGACTCCGACGTTCGGTTCTATGGTGCAAAACGGATAGTTCGCCGCCTCCGCGCCCGCTTGGGTGATGGCGTTGAACAAGGTGGATTTGCCAACGTTCGGCAATCCGACGATACCAGCTTTAAGCGACATGTGTTCACCTCATAATTGTAATCAGGCCCGGCCAGTTGACCATACCGGACGGTACGAGTGGCAGATGATTTTGGATACTCCTGCAAGACGCATCACAAACTACCGTTGTTCCCCGTCACTCGACATGAGTGAGCCTGTTCGGGTAGACCAGAAGCCATTCATCAGAAGGCAAATGAAATCCATCACAGTAAAGGAGGTGAGACTATGGGCAGGGTGCTTCGTCGACTGCGCAGACGGATCCGCCGTACAGGTTCTGTCTGGGGTCTGAACATGACAGGACCACGGGCTTATCATACCCGCTAACTCGTGGCGCGGGCAACCTTCTCCAAACGGCACCAGGTATCGTACTGGGCACTGCCGATCCCTAGGTCAGATGTTTGGATCGAGGTCAGTACATTGACGTTTTCGTATCCCCTGCTCCAGCCTTGGGCCAGTTGCACGACATCTGACCTGCCCGATCGGTTCACGCGGGCCTGACAAACGATCGCTCCTGTTTCGGTGATGATGCGAATCATGTCCCCGTCTCGTGCGCCTATGTCTTCCAGCACGCCTGGTCCGACCTCGGCCACTGGGTCCACTTGTGCATACAAGGCTGCCTCACCTTGCGAATTCTCCTGCCACTTCGGGTGCACTGTAAGTAGTGAGAACGGATAGTCCACTGGCCGAGCGGAAGTCCACTCGGGAAGTTTGACCACTGGCTCCCCTCCCTCCCGCCGGGCTCTTTCAGAAAAGAGTTCCACCTTTCCCGTGGAGGTAGGAAAGTGTCGGTCAAGAAACGGGACATGCGGCACAGGGAGGCGGAGATACCCGTCTTCAAGCAGCTGTTTAAACTGCCCGTCACTCATCCATTCTCCGAACGCCTCGCGAATGGTCTCGCGTGGCACGATGTCGAGATCGACTTGCAGGCCCAGCGCTTTTGCGAGGTCTCGAAAGATGGCCCAATCGGGTTTAGCCTTGCCCACCGGTTTGCAGACCGCGTGTGCATAGCCAATGTAAGGATTCCACATGGTATTGAACATGACGTCTTCTTCTTCGAGGAACAGGGCGCACGGTAAGACATAGTCAGCATGGTCGGCCGTTTGCGTGAGAAACGAATCGATGACAACCACCAACGGGAGGCTCTCCAAGGCGCGTCGAGTGGTGCCTGAGTCAGGCAACTGGGATACGAGATTTGTGCGCGACACGAACAGGACTTCGATCCTAGGCTTGGCGTTCAGGATGTCCAAAGCCTGTGTGGTGCGAGCGAACTGGCGGGTAGGTGCCGCGCGCCGGCGGTTCGTCTGGATAAAGTCCCAGTCGATAAATGGCAGGAGATGACGATTGCCAAAATGAACTCCGCCACCCGGTTTTCCCATCTGTCCGGTGATGGTGGCCAGTGCATGGATCGCGCGAATCAGTTGTCCCCCATGCCGATGCCTCTGCAACCCGATACCCAGGACCGTCGCGGTCGCACCATCAGCGTACAGACCCGCGAGTCTGTCGATCAACACAGGCTCTACGCCGCAGTAGTCGGCGACGCCCTCAGGATCATACGCGCTGGCAACTTTGCAAAAGTCAGCGTAGCCGTGCACAGCGTCGGCGATAAACGCAGTATCCACACGCTGGGTTTGAATCAGTGCGCTACAACATGCAAGGGCCAGATGCCCATCCGTTCCAGGCCTGACGTGGATCACGAGGTCCGCCTCGGCGTCCAGTTCGGTGGGCAGTGAGTTCACTACGACAAGCTTGGCACCGCGTGCCTTGGCCACACGCACATAAGACAACAAGTGAACGTTGGTTACCGCTACATTCCGCCCCCAAAGAACGACTGTCTGAGCGTGTTCGGCGAGGTCCTCCGGAGCATGCGAGGCGGCCACGCCAAAGTCGTACTCCGCGGCGGCCAATCCCGCGCCCCAGCAAATGCTCCCTACAGTCTCGGTCCATCCCCCTAGGCCATGGAAAAAGCGGTCACAGAGGAGCTTGAGTACTCCACTGGACCCGTAGTCGTAGCTGTGCATGATGGACAGAGGTCCCGTTTTAGTTAGGGCAGCGTGAATGTGCTCGGCGATCTCCCTGTTCGCTTGCTCCCAGGACACGGGGACAAGGGTTCCGTCGACGCGTTTGAGAGGCTCCGTGACGCGTTCGTCACTGAGGTGTCTGTGCACCAATCGGTTCCCGCGGGCACAGAGGCGGCCTTGGGTCACAGGGTGGGCGGGATTGCCCCGCACCGTCAGCGCGCCGTCAGGGCCACGTCGCGCCACCATGCTGCAGATGTCGTAGCAATCGAGGGGACAGGTGGTCAGGATG
Source organism: Bacillota bacterium (assembly GCA_026627155.1). Lineage (GTDB taxonomy): Bacteria > Bacillota > Bacilli > Alicyclobacillales > SLC66 > JAPNUJ01. Next base: position 10,482 of record JAPNUJ010000061.1, on the reverse strand, counting down.
TCTTGTGTGGGGGTCTCAGGTGGCGAGGTCATGCGAGGGTACCCCCGCCTTTTTCGGCGTCGGTCTGAGCCGACTGCACGATTTTTCGAAGTGACCTTTCAAAGTCGTGACGAGAAAGTAGAACGCTTCGTTTGCACTTGATGCACTTGATCCGAATGTCCATCCCCATCCTGATGATCTCCCACTCGTTCGTGCCACATGGATGAGGTTTTTTCATCGTGACGTGATCTCCCAGGGCAAACAGCTTGTCCGCCATTTGTACGTCCCCCTATCCAGAATAACGGCGTAGCCGATTATTCTTCTGGCAGACGGTGGCGCGAGAGCGCCATGTCACCGTCTATCCAGAATAACGGCGTAGCCGATTATTCTTCTGGCAGACGGTGGCGCGGGAGCGCCATGTCACCGTCTATCCAGAATAACGGCGTAGCCGATTATTCTTCTGGCAGACGGTGGCGCGGGAGCGCCATGTCACCGTCTTTTGACTGATCAGTTGACTATACCACGGGAGATCCACTGAATCCAGATGCGGGCCAGGAGTGAGCGATAGAATAGCCCCTGCAAGGACACGGAGTGGAGGCCGTAGGCGGTTGCAGCGGCAGTTTCGAGGCCCACCAGGGCCAACCATATTCCGCAGACCGTTCCGATCACGGCACCCAGATAAGCCCCCGGTCTCCGGGCCTTGGTTTCTATCAAGGTATCGATACATCGGCGAGCCATGTGTACCCCAAGATAAAGGCAGGCTGCATATCCCAGTGTGAGGACACCCGTGTAGATCGAGCGCCAGGTTTGCAGGCTGGCTCCGGGAGCTAGAGGCAGGCCGGCCAAAGCCGGCGCGGTAGCAGGCTTGAAAACGGGTACGACTGTGTCGACAAGTCGTTTGAGCCACGACTCAAACATCGTCGCGGCGGTTGGATTCAGGCCTATAGCCCGAAGGCTTGGCAGAATCTCACGCGCGACGAAGTAGGCCCCTACGAAGCTGGAGACCTGAATGACCATGCGATGAGCACCCAAACGATAGCCGAGGTACCCCATCCAACTGATCGTGCACAAAACGGCGCAGTCCAGCATAGCATCCTCCGTTCACTTTCTGCTTCTCAGAAGCATATGCTTGTCATGCGTATATTTTTCGCTCTATTGGTCACATACTGTACTACTAACCTTCCACCGGGATGTGGTCAGTCTGCTGATGAAGAGTATGGGAGCCAAGGGGCCATACAAGGCCATGTTCACCGATGTCGATGGCGAACAGGGGCTGACGGAAGCGATTTATCAGAGACTCTCCATGAAGTCGGCGAAGTCGGACATTGTGGTGTTATGTATCGGAACAGATCGATCGACGGGTGACAGTCTCGGCCCCTTGGTGGGTTCGTATCTAAGTGAACGCGCGGCGCCAGTGCGCCTTTTCGGGACGCTGGAGAATCCAGTCCATGCCGTCAATTTGGCAGAGACGACGGAGCACATCCAGGCGCAGCACCCCGATGCCTTCACGCTGGCCGTGGACGCCTGTCTGGGTCAGGTGTCCACCGTCGGGCAGATCACGTTGGCCGACGGGCCCTTGCGGCCTGGGGCCGGCGTGCACAAGAAGCTGCCAGCTGTCGGGGACGCTCATATCACAGGGATCGTGAATGTTGGCGGGTTTATGGAGTATTTTGTACTGCAGAATACGCGGTTGCATATCGTGGTGAAGATGGCAGAAGTGATTGGGGCCGCCATTGCGGGAGCGACCCATGAACTCGGCGCCATGGAGCGACATCGCGCTACAGCGGCCGCTTTCGTGACAGAGAGTCGCCCCCAGCGGCTCAGCGTGTTTTTGCGCGGGCGCCCCTGATGACTCGGCGCCGACTCATCAGGGGTTACACAGATTCGATGGCGGCTTTCTCTTCAGGAGTCAAGGTGTAGGTGGAAGTGCCCTTTACGATAGGCTTTGCATACGTCCGGGACTCCTCGCGACCAAAGATGCTGCTGATGACGACACCGGAGCCCTCGGCGTCGATCACCGCAACGCTGAAGCTCAGGTCGTTACCAGGTTCCCCAAAGGCGTTATAACGAAGGACTTTTGGGGTTCGGGCCACCGACTGAACGGTACGGATGACGTCATCCAGTCGGGTACCTTGGGTGTTCACGGTGCCTTGCAGGGCGTCCATGGCGGCGTGTGTCTTCAAAATCAACGTCTCTAGGTCTTGCCCTTCTGTGTCGCGCATAAGACTGCGATATCTCTTTCTCAGACGTCTCGCGGTTCCGTTGGCTGTGAAAGCCACAATCATCGAGATCAAGGCAACGACAAGGCTCACTGCCGTGGCGAGAAGTAGCCATCTGTAGGAAACGGGAAAACTCATCAAAAAACTCATGTTCAAGGCACCCCTACTCTGTTTTACGCGTGCATGACAAGCCACTTCATGATGACGACGACCAGCATCGCTGGGAGCATGTTGCCCACTTGCAGGCGTTTGATTTCAAGGACGTTAAGTCCGATGCCAAGGATCAGTATGCCTCCGACGGCGGTCATGTCGGTGATGATGAATGTGTTGTGAAGTTCTGAGCCAAAGACGTAAGACAGCGCGGCGAGCCCACCTTCATAGAGGAAGACCGGGATCGCTGCCAGGCCTACGCCCACACCCATCGTTGAGGTGAAAACGATGGCCGAGAACCCATCCAGAACGCTTTTCGTGTACAGGATGGTATTTTGTCCTTCGAGACCGCTTTGTATTGCACCGACAATCGCCATCGACCCTACGCAGTATACCAAACTGGCGAAGACAAACGCCTCCGCTACCGACCCGGCTTGTCGACCGAGCTTCGATTCCAGACGTCTGCCCAGTGACTCCAGTCTCTCCTCGAGATTCATCCATGCTCCGATTAGACTCCCAATCACGATGGATGAGACAATCAAGAGCGTGTCTGCGAGACCGGACAGAGCCATCGAAACGCCGAGGGCGACTACAAAAAGACCCATCCCTTGCATGACGGTCGACTTCAACCGTTGCGGGATGGAGGAAAAGCGCGATCCTATGAGGGTCCCCAACAAGATAGCTGCCGTGTTGACAATCGTCCCGAGTAAGAACACATGGCTCCTCCGAATCTATGTTGCCTCTCTCTAGACTGGGTTGCCTTTCACAAGGCCGAGAATACGATCCAAGTCGTCTGAGGAAAAGTAGTCGATCTCGATTTTACCGCGATTCTTTCCGGTGACGATGCGGACCGAGGTGCCAAAACACTCCCGGAACGTCTCCTCATAGGCCCGCATCTCGGGCGAGGCAACGATGCCTCTCGGCTCCCGTCTCGTTGTTTCACGTGAAACAATCATGAGGCGATGGACCATCTGTTCCACAGCCCGGACGCTCAAGCCCTCTTGCTCGATCTTGCGGACGAGAGTTCTCTGCACGCTGGCATCGGTTACACCAAGTAAGGCGCGCGCGTGACCCATAGAAATTGTTCCACGTGAAACACTATCACGTATCTCCTGCGGAAGCGACAGCAGTCGCAACAAATTCGCGACATGCGGCCGGCTTTGCCCTACCCGCTGAGCCAACTCCTCTTGCGTCATCTCAAAATGCTCCATAATCCGAGCATAGGCCTCTGCAATCTCGATCGGGTTCAGGTCCTCACGCTGCAGGTTCTCGATCAAGGCAATCTCCATGGCCAAACGGTCCGATATCACCCGTACGATGGCCGGGATCGAATCGAGGCCCAGCGACGTGACTGCCCGAAAGCGTCGTTCCCCCGCAATGATTTCGTACCCGCGCACCGCGCCTTTGCGCACGACGATTGGTTGCAACACGCCAAATTCTCGAATCGACTCCGCCAGTTCGAGAATCTTCTCCTGATCCATCACACGGCGCGGTTGATAAGGATTCGGCCGAAGATCCGTCAACGCCACATGAATGATCTCATCCCCGTTGCTGTCCGCGAGTTGCGGCAGCAATGCCTCGAGCCCCCGACCTAGTCCACCCTTTGGCTTCATGACCGAATCACTTCCTTAGCGAGATCCATATACACTTCGGCACCCCGCGAACGCGCGTCGTACTGAATAATCGGCTTACCGTGACTGGGTGCTTCGCTAAGACGAACGTTGCGCGGGATGATCGTCTGAAAGACCTTTTCGCGAAAATACATCTTGACGTCTTCAATCACCTGAATTCCAAGATTGGTACGCGCGTCGAGCATCGTCAGCACGACACCCTCGATCTCCAGCGTCGTGTTCAAATGTTTCTGTACCAACCGGATGGTGCTGAGCAGCTGGCTGAGACCTTCCAATGCGTAGTACTCGCACTGAATAGGGATCAGCACCGAATCCGCACCCGTCAGCGAATTGATGGTCAACAACCCGAGCGATGGGGGGCAATCCATAATGATGTAGTCGTAGGCATGACGCAACGACACAATCGCTCGGCGAAGACGCACTTCACGAGAAATCGTCGGCACCAATTCGATCTCGGCGCCAGCCAACTGAATTGTTGCTGGAATGATGTGAAGATTTGGAACGCTTGTGGACAGAACCGCTTCTGCGGCATTCACTTCGTTGATCAGGACATCGTAGATGCAGTAGCGCACATCCGCTTTGTTGATCCCAAGTCCGGACGTCGTGTTGCCTTGAGGGTCGATGTCAATCAACAAGACCTTCTTACCAAGTTCCGCAAGACACGCCCCCAAATTCACGGACGTCGTCGTCTTGCCGACCCCGCCTTTTTGATTGGCCACGGCCATCACTCGCGCCATTGCATATAACCTCCGACTCTACACCCATGTCCACTATACGCGCAACAAATCAAAGAGAGCGAACAAACATAAGGAAACCCGACTTGGCACATCAGGCGATTCTATTGTACTCCAAATGAACGTAGCCCGAAAGGGGGACAGGCAAAACTCAACCGGCGGAGCCAACCATACACCCGGAACCAGGTCTGCCTCCGTAACGAGCAACGGTCGTGCAGGCTCTAAGGCGCCTTGCGCCTTGGGACGCGGATGGTAAATTCGATATAATCCGAGGACTCGACCACCTGAGAGCTGACCTGAAACCCCGACTTCTCGATCAGAAACAAGGACTGTTTGATCGTGTTCACAGCGAGCCGAGCGTCACGCGAAAGCACAGCCCGTCCGACGCGCCCTGATGACGCGACAGCGGGTTGCGCCAACAGGGCCGCCACTCTCTCCTCCGTTTGCCGTACGTTCCAGTCTTTCGAGTGGACCTCCTGCAACACGCGCTCTTGCATCGCCGTCGGCAACGGCAGCAAAGCCCTTGCATGTCGCTCCGTGATCGTTCGCCTGCGGATGGCGCTCTGAACCGCTTCATGTAAATGCAACAACCGCAGTTTGTTCGCAATCGTGGACTGCCCCTTACCGAGCCTTTGCGCCAAGCTCTCTTGGGTCAGATGGTGCAGCTCAATCAACTGTTGGTAGGCGACGGCTTCCTCGATCGCCGTCAGTCCTTCACGCTGCAGATTCTCGATCAGCGCCACCGAGGCCGCCTGCGCCTCCGATAGTGCGCGCACGATAGCCGGTATATAGTCCATCCCGACCCGTTGCGCCGCGCGCCAGCGCCGTTCCCCTGCGACAAGCTCATAGGCGTCACCCACCTTGCGAACAACGATCGGTTGAATGACGCCATGTGTTCGAATCGTCTGCGCCAGTTCATCCAGCTTCGCATCGTCGAACTCCAGCCGCGGCTGATAGCGGTTGGGAAGAATCTGACGCACCGACAACTGGACGACCTCAGCGGTACTTGCCGTTTCAGACAGAATTGTTCCTATACCTGAGAATTCCACGTTTTTCATCTGGTCACCACCCGAGCGAACGCCATTGTCTACTACGTTCTGCAGCCCCGACCAAACTCCTGCTAGAACTACGGCATTCGACAATAGAAGTGGGATGTCGACAAAAACTGCCTTCAGACGCTCACTTGACCAACGGAGAGCGGACGGCCTCACCGGGCCGTCGGGGGAACCCTCCGGGTGTGCGCCCGAGTTTCTCGATCACTACCAGCGCGCGCTCCCCCGCCTCCTCTGGCAGTACATAGTGTTCGGTTCCCTTACATGTTGACCGCAGTCGACCGATCGCCACCTCCGCTTCCTCGAGCTCGCTTTCCCACCCAGGCCCCTTCATCGCAACAAAGCGGCCACCTGGAGACACGAAGGGAAGGCACCACTCTGACAGCACCACGAGTTTCGCTACAGCGCGTGCGGTCACCACTCGATACCTGTCCCGGTGCAAGGCCATCCTCGCTAGGTCCTCAGCCCGTCCGTGGATACACTTCACCTGAGGAAGCTGCAGTTGGTCGGAAAGGTGCTCCAAGAAACGCACGCGCTTTTGCAACGAGTCACAAACGCTCACATGGACATCTGGGCGCACGATCTGAATCACCAACCCCGGAAATCCGGCCCCGCTCCCCACGTCCAGCACTGTATCACCGCACGCCAGACCGATCCGTGCGACCAATTCCAGGCAATCGAGGAAGTGCTTGACCACAATCGACCGTTCCTCTACGATGGCCGTCAGATTCATCTGTTCATTCCACTCGCGCAAAATCGATGCATACGACTGAAACTGCTCAAGTTGCCGTGAGTCGACCCCCACTCCCCGCGCTGCTGCCGCTTGCACAAACCAGTCCCACACGTCCACCTCAGCCATGGGCCATGAGTCGCCGCTTGTCTTGGGCCTCCAGCCAGATCAACAGAATCGAGATGTCGGCAGGCGACACACCGGACACGCGCGAGGCCTGCCCGACCGACAGAGGTCGAACAGCGGCCAACTGCTCCTTCGCCTCATTGGAGAGACCTGCAATGCCGCTGTATGCGAGATCCCCGGGCAACGTCTTTTCTTCCAGCCGACGTTGCCGATCGATCTCCTGTTGCTGACGCACGACATACCCCTGATATTTCGTGTCAATCTCGACCTGTTCCTTGACATCAACAGGCAGCGGTTCGCCCGCCGGGGCCAAGGCCGCCACGTCCGCATACGACAACTCAGGGCGCCGCAGCAGTTGCTCCAGACTGACCACATCCGCCGGCACATCGATTCCCTTGGTCATGAACAGGTCAGACACGGCCTCAGGCCGAACCCGCACACCACGCAGTCGACGTTTCTCTCCATCGATCTGCGTCCTCTTTTCCAGTAACCGCTCGTATCGTTCCAGCGGCAACAAACCCACCTGATACCCGATCTCCATCAAGCGCAAATCCGCGTTATCGTGACGAAGAAGCAATCGATACTCTGCCCGCGACGTGAGCAATCGATACGGCTCTGTGACGCCCTTCGTCACCAAGTCGTCAATCATCACCCCGATGTACGCATCGGCCCGACCCAACACCACCGGTTCACGGCCTAGCGCCTGGAGCGCCGCGTTGATCCCCGCCATGATGCCTTGACCTGCAGCCTCCTCGTAGCCGGAGGTGCCATTGATTTGCCCGGCGGTAAACAGACCTGGCACGCCCTTGCTCTCGAGCGTTGGCCACAGTTGCGTCGGCAACATCGCGTCATACTCGATCGCATAACCCGGCCGCAGCATCTCAACGTCCTCCAGACCCGGAATCGTGCGCAGCATCTGCACCTGAACTTCCTCGGGCAAACTCGTCGACATCCCCTGTACATACCACTCAGCGGTGTTCCGTCCTTCCGGCTCAAGAAACACCTGGTGTGCCGGACGATCCTTAAACCGCACCACCTTGTCTTCTATGCTCGGACAATACCGAGGTCCCCGTCCTTCGATCTCACCCGAGAACATGGGCGCCCGGTGCAAGTTTTCACCGATGACCTGATGCGTGGCTTCAGAGGTGTACGTCAGCCAGCAAGATAGTTGTTCGCGCGGTACGACATCCTCCGAAAACGAAAAATGCAGCGGCTCTGGATCCCCCGGTTGCGCTACCAAGTGGTCAAAACGAATCGAGTTGCGGTTAACGCGTGGTGGCGTTCCCGTCTTGAATCGCACGAGTTCGAAGCCCAGATCGAGCAAGCTGTCCGTCAGCCGCAATGAAGGCAGTTGCCCGTTGGGACCACTCTGATACGACACGTCGCCTATGATAATGCGCCCACGCAGGTACGTTCCGGTCGTCAAGACCACGGCTCGCGCCAGATACTCAGCCCCGGTTTGCGTCCGCACTCCGGCCGCGCGCCCGCCGACGGTCAGAATCTGCTCGACCATCCCTTGACGCAAGGTCAGCCCGGGCTGTGACTCAATCGTATGCTTCATGGACAGACCGTACGACGCCTTGTCGGATTGCGCTCGCAGCGCCTGCACAGCTGGACCTTTCCCAGTATTGAGCATCCGCATCTGGATGTAGGTCCTATCTGTATTGCGCGCCATCTCGCCGCCGAGTGCATCGATCTCGCGGACCACCGTCCCCTTAGCCGGTCCGCCAATCGAGGGATTGCACGGCATAAATGCGATGGTGTCGAGGTTAATGGTCAACAGCAGCGTCTTGCATCCCATGCGCGCGGACGCAAGCGCCGCCTCGCACCCCGCATGTCCTGCCCCAATGACGATCACATCAAACGTTCCCGCACCATATGGCATAAAAACTCCCCCTCACTTGCCCAGACAAAACTGTCGAAAAATCTGGTCCAACAAGTCCTCACGCGGTGTCTCGCCGACCACTTCCCCGAGCAGGACCCAAGCCTCGCGTACGTCCGCCGCCAGGAGGTCGATTGTGACCCGACTTTCTGCAGCCACCACAACCCGTTCGAGGACATCGCCGGCCCGCTCGAACAAGGCCAGATGGCGCGCATTGGCCAAGAACGTCATGTCGCGCGGATGGCCTTGGGAAAAGGACAGGTCGACCACTGCAGACTCCAGGTCCAGCAACCCCGTCTCATTCACCGCGCAATAGCGAATCACAGGCGACTCGCCGGCAAGTCGAACCACCTCGTCGAGATCCACCACATGAGGGAGGTCTGCCTTGTTGACCAGAATGATCCGGCGCACGTCCCTCGTGTTCGCAAGCAACCGCACATCGTCCTCTTCAAGTGCCCGGCTGCCATCGATGACCACCAAGAGCAGTTCTGCCGCACCCATGGCCCGGCGACTGCGGGCCACCCCCAACTGCTCAACCGGATCCTCAGTCTCCCTGAGCCCTGCCGTATCGGCCAGACGCAGACGAACCCCCGCAATCTGAAGGGTCTCCTCTAGCACATCCCGCGTCGTCCCCGGAACATCCGTGACAATCGCCCGGTCGGCACGAGCCAGTTGATTCAGCAGGGAGGACTTCCCGACATTGGGCCGCCCTACGATCACCGTTCGCAGACCCTCCCGCAAGATGCGACCATCCCGGGCATACCGAATGAGCGCCCTGAGATCCTCCAACAGTTCCCGAATCCGCGCAGCGACCAGGCGAGTCGTGGCGTCCTCCTCGTCGTGTTCCGGATAATCCATCGTCACCTCAAGGTGCGCCATCAATTCCAGCAGAGCCTGCCGCATCCCTCGCACACGCTGCGTCAGCCCGCCCTCCACCTGCGAGAGGGCTGCAACACGGGCCGAATCGGTTTGCGCCTGAATTAACTCCATGATCCCTTCCGCCTGTGCCAGATCAATCCGGCCCCCCAAGAAGGCCCGCTTCGTAAATTCCCCGGGCTCGGCCAAACGCACTCCTGTTCTCAGCACCTCAGCGAGCACAGACTGAACCGTATTCATCCCACCGTGCGTACTGATCTCGACGACATCCTCCGTAGTATAGGTTCGCGGCCCACGCATGACAGTCACCAATACCTCATCGAGGACAGCCGCTTCTGATAGCGTGACGATGTGCCCATACGACACCGTGTGCGACTTCATCCTGCCAAGCGATCGACCCCCACGGAAGATCCGGTCCACCTGACTGACCGCCTCCGACCCACTCACGCGAATGACCGCGATACTCGCCTCACCGGCCGCCGTCGCGATGGCCGCGATCGTCTCGGACAGACCGAGTGACTCAAGAGCCGACACGCTTGCGCACCTGCCCTGTTCCCGTAGGTCGAACCACTTCCGGCACGATCACGATCTTGCGATCCGGCTCCGTGCCGCGGCTCTCCGTTTTCACATCTGTACGACCCTCCAGCGCAAGGTGCACGATTTTACGCTCCGCCGCCGACATCGGATCCAAAAAAACCTCCCGCCTCAGAGCCACGGCCTTCTCTGCCG
>JAPNUJ010000061.1:0-364 GCA_026627155.1 Bacillota bacterium | reverse complement strand
CACCCCTCGCGACGCGTGCTTGTTGCCTACAGCCGTCACCAAATGTTGTATCGCGTCCAGTGTTTGCCCGTGCTTCCCAATCAGCAGTCCCACCCGATCACCCGACAGGTCAAATACCACCTGATCGCGAGACACCTCCGTCGTCACCTTAACCGCGAGCCGCATCGTGACGAACAGCTCCCGCAAAAACCGTTCAGCATCGCCGACAGGATCCTCCACGATACTCACGTCGACCTGCGCAAGTTTCGCACCAATACCAAGAAAACCCCTCGAAGGGGCTTCCCTGACCACGACATCCACGCGCTCCCGGCCGACTTGCAGCCGCTGCAACGCTTCTTGCACCGCCAGTTCAACAGTCTTCGCT
>JAPNUJ010000060.1:2956-15543 GCA_026627155.1 Bacillota bacterium | reverse complement strand
CAGGGAGAGGAATTCGTCTGTGGGCCATGTCGTGCTCGCCACACTGAATGCCAAGTATGTGCACTCGTCTCTCGCCTTGCGTTGCCTCAGGGCTGCGATCCGTGACGTACACGATGCGTCCTTAATGGAGTTCACGATCCATGACCCGCTGGATTATGTGGCCGGTTCGATTTTTGAACAGTCGCCGGATGTGATTGGACTGAGTTGCTACATATGGAACATCGAGGAGACGGCGAGACTCGTTCCCGTGCTGCGCGCCGTGTTGCCGCATGCGCTAATCGTTCTGGGTGGCCCCGAGGTGTCCTATGACCCCGAGTTCTTTATGGGGAGACTCACGGGGGTCGACCTGATCGTTCTAGGGGAAGGCGAGTCGACACTTCGCGAGGTCTTGGAGGCGCATGGTCATGGGCAAGGTTTTGCCGAGATCCCTGGACTGTGCTATCGCGGTGGGGGCGGCGCGTTACACCGCACCGTTTCGCGCGCCAAAGCGGCGACGCTGGATGACTTCCCGTCGCCCTATCCAGATGAGCATATGGGCGAATTGCAGAATCGCATCGTGTACTTCGAGGCCAGCCGGGGGTGTCCATTTTCCTGTCAGTTCTGTCTGTCTTCCATCGAGAGCGGTGTCCGGTATGCGTCCTTGGAGCGGGTGCTGGATGATTTGCGTCGCCTGATCCGGTCTGGCGTGCGGCAAATCAAGTTCGTGGACCGTACGTTCAACTTGCGAAAAGAGTACGCGTTAAAGATCTTTGAGTTTCTCATAGCAGATCCAGGGGAGACCACGTTCCACTTTGAGATCACAGCTGACATCCTGAAGCCTGAGGTCGTGGCGTGGCTCGGTGAGCATGCACCGCCTGGTCTGTTCCGGTTTGAGATCGGCGTACAGTCCACCAGCGACTTGACCAATTCCCTGGTGGAGCGGCGACAGGACTTTTTGAGATTGTCCAAGACGGTCACGACCCTGCGTGAGTCGGGTGTCATCGTGCAGCATCTCGACCTGATCGCAGGGTTGCCAGAGGAGGACTATGCGGGGTTCGCACGCACGTTTAACGACGTGTACGCCCTGGCCCCGGATGAACTGCAGTTGGGTTTCCTGAAGATGCTTCGCGGAACGGGTTTGCGCCGCTTGGCGGCGCGTTTCGGATATGAGTACATGGAATCAGCCCCCTACGAAATTCTGCGCAGTTCCGTGTTGTCTTATCAGGACATCTTGCGTCTCAAACGCCTGGAGGATATCTTGGAGAAATACTACAATTCAGGCCGCTTTCCGCATGTCTTGCGCTACGTGACGGGCACGCTGTTCGACAGTCCCTTTGCGTTTTATCAGGCATTCGGCGACTTCTGGGCACAAAGGGGCTGGTCGCGAATCGGCCACCAACCCGCGGACCTGGTTCGTCGCCTCGAGCAGTTTCTACAGGTGTCCGGGCTGCTCACGGAGACGGTCGCGGCGCTTTTGCACGGCGATTATCTCTTCGGTGAAAAGATGCGACCCCGCACGATCTGGTGGGGGGCACAGCGACTGCGCAGAGATGAGCGGCTGGACCCTGCGTGGCTTGAGCCGGTGCCGGTCGACGTCCGGCCTAACGAGGATATCGCGCTGCGCGCAGTCACCGATCGAATTCCCGTCACCGCTTGGCGGCAACTGGCGGGGCTTGATGCGCTGGGGACCGAGGGAGAGCCGAATCAGGCGGTCACGGTTTGCTATCTCTACCCGCGCTCGACCGGACGGCCCACCCTGTTTCAGCTAGATCGAGCCAGGGAGCGGGTGGAGCGCTCAGCTTCGATCGACGCGGCCGACGAGGCCATCCGGGCAAATGGCGTATACTAGTGGACAGGATGAGAGGGGGAAGCGGCATGTGGCTATCATCTTCATTGCGAGGCCTACTTCATAACCCTGCTATCATCGCAGCCCTTTCTTCCATCGTCATCGCGCAGGTGGTGAAGGTACCGATCTTCTTCTTCGCGCAAAAGAAGTGGGACGTGGCGAAGATGTTCTCGACCGGTGGCATGCCGAGCTCACATTCGGCGGCTGTAACCTCCCTTGCCACGGTGGTCGGCATTCGCTCGGGAACGGGGTCCATGCTCTTCGGCGCCTGCGTGGTCTTTGGCGTGATCGTCATGTACGACGCTGCAGGCATCCGTCGGCACGCGGGGGAGCAGGCGATCGTCCTGAATCAACTTGAAGAAGAGATCGGGCGCTACATAGATCGTCACTTTTCTGGCAACGAGGTCTATCAAAAGCGACTCAAAGAGATGCTCGGACATCAACCGATCGAGGTGTTCATGGGAGGGCTGCTGGGGATTCTTCTGGGGGCCCTGACAGCGGCGATCATTCCACCGCTGTCTTGACCGCCTCAGGTGATGAAACGGCCTTGTGAGGCGCTTACGTCTTGTCTTCGCCGACCTCTGTGATGGCCAGATCAAGAAGATCGCGATCGATCTTCTTGATCGCCTGTTCGAGGGCCAGCTGAGCCGATCCGACGACCTGGCTTCCGTAGACGATGAGGACATCAACATCCGCGGGCGTGCCGATCGCGTAGTGGGATCCTTCGGAAGATGTGAACAGCTCGATAGCAAACTCCCGGCCCTGCATCCGATACGAAAAGCGCTCCGTCCGCCACAATTCTGCACCCGGTTTCAGTCGAGTGGCGGTCCAATCGTGGGAGGGGAGGTCCTGGTTCAAGTCAGGTCACCCTTTCTTGTGGAGATCACGGCGATGATGCCGATGGCAAAGGCGAGCAGCAGCCCAGATAGCAGGTTCAAACCCATCGATAGACCGTGAAACATGAAAAATCGCATGATCGCTGGCGTCTGTGGCCCGGTAAAAGAGGGGATCGCCAGTCGCAGACGGTTCATGATAGGCAATAGAACCAGCCAACCGACCGCCATAAAAACAGTGGTCGCCAAGAGGGACCATCGCGCCAACCACACCCACCACCCGTGGCGATTTTGCGTCAGAAGCCAGCATGTGATCAGGGCGACGATACAAAGCAGCGTAGTCAGTGTATAGTAAGGGGGGAAGATGTTCGCCAACACGTCGCCCGCAGAGTTCTGCGGCAGGCTGGCAAAGACCTGCTCTGCGACGATGGCTGTGAAGAAGATCATCGTGCCAAGTGCTGTACCGGCTACGAGGTGAAACACGAGGCGTAACCCTGGGTTCATCGATATCGTCTCCTTAGAAAGCCTGAGGTCAGCCACTTTGATAAAGGTGTGATCAGTATGACGGGAAAGCTGCGAATCATCGGGGGACTGGCACTGCTTTGCGGGCTTGGCCTGCTGACCGGCTGTGGAACGCAGGTCGCGGGAGGGGGTCAGCCCTCGCCCCAACCCATTACATCACAAACGGGAAACAATCTCAACACGAGTACCACGGGAACGTCTACTAGCTCAGGCAGTAACGCCTCGTCCCCGAGTGGAAAGACCACCACTTCGGGAGCACACGGCGTCGGTTCGAGTTCCGGCGCACCGTCCGCTTCAACAGCGGGGTCCAAGTCCGGGTCGACGAGCGCTTCGGGCTCTACGGCAACCGGTAAGGGAACTTCCGCCGCCGGGGGTTCAAAGGCAGGATCTGGATCGGGAGCGGGGACGTCGGGCCCGTCTTCGACAAGTCACACGGTGACAGTGCACGTAGAGGGCGCATCGCCACTGGTTGCCACACCGGTCAGCTCTGGGAACGGCAACGGAGGGTTTGTGGCGGTGCCACCTACCGCCGCGACGGTCCTTGTGCCGGCGGGTTGGACCCTCACTGACTCGGCCAGTGGGGGCTCGGGGTCGACTGTGCGCTTGACGAATCCGAAGGACGCTGCGCAGTCGATTGTAGAGGACATCCAGCCGTCCTCCCGAGATCTTGAGGGGTTCTATCAGGGACAGTCCGCTGGGCAGGTGCAGTGGCTCATTCCGCAGCAAGTCGTGCAGTTTGCGTTGCAAAACCCGAGCAATCCAAACCCCGACCTCGGCATCTTGGCTAACCTCTCTACAGGGGGGTCCATACGAGTGGACGTCTACCTCCCGGCCAGCGACAAGTCGATGGCCCTTCAAATCCTGCACAGTTTTGCGGGCACGAAGTGAGCCGCATGGAATGCGTGAAAAAGTGCCCCAGATCCCACCGAGGATCAGGGGCACTTTTTCACTTGCTGTCCGTGTCGGGCGTCCATCGCGCCCCCGGAGTGGCTCTAGCCCCCGGCTGGAGCCACTCCGGGGTACTGCATCGTTACGCGAACTCGGCCATGATGCGGTCAAAGCGCTCTTGCCCGAGGGTCAGGTCCTGATCGACAATCGGCGCATCCTGATACCCTTTGACGAGGTCTTCAAACACGGGCTTTTCTGTGTCCTTGAAAATCAGTCCCGTGCACAGTCCATCGGTTTCAATGACCTTGGCGATAGCGGCACCGCGGTCCAGTGGGTTGTAGTCGGCAAATTGGTTGAGGTTGACCGTGTGTTCCTTGTACCACTCGTAGGTGTTGACTTTGTTGTAGGTCACGCAAGGACTAAACACGTTGATCAGGGAGAAGCCCTTGTGTTCGATTCCTCCCTGAATCAGCTCGGTCAGTTGGTTGACATCGTGCGAGAATCCCTGAGCGAGATAGGTAATGCCAGCGGCCAACGAGACTTGCAGGGGGCTAATGGAGTTCTCGATGTTGCCCGCAGGTGTCGTCTTGGCCTTGAAGCCAAAGGAACTGGTGGGCGAGTGTTGGCCCTTGGTGAGTCCATAGATCTGGTTGTCCATGACGATGTAGGTGATGTCCATGTTTCGCCGCACGGCATGCATGAAGTGGTTCAGGCCGATGCCAAAGCCATCGCCGTCTCCACCCGCCGCCAAGACAGTGAGTTTGCGATTGGCCAGTTTCACGCCCTGTGCGACCGGTAGGGAACGTCCGTGTACGCCATGAAAACCGTAGGCGTTCACGTACCCTGAGATTCGCCCTGAACAGCCAATCCCCGAAATGATGGCCACGTTCTCCGGCTCCAGGTCAAGATTGCCCAAGGCTCGCTGCATCGCGGCCTGCACTGCGAAGTCCCCACAGCCAGGACACCAGTTCGGACGGATACTGTTGCGAAATTCCTTTACCGTTGCCATGCGATCATCAACCCTCTCACTTTTTCTTCGACTTCACGGGGGAGAAATGGCGTGCCATCATACTTTGTGTAACTGCTCATCTCGGCGTGCGACAGGCCGTAAAAACGCATGAGATGGAACAGTTGCCCTGTGGCATTCGATTCGACGACGATCACTTGCCGCGCGCGTTGCATGCGCTGGGAGAGACTTTTCACGGGAAACGGCGAGAGTACGTGAACATGCGCGTGACCCACTGAGAGCCCGGCGGCCTCGAGTCTGTCCAAGGCCTCGCTGATCGGCCCGTAGGAGGAGCCCACTGCGACCAGCAATACGTCGGGATCCTGTGCTCCGCGGTAGGAGACGCTACCGGGCAATTCCACGTCTTTGAGTTTGCCAAGCCGTTTGTCCATCATCTTCACGTGGTTGGCCGCCCCCTCGTCGGGTCTGCCAATCTCGTTGTGCTCTACACCCGTAACGTGGTGAAGCCCGCCTTTCTGACCGGGGAAAACACGCGGCGACACGCCATTTTCCAGTCGTTCGTAGCGTTTGAACATGTCACTCGGCCCCACCTGCGCCAAGTCCTCAGCCGTGGCCAACAGCCCCCGGTCGATGGTCACCTTGCTGTAATCGAAGGGCATCACGGACTGGCTCGCCAGTGAGAGCGCCAGGTCCGTGATCAGAAGGGTCGGACACTGATATTGCTCGGCGTAGTTAAATGATTGCACGGACGCGTAGAAGCATTCTTCCGCAGTCGCGGGAGCCAGGACGATCTTCGGAATCTCTCCGTGCGTTCCAAAGAGAACCGCATACATGTCGCTTTGTTCGTGCTTGGTTGGCAGGCCCGTACTCGGGCCGCCGCGCTGTGTGTCGACAATGACGACGGGGGTCTCCGTCATCCCAGCCAAACCGATGGCCTCCATCATCAACGACAAGCCCGGACCGGATGTTGCGGTAAGTGTCCTGGATCCAGCGTAAGACGCCCCGATGGTCATGTTGAGTGCGGCAATCTCGTCTTCCGTCTGGATGACGAGTCCACCCACCGCTGGCAATTGCCGGATGAGGTATTCCATCACATCTGAAGCCGGTGTGATCGGATAGGCGGGCATGACGCGCACACCGGCGGCCAACGCGCCAAATCCGATGGCGTCATTGCCGATCATCAGCAGATGATGATCAGGCGTCGCCGGCGCCAAGGCAAACTCCGGAAAGGTGCGACCTTGCTGTTCCATCGCCTCATAGCCGGCTTTGACGGCAAGGAGGTTCTGCTCCACGATTTTCTGGCTCTTCTTTCCGAACTTGCTCTGCAACTCCGCCGCGCAAAAGTCTGGGGGGAGTCCCATGACAAAACTGGTGGCACCGAGAGCCACCATGTTTTTCATAATGGCCGCACCGTTTTGCTCAGCGATCTTCGTGAACGGTATACTGAACAAGCTAACGTCTTTTGCAATATCTGCAGGCAGCGTGGGGTTGAATTTGGCGTCCGCGATCACCACTCCGCCGGGGCGCAACTCGTGGCCGTTAAAGTCAATGGTCTCTTGGTCAAAGGCCAAGAGTATATCCAGCGCATCGGCACTGGAGAACCGTTGCACGGTGCTGACGCGGACCTTGTCGTTCGTGTGTCCGCCTTTGATCCGCGAAGAAAAATGGCGATAGGAGTAAATGAAGTATCCCATCTTGTTCAAGGAACTCGAAAAGGTCTTGCCAGTCGAATCGATCCCTTCACCTTGCTGACCGCCGACTTTCCAGGACAACTCCTGCAACATTGTGGTCACTCCTCTGGCCGCGACAGCGGCGTATGACGAATCAAATGCAGTCCGTCTTGGGTCTTTTCGACCTCAGACGCGGCGTACCGTGGCCACCGCCGCCCGCAACAGGTTGGCCGATGCGACATCGGGTCTGAAGACGAACTCGATGACACGTTGCCGTGGGCTACAGTGCGCTTCGACTTCCCGTCTTCGCCCAGGCGACACGACCACTGCGTCGAGCGACTTGACGAAGCTCGCGAGGGACCGCGCGTCCGGCTCGATAAAGGGCTGGATCCGAAGCGAGTCGAGTCCTGCCTGGGCCAGTGCGGACATCACCTTGCCCACGAAGTTTTCACTTCGGCAGACCAGCCCGACGTGTTGATCCAAAGGGATGCGAGCAATCTGGACGATCGTCTCGAGTTCCGGGTCGAGGGCAATCGCCAGCACTTCGCGCGAATGATCGAGCAGTTCCTGTACTTCGTCGTAGTGGAAAAATGTCGTTACGACAAGGTCCGCCGAACGAATCGCACCCCATGCAGGCGAGTTGCGGTCGCGCAGGTCATCCAGCACCACAGGATCGATGTGAACGCCACCGAACTCGAGCTTTCTTGACAAGTAGTCTACCTGTTCGCGGTTGCACTCGAGGAACACAATTCTCGCCTTGTGCAGAATTGCTGTTTTCTGGCGAACGCGCAGGGTGGTCAGTTCAAGCACTTCATCGAGCGAGAACCCGAGTTGCAGACCCTCTTCGAGTGCCACATCGACGACTCTGCTCAAAAGGTCACGACGGTTTGTCATTCGTTGTCTGTCGTCATAGTCGGTCACAAACGTGCCACGGCCTTGCCGCGACGCGACGATTCCCTCCGCCTCCAACGACTGGTAGGCTTGACTGACAGTGTTGCGACTGACGCCGAGGACCTCCGACAGGGTTCTCTCTGTAGGCAACTGTTCTCCAGGTCGATAGACCCGATCGCGGATGTCCGCGATGATCTTATCTTTGACCTGAATGTAAAGTGGGATTCCGTTCTTGCGCATGACGGGGATGGCCAATCCGGTCTCCCCCTTCTTGCCTCGATGATGGACCAATCCATTAATCCATTGACTGACCTATCCTCATTATACTCAAATACGCGGGGAAGGAAAGGATACGGGCGGCAGGCGCTTGCGGACATTTTGTGGCGCTCCGTCCCCTGCGACTGGACGGACCCGCTCCGTCGGGTATATGATCGCGAAAATAGGAGGCGAGGCCCCGTGTTTGTGACAGACCTGTTGCGTGCTCGTATAGAGCCTGCCTTGTCGCGTCTGGAAGTGGAGAGTCAGCGAATCGCACGCGATCAGAAGGCGTTGCGCGAGGCGTTTGATCCTGTGCAGCAAGAACCGATCCGTCGAACCCTGGAGAGGCGCATCCAAATCGTCGTGGAGTGCACGGCCGACATCGGCAATGCCTTGATCGATGCGCTCTTGATGCGGGATCCTGCCAGTTACACCGATATTGTGGCCGTGCTGGGGGATGAGGGGGTCACGACGCCGCACGTGACGGCGGCTATGATCGAGATTATGGCCGTGCGCCGTTGCCTCGTTCAGGAGTATTTGCAGGACCACGATGATCTGTTGCTTGCGGCGGCAAGCCATGCCCCTGTCGTGGCCCAGTTTGTGGCCGAGGTTCGCGCCTACCTGAACTCTGGCGCCTAGCCCGCTGACCTGTTGAGCGTCCGCGCTCATCCGTGATCATCGGGTCGGGCGAAGACAAAAACGCGCACGTGCTGCTTGACGCCGAAGATCCGCGCTTCGTCGTCTGTCGAAAAGAACACGTCGATGTGGTGTCCGCGAATGGCACCGCCCACATCTTCCGCCACGCGATAGCCTACCCCGTTAATGTAGACCAACGATCCCAGTGGAATCAGTTCAGGGTCGACGGCGATCGTATGCTTTGGCTGCGCGACTTTGCCAGAGGCCGTGATTCCGTACCCGGGGTCACCTGGGTGCTTCCCGGTGGATTCGAATCCTGGGCCGTAGGCGGTCAGCGTGCAATCGTACGCTGTCCGTACCGAGAGGTGGCCCAGCGTCTCTGCGGTCGTCAGGACAGGCGCCAACGTCGCGATCGCCTCCACGTCGGGGTTCGTTGCCTTCCCTCTGTGTTTTGCGTCGCGCGACCTGCACGCCGTATGCCGCATCGATCGGGAACTGACTTTCAGAGGTCGCACAGTCCGGGCTTGCACAGGCTGTTGTACCTCCAGGACTCGGCCCTGCCCGGCATGAGCGCGCACGGACGAGGGTGTGCCCGTCTCCGGACACAGACTCGCCAGTAGCGCGACTGACCCCAAGGCAGCGCGCAGCCGCATCATGAATTCCACCACATCCCTCACAAGTGTTGTGTACCACGAGAATGCCCCAGCGACTGTAGCATTATGCGTCCGGCGAAATTTTTTCCCGGATCCCCCTTTTCGTTTATTCAGAACACTGCTAAAATATCAAATAGTACAGCGAATCATCCACTGCGCACTGCACAGGAGGGAAGCGCTTTGAGTCATCAGTTGGGTTGGAAAGTTGGAGGAGAACAGGGCGCCGGCATCGATAGCACAGGGGAGATCTTCGCCTGGACGATGCATCGGCTTGGGTATTATGTATTCGCTTACCGTCACTTTATGTCCCGTATCAAGGGGGGGCATACCAACTACAAGATTCGCGTTGCCGACGCCGAGATCACGCACCACGGCGATGACTTGCACATCCTTGTCGCATTCGACCAAGAGACCGTCAATGTCAACTGGAACGAGTTGGTGGACGGGGGCATTGTGATTGCGGATGGGAGTCTCAAGGCCCCGGATGATGCGCGTGTCCAGTTTTGCAACATTCCTCTCACAGGACTGGCAAAGGAAGCGGGCAGCGCCATCATGAAAAACATGGTGGCCGTAGGGGTGACTGCGGCCATTGTGGGACTGACCCCGGAACATTTTCTCCCTGTCATCGAAGAGCGCTTTGCCAAGAAGGGTCAAGACGTGGTCGATAGCAATCTGAGTGCTGTCAGAAAGGGCTTCGCGCACTACAATGAACACTTTGCGGGCCACCTTGCGCTGCCAGATGCGCCGGAGTCTGTGGACCCCAATCACCTGTACATCTCTGGCAATGAAGCCGTGGCATTGGGGGCCCTGGCGGCCGGGTGTCGCGTGTTGGCCCAGTATCCCATTACGCCGGCCACGGAGGTCATGTATTCGCTGGTGAAGTATTTGCCCGAGTACGGCGGCGTGGTCATCCAGGCCGAAGACGAAATCGCCGCGGTCAACATGGCGCTCGGTGCAAACTACGCAGGCACCCGATCGATGACCTGCACGTCCGGGCCCGGGTTCTCGCTGATGATGGAGGCACTGGGTTTGTCGGGGATGTCTGAAACCCCGCTCGTGATCGTTGACGTGCAACGAAGTGGACCCAGTACCGGGCTACCGACCAAGACCGAGCAGAGCGACCTGTACGAGGCCTTGTACGGATCACACGGCGAATTTCCCCGCATCGTTCTTGCCCCGACCAGTGTGCAAGAATGTTTCAGCTATGCTGTGCTGGCCTTTAACCTGGCGGAGCGATACCAATGTCCGGTGATTCTGGCCAGCGATCTGTACATGGGCATGAGCAAGGGATCCACCGATTTGCTCGACACGACAGCCGTGAGCATCGAACGCGGCAAGTTGCTGGCCGACGCCGACTTGGCTGGTGTGACGCGGGGCGAATTTCGGCGGTACGCTGTCACGGACGACGGGGTGTCACCCAGAGCGATTCCCGGCCAAAAAGGCGGCCGGTTCATCGCTCTTGGCAACGAGCATGACGAACTCGGGTTCGAGATGGAAGACCAGACCATGCGCAACTTGCAGATGGACAAACGCGCGAGGAAGTTGACGGGTTATACAGGTCCAAACGGAGTCACGGCTGTCGGACCGGCGTCATCCGCACTCACGCTGGTCGGGTTCGGATCCACCAAAGGCGTGATCGCGGAAGCGCGCGAGGCCCTTCTGGCGGAAGGGTTGCAGGTCAGTCACGTGCAGTTGGGTGTGTTGGCGCCATTCCCTGAGGACGCGCTCAAGCCTTACGTGGAAGGGGCGGGCCGACTGCTTGTGGTGGAGGTCAACTCGCGGGGGCAACTGGCGGATCAGTTGCGCCTTCATCTCGGTCACCATGAAAAACTGGACTCGTGCCTCAAGTACGACGGCGATCCGCTCTTGATCGCGGATATTGTAAAACGGGCGAAAGAGGTGTTGAGCGTTGGCAGTCCTAGCTGATTACAAAGCAGAAAAACCGACATGGTGTCCCGGATGTGGGGACTTCGGCGTGCTGAACGCACTGCAACGGGCCGCAGTCGATCTCGCGCTGGACCCGGAAGAGATGGTGGTGGTGTCTGGGATCGGATGTTCCGGAAAACTGTCCGCCTACTTCGGATCTTATGGACTACACACGATCCATGGCCGCTCGCTGCCCACGGCACAGGGGGTCAAGATGGCGAACCGCGACTTGACAGTGGTCGCGGCAGGCGGGGATGGCGATGGGTTTGGCATCGGCCTGGGGCACTTCATCCACGCCATGCGTCGCAATATCGACATCACCTATCTGGTGATGGACAATCACATCTACGGGCTGACGACAGGCCAGACTTCGCCGACGAGTGACCACGGCATGGTGACAAAGACCGCGCCGAAAGGTGCAGTGGAAGAGCCGGTTCACCCGCTTGAGTTGGCTCTTGTAACAGGGTGTGGCTTTATCGCTCAGGGGTTTTCCGGCGACATCGCCCAATTGTCCCAGATCATTAAGCGCGCGATCGCGCACAAAGGATTCTCTTTTGTGAACATCTACAGTCCTTGTGTCACGTACAACAAGCAGAACACGTACGAATTCTACAAGGGCAATGTGAAAAAGGTCGAAGAGATCGACGGGTATGATGCCACCAATCGGTTTGCGGTGCTGCAGCAAGTGTCCGAAGCGCATGCTCTTCTCACAGGTGTCTTGTATGAGGCGGAGCGCCCCACTTTTGAGCAATCCGTGCCGCGCTTCGCCACCACGGGCCTGTCGCAGCTCGAGCATCGGCTCGACGCGAAGGACTATGAACGCCTGCTGGCTGACTTCCGGTAACGGGCGACGAGTGGGGAGCCGAGAGGCGATAGAAGACGCATGGAGAGTCAAAGAGGAGACGCGCCTGCAGCCGGCGCGTCTCCTCTTTCTTGTGTGACCCTTACTCCTCCAGCCAGCCGTCGCGGGAAAGGGCAGATTCCAAGTCGCGGACTTGTCCGTCTGGGATCGTGTGGTCGCCGTATCGCTCCTGTTCGTACGCGGTTACGAGTGTGAGTACGGATGACGAGGTGGCAGGGGACGTGGCGTCGACCTGGCGTGACATCTCCGTGGCCGTGGTGCCCGACATTCGCTTGATTCGTCCAGATGAGGTGGACGCGGAAGCAAATCGTGCAAATAACGCGCGGAGTGCTGTTGGCGCAGCCGTTGGAGCGCGTTTGACGAGCCGCTTGCGAGCGATGACGATGGTGGCCGGATCGGTCAGATCGCGGTGCTTCAGGTGACGGCTGCGTAGGATCAGGACGGTGAGCGCGCCAGCCAGGATGAGAAACAGCACGGTCAACGTCACGTCATTCCAGTTGATCGGGAGCGGCCTTGACAAATGGTGAAGGATGCGTTGGTTGGGGTGCTTCCCAAATCCCGGCTGCTTGTTGACGTGAGGTTTGCCCTTGGGCAACCGTAAGGTGAGCAGCGACACGAGCTGAAACAACACCCAGATGACGGGATAAAGCAGGAAG
>JAPNUJ010000060.1:0-2946 GCA_026627155.1 Bacillota bacterium | reverse complement strand
GTACGAGCAGCACGAGCGCTGCCAGTACGGCAAGGGAGATGCCGGCGCTCGATGACAGAATCCCCGTGACATACGAGGCCCCGTTACTTCTTGCATAAGCGACTTCGCTACGCCGCAAGGCCAGCACGCGCAGCGTGATGGCGATGACGACGAGGCCCGTCGTGGCGTTTTCTACCGCGGCGGCTGAATTAATGGCCAGAAGCAGTGCAAACAGCAGAATCCCCACGTCCACGAACAATCGTCGCCACTGGCGTTTGTCCGGTGTCACGTCATCGAGATCGCGATAGTGGCGAGACGCGGCGATCGCCCAGACGAGCAGCATCGGGACCATGGTCAGCGATCCGAAGAAGGCGGTCGACAGGGCAAACACAGCGACGGTCTCGAGCGACAGCAACCAGACGCGCGACCGGATTGTATGCAGGTACGGGGCCACGACGATCGTCACCACGCAAAGTCCGATCAGGAGGACGAGTGCTGCAGGTACCGGCACGCCGTTGTGCGTCACCGTGGTGATCGGGTAGGCGAGTGCGGAGATCAAAAAGCCGTCGGCGAGAATGGCCGTCCGATTCATTCCTGCCATCCTCCTCTACTCAGGTGGCGGTGCCCGTCGTCCTGGACGTCGGGTGCTTCCTCGTCCAGACGGCGCAACCAGTGCACGCTGACACGGTGGCCAGCCCGTTCCAGTTCGCTCAGGGCGGCGCGACTTTCCGCGTCGTCGTAAGGGGTGACGATCACGATCCGCGTGGGCATCGGCGTTTGCTGTCGGACGACACGGAGCAGTCGCGCGAAGGAGAAGGCGGTTTGTTCGAGGAGACGGCCAAAGGCGTCTCCGGTCCGATGAGTGGCGGCCGCAGTGAGCGGGCCCTTTTGATTGAGCAACGGTGCGTTAATGGAACGGGACCGGCCATGCTGCACGGCGTTCGTGTAGACCACAACGCTTGCTTCCTCCCGAAGCAGGGACAAGGTCAGGTGGAAGCCGTCTTCAAGGCAGGCCTCGGACGCCTTTGTGTTGGTGCCAAACAGAAAGTCGAGATGGGTTTGAACGTTGACCACGACAATCGCATCGGGGGACTCGCTGTCCGCTCGTTCGAGCACAATCAGCTCGCCGCGACGAGCGCTGACGTTCCAGGCCATGTCGCGCGGTGAGTCGCCGGAGCGGTAGGGCCGTAGGTCAATCCAGTCCTGGGATGTGGCGAAGCGTTTGCGGTTACGCACCCGTTGTCCCAGTGGCATGCTGTCTCGCTCGGGTTCACCTGTGTGTGACACGTCTCTTGGATGAACGCTGATCAGGCGATAGATCGAGATGGACTGGTGGACCCGTCGTGGCGTCCAGCCATCGGAAAGCTCGAGTTGGAATTCACGAAGATGTTGGATCCCGCGGCGAGTTCCGTACAATGTAAACGTCGCGGAGACAGCCTCGCGCGGACGCAGGCTGACCGAGACCGCGAGCGCCCGCTCTCGCTCTGTCTCGGCCACCCCGAGGACGGGGTCGCGCAAGCTGAGGCCCGGTGGCAGAGTCATCCGACAGAGCACAAACGGCGCAGGAAGTCGGGCGTTGTTGCGCACGGTAAACGTGGCGTGCAGGCAGCCGCCATTCTTAATGGAAGTCGAGTCCACCTCCATCTCGCCTGTGATCTGAGGCAGTACAGAGCGCCCCCACCAATAGGACCAGAAAGTCAGGGAAAGAACGACGAATGCTAAAAGGAGGACGATCACGACAGGGCATCCTCGAGTGGGGCGGGCACTGTCTCAAGGAGTCGATTCATCCACTTTGCCTCTTGGTCACTTTGTCCGTCCAGGTATCCCTGGAGGGTGAGGCGGTGCATCAGGATGGGTAGCGCCACGGCCTTGACGTCGTCCGGAATGACAAAGGGGCGCCCGGCCAGCAGGGCCCGTGAACGGGCGGCGCGTGCGAGCATCACCATCGCTCGCGGACTGGCCCCGATCCGGACGTCCGGCTGTTCTCGCGTTGCCCGTACGAGAACGGCGATGTACCGCACGACGTCGGGATGAATATAGACTCGTGGCAGTAGGGCAAAGAGCGACTGTACATCAAACCCACCGGCATGTGTCTCCGCCGATGCGGCCATCGGGGCGGCGTACTCCACGGCTTCATCGGAGAGATGCCAGTTCAGGATCTGCACGTCGTCTTCCAATGCGGGATAACCGAGGGACGTCTTCATTAAAAACCGGTCCAGTTGGGCCTCCGGCAGCGGAAAAACTCCCTGCGACTCGAGTGGGTTCTGTGTGGCAATCACCATAAAGGGCTGCGGCAATGCGATGCTCTCGCCATCAATGGTCACTTGACCCTCTGCCATGGCCTCAAGCAGGGCAGATTGCGTGCGGGGCAATGCTCGGTTGATCTCGTCGACCAAGACCACGTTGGCGAAGATCGGCCCTTTGCGCAAGGTGAACTCACCTGTCTTCGGGCTGTAGATGAGCCCCCCTGCAATGTCGCCGGGCAAGAGGTCAGGGGTACACTGGATGCGGGCAAAGGACAAATCGAGTAGCCTGGCAAATGCCTTGGTCAACGTCGTCTTGCCCGTTCCAGGCACGTCTTCAAGCAGGATGTGGCCGCCCGAAAAAAAGGCGATCAACAGTTGGTCGATCGTGGCGGAAACGCCGAACATGCGCTGGGACAAGGTCTGTTGTGCAACGTCCGCAATCTTCCTGGCCGCATGGAGTTCATCGGGCGTCAAGCGAGGGAGTGGCTTCGCGAGCATCGGCAACGATCACTTCTTTCTATGACATCACGTGATGGGAGAGGGTGCTACGCTCCATAGACTACACCTATTTTGCGGCAGGTTCCACCTTGTATTGGACGCCTCACAAGGATACTTGTGAAATCGCTCATTTCCTTGATCGATGATTTGACACGGTCTGATGGGCATGGTATATTGCTACTTGTCGCTGCGGCGCGGGGATGAAAATCCAGTCGCTCGCACA
>JAPNUJ010000005.1 GCA_026627155.1 Bacillota bacterium | reverse complement strand
TCTGTCTGCAGGAACAGCGTGAGGTCTGCGATCTCCTCAAGCCGGACTCCCCGTCGCTGCAACGCGGCGAACGTCGCTTCGCGAATCTCCCTGCTCGCTACAAAGCTCTCCATCATCGGCACCTCTCTAGACTTCCTGACATCACCAGAACCTTGCATTGGCTCCCTGGCCAATATGCTATCATACCCACCCGGCAGATGCAGTGTGCACACGCGACGCGGTATACTGAAGAAGACGAACTGGCAGAAGAGAGGAAGTGGCAGGATGCAAATCCGGATTGACAAAAACATCCCCGCAACCATGCGAGACGGCACCGTGCTCCAGTCCAACGTCTATCGACCTGAAGCTGCGGGGCCGTTTCCGGTTCTCCTGACCCGCACCCCGTACGGCAAAGACATGGCCTCTTCCTTTGTCGTCGACCCCGTCCGGATGGCCGAGGCCGGCTACATCGTCGCCATCCAGGACGTGCGGGGACGATTTGCGTCACAAGGCCAATTTGGCGACAACGAATGTGAACTGGAGGACGGTTTCGACAGCGTCGAGTGGGCGGCACAACTGCCAGGATCGGATGGGCAGGTCGGTATGTTTGGCGCGTCCTATTACGCCTGGACTCAGTGGGCCGCCGCGATGTCCCAGCCGCCGGCGCTTAAGGCTGTCGTACCCCTGATCGCCTACGCGGACCACTGGGAAGGCGCTGCGTATCGCGCGGGAGCCTTTGAATGGGGTCTGATGGGCGCCTGGCAGATGATGATGGCGGTCAGTGATCTGACGCGGCGCGCAGCCACGACGCCAGAATTTCCACGTTTGTTCGCCGGGTTGTTCCAAGACCTCGATCAGCTTGCGTCTGAAGGTTACTGGGAGTTGCCGATCGCCGAGTTTGCGCCGTTAGCCAAAGTGGGTATGAACTTCCTGCGCCAGCACGTTGACCACGATACATACGATGAATTTTGGCGGAACTTGTCTTTTCGAGGGCGCCTCGAATCGCTCGGGATTCCGGCGCTGCACATCGGGGGCTGGTTCGATGTCTTTGCGCAAAGCACCTTAAACAGTTTCACAGAGATGCAACGCGCCGGGCAAACGGTCCGACTAGTGATGGGACCATGGACTCACGTCAACCAATCCGCAGCCGTTGGCGACCTCGTCTTCGGTTCCGGCGCCAGCCTCGGATTACTTGGCTTGCGTGACGACATCAACAGTCTCCACAAAAAGTGGTTTGACTGGCACCTCAAGGGAAGCACAGCCCCGGATATCGCAGCGTTTGCGGCAGAGCCTCCTGTGCGCATCTTCGTCATGGGCGACAATCGCTGGCGTTTCGCCGCTACTTGGCCTCTGCCAGAAACGGAGTACACGCCTCTTTACTTGTCCGGCAACGGGGCGGCCAACACGCGCTCGGGTGACGGACAACTGCAATTCACGCCGCCCACAGACCCCAGCGGCGTCCACGACCAGTTCGTCTATGATCCGGCCAATCCCGTTCCCACAACAGGCGGTAACCTCTTGCTCACGCCGGACTTCAAGACAGGGCCTCAAGAGCAGACGTCTGTGGAGACCCGGGACGATGTGCTCGTCTACACCGGAGCGCCGCTAGGCGCGGACGTCGAGGTGACCGGCCCGGTTACAGCGCACCTCTGGATCAGTTCCAGCGCCCCAGACACCGACTTCGTCGTGCGTCTTTGTGACGTCTGGCCCGATGGACGCTCGTACAATGTGGTCGATGGCGTCCTGCGCGCCAAGTTCAGATCATCCATGACAACGCCTGAACCGCTGACGCCGGGCGCGGTGACGGCGATCACCGTCGATCTGTGGTCGACCAGCCAGGTATTCAAGGCGGGGCACCAGATTCGCGTTGTCGTCACAAGCAGTTCATTTCCCCGGTGGTCCCGTAACCTGAACACGGGCGAAAGTAGCGAGCGCACCGCTGCTGGAGTGGCGGCCGAGCAGATGGTCTTTCATGATGCAGCCCATCCGTCGCATATCCTGTTGCCCATCATCCCGCGCTAAGGTCAGCCACCAAAACGGCCAAAACTGGACAAAAAGGGGCGCCGGTCGCGTTTGCGCGATCGACGCCTCTTTGTATCCCGGTGTGAGCGGGCCTGGTCCATTCACTCAACCAGACGCGACTAGTACGCAGCTGCGCCAGCGCCGTAGGCTGGGACAAACAGGAAGAACAACACAAAGATGATGAGAAACACGACAGCCCACTGCGTGTAAGGACCGAACGTACCCATTGGTCTATTCCCTCCTTGCCAAGACATACAACAAGTTATGCCTTCACAAGGAGTTCGGGCAGGGCGGATGCCCGGTCTTGCTGGTCTTAGGGAGCCAGACCAAAACGACATACGCCCCAGGTGGCGTCCCCGAAACGCAGGTGCGCCTCGACCCCATCGGTCAAGGGACCCACACCGGCCGGCGTGCCCGAGTAGAGTACGTCGCCCGGCCGGAGGTCGAACCGTCGACCAACAAAATCCACCAACGTCTGCAGCGAGAAGATCATCTCGGCCATCCGACCAACCTGGGCCGTGCGCATCCCCTCCGATTCAACCAACGTCAAGGAAAACGGCGTCGCCAGGGCGCTCTCCCACTCTTCGGGCCGCAAGGTGTAAAACGAGGTCAGCACTGCAGAGTGACGAAACCCCTTCGCAAATTCCCAAGGGTGCCCCTTTGCCTTGAGTCTGTTTTGTGCCTCGCGATCGGTCAGGTCAAGGCCCAACGCGATGCC
The DNA here is from genome assembly GCA_026627155.1 of Bacillota bacterium. GTDB lineage: Bacteria > Bacillota > Bacilli > Alicyclobacillales > SLC66 > JAPNUJ01. Next base: position 49,613 of record JAPNUJ010000005.1, on the reverse strand, counting down.
GCCGGTAATGTCGGCCACCTGAATTCCGGGCTCATAATCCCGCGAAATCCAAAGGACGACCTCCAGTTCATGATGAATGTCCGTGGAGCCGGCCGGCAGTTGAATGTCACCGTCGGCCGCAATCGCCGCATGTGTGGACTTGCCAAAGATCATGGGCTCGGTGGGCACAGCGTTGCCCAGTTCCAACGCGTGCTCCCCATAGTTGCGTCCCACGCAAAAGATGTTTTTCACCTCGCGTACCGCATCACTTGAATGTTTGTACAATTGCACGGCCATCGGCACCTCCCGGAATCCCACATGACCTTATAGTACCACCCCGGACAAGCGGCTCGCTCAGTCCGTCTCCCATTGACTCCACCGCACCGAATTCTCCAGGATCAGGGCCAAAAGGATGCCGACCAGCAATCCGTTGCCGAGAATCACTTGCGCGAACCCAGGCAGCGACATCAGCGCCGAGGGTGGCAAGTCCTGCACCGCCAGTCCGATGCAAAGGGGAAGAGCCAGTCGAAAGATCGTCCGAAAATTGAAGGTCACCCCTTCAATCGCTTGCAGTCCCGAACCAAACAGTTGCAGGTAGGCGATGCACAGCACCGCATCCCCCATCGCCACCGGCAAGGTGGCAAAGAATCCAGCCAATGCCGGGACGAGACCCGCCGCCGTGAACAGTGCGGCACCGAGTACGAAAGGAGCCCGATCGACGATGCGCGTCGTCCGCAGAAATCCGATCGAAGACGTATACGGCGCATAGGGGACCACGGACAGCGGACCGGCCAAGGCGGTCACCAGTCCCGTCACCACGAAGGAACGACGGTACTGGGCATCCGCGACAGGGTGGCCAAGGAGAGCCTCCGCGGCGCGAAGGCTGGCGATCGTGTTGGTGATATTGATCAAGCCAATCAACAACACCGCTCCCACTATACTCGGCTGCCATCGGGCCGGGCCCCACGCAAACATCTGCCCCATCGCGGCAAAGCTCGGGGTGTGTACGGGTTCTGCACCAAAGACAAGTGCATACAGCAACCAGCCGACCACAAGGCCGATCAGAATCGAGAAGTTGCTAAGCCCACCCCGTCCAGCTACGGTCAGAACGCCTACCAAGATGGCGACGGCAACCGACAACGCACCGAGTTTCAAGTCGAGCACGCCGCCACCGGCCATCCCGAACATACCGCGAAAGAATACGTCGATGAGTTGGACGGTGAGCAACAACAGCAGGACGGCCATCACCATCGGCGAAAAGATGCGGTTCAAAAAGCGGTGCACGCCGAGTAGTCCGAGGACGCTGATGACGATCCCTGTCACGACCAGGCCAACCGCGATCGCCCCCCCGACCAGTGGCAACGCCACGTGCGACTCAGTCAGCGTCGCGATGAAGCTGAGGATCGCCCCCCACCATATGCCGGATTGCCCCTCCATCAAGGGAAGACGATGACCGGCAAAGGCTTGCAAGAGGCACGCCGCCCCCGTGAGAATGAAGGCACGCGCTACCGACCCCGCCAACGCCTCACCCGACAAGTGAAAGGCCGCACCGACTGACAGTGGAATGACGACAGTATTGGCAAAGAGGAACCCAAGCCACTGCAGCCCAGCCAACACAACGACACTGTGTGCGCGCGTCATCAAAACCCTCCGATTCCTACCCCATGTACAGCGCGGGGAGCATCCATGATTTGCCGACGGTATGGTAGACTGTCTATGTAAAAATGATGCAAATGGACGCTTGCTGCAGACTGAAAGGAGCCTCATCGTGGACGAACTGGCGCTTCAAAGCCTGGACCTCTGGTCCCCTGCCTTTCGCGAAGACCCCTACCCGACGCTCGACTTGATGAGAACACTCCGCCCACGCCTCGCCGTTCCCCATGAAGGGGGCTGCGACTGGCACTTTACACGCCACGACGACGTATCGATGGTACTGAAAGACCCGCGGTTTATCAAGGAAGGCAATCGCCTGCTTGACCCCAGCCAGGCACCCGTCCCGGAGTCTGAGGAGACGCGCAACCCGCTGTACAAGATGTTCGACAACTGGATGCTGTTTCGCGACCCGCCTGATCACACGCGGCTGCGATCGCTGGTCAACCAGGCGTTTACCCCGCGCGTGGTCGAGCGCCTTCGCCCGCGCATCAGCGAGATCGCGCAGGGACTCCTCTCACCGCTGCAAGGAACGGAAGACTTTGATCTGATCAGTGCCTACGCCTTCCCGCTCCCTGTCATCGTCATCGCGGAGCTACTTGGCGTTCCGGCCGCGGATCGCGAACAATTTCGCATCTGGTCCACGGCGGTGGCGCGCACGCTGGAGTTGGGCGAGGTCCCAGACGACCTCAAGCAAGCCGGAGGGAAGATGGCGGCGGAAGTCCAGGATTATTTTCGACGGTTGGTCAGAGAGCGTGAAGTCTCCCCACGCGATGACCTGCTGAGTGGCCTGATCGCCGTTCGCGTCGAAGGGTCACGGCTGACGGAAGAGGAGATGCTGGCAACCTGCGTGTTGCTCTTGTTCGCCGGTCACGAGACCACAGTGAACCTGATCGGCAACAGCGTCCACCTCCTGCTCCGCGACAGGGAGACGTACAACCGTCTGGCGGCCGACCGCACACTGCTGGCGAGCTCGGTGGAAGAATGCCTCCGGTATGAAAGCCCTGTGCAGTTGACCAATCGCTTCGCGGCAGAAGACATAGAGATCGGCGACGACCGGCTTCATCGGGGAGACAACATCGTCGTTTGGCTGAATGCTGCGAACCGCGATCCGCAAGTCTTCAACGATCCAAATCGTTTCGATATCGCCCGTCACCCCAACCGACACCTGGCGTTTGCCGCAGGCCCGCACTTTTGCATCGGCGCGCCGCTCGCCCGACTTGAAGGGGAACTCGCGTTGGCCGCTCTGATGGACCTCTACCCTGCGCTTCGGGCCTCTAGCGACCCGATCACTTGGCGTCCTTCCGGTGTCTTTCGCGGGCCGGTGCGCCTCTCTGTGCACACCCGCTAAGCGTTCAACAGTTCGCGATGTCGGAAACAGGTGACGAGGTGGTCCATGATCACGCCTGTCGCCTGAAGATGACTATAGCAGACGATACTCCCGACGAACGCGAACCCCCGCTCCTTAAGCGCCTTAGAAAAGGCATCGGACAAGGGCGTCGTCGTCGGGACCTCCTGGTGCGTGCGCCAGTGATTGATTTGGGGTCTCCCGTCCGCGAATGACCACATGAACGGCGAGAAGCCGCCTTCGGCGTCCTGGACTTGCAAGAAAGCCCGGGCGTTCTTGACGGCCGCCACAATCTTGGCCCGGTTGCGGATAATCCCGGGGTCGTCCATACAGCGAGCGACCTCAGCCTCGCCGAAGGCGGCCACGGCCACAGGGTCAAATCCGGCGAAGGCGGCTCGAAACGCCTCTCGCTTCTTGAGGACCGTGTGCCAGCTCAGTCCGGCCTGCATCGTCTCAAGCACCAGAAACTCAAACAAGCGCTGCTCGTCGTGGACCGGCACGCCCCACTCCTGATCGTGGTACGCGACATAGAGCGGGTCGGCTTTGCACCAAGCGCAGCGGTCAGTCCGCTCCGGAACGGACGACTCAGGCGCTCCCCAGTGGGTCATGCGGTCCCCCTCCTCTCCCTTGACTGTCCGCCATCACTGCGCAAACCGATAGCGATAGAGTCCCGCCGTGCTCATCCCGTCGATGACCTTCTGCCGCTCCTCGCCCCCCGTCGCCAACCCGCGCTCAATCCGTGCCACCCAGTCCGCGGACTGCGACGCGTGCGCCTTTAGCGCTGCGTAGACCCGCTCCCACACCGGCCCGGTGTCAAACGTGACATCCCGTGGGCCGAGCACCTGCTCGTGGTTTTGCGAGAAGGCCTGGCACAGGAGCAGCGGCCGCTCTGGCTCCGCAATCCGTTCGAGCGCCCCCACGGTGGCGTCCGCGATCGCCTCGTGATCCGGATGCACGCAGTATCGCGGATAATACGTGATCACAACGGTCGGTTGCAACTCCTCAACCAGTCCAAGAATCTCCGTGATGAGGGTCTCCATAGGCTCAAATTCGAGTGTCTTGTCACGATACCCAAGGAGACGAAGGTCCTGAATCCCCAGTGCTTCACAGGCGTCGCGCAGCTCTCGCTCGCGAATGATCGGCAGACTCTCGCGCGTCGCAAAAAAAGGACGCCCCATGTTCCGTCCCATCTGACCCAGTGTAAAACAGGCGTAGGTGACTATGGCACCCTCGTGGGCATAGAGAGCGACCGGTCCCCCGACCGCCATCGTCTCATCATCTGGATGCGGAAACAAAACGAGCACACGTTCGCTGGTCATCAAACTACCTCCGATTAAAATGAAGCGTACAATCTCTATCATACTCCAGTTTGTCCGTCTTTACCGAAGTGAGGATAGAAAAACTCGCCATGACGGCGAGTTTGAAGGTTTGCTGTCCCAATCTGCGTGTCGGCGGGGTCATGCCTGGGCCGCCACAGTGACCTCCCGTTCGAGCGGCGACTCCGCTACTGTGCGACAGGCCTCGAGCGGAAGAAACAACGACACCCGGCTGCCGGTCGCGACCTGTCCGGCATGCCAGACCTCGATACGCTGGGGAATGGGCCCGTCTGTCTCCAACCGGTACTGCCAAGACATGCCATGAAACGCGCGCTGGCGCACAGTGGCCGAAAGCCAAGTGCCGTCTCGCACGGGCGGCTCCGCATCGCCAAGAATCAACTCGATATCCGACGGGCGCACCGCCACAGTGGCCTCCCCACCCGTCGCCTTGCCTGCGGTCGCCCGTACCGAGAACCCACTACACTCTACGGTGACTTCACCGACACCGCGCTCACTCACCTGACCGCGAAACAGGTTCGACGCGCCGAGAAAGGCCGCCGTAAACACGGTCTCCGGATGCTGATAGATCGCCGTCGGAGCCCCTTGCTGCTCCACGCGCCCTTGATGCATGACGACGACATGGTCAGCCATCGACAGGGCCTCGACTTGGTCGTGCGTCACGTACACGGCCGTCGTCCCGGCCTGCTGAATGATGCTGAGCAGTTCCCAGCGCATCTCTTCTCGCAGCTTTGCATCGAGGCTCGAAAGTGGCTCATCGAGTAACAGGACCGTGGGCGCCGGCGCAAGTGCGCGTGCAATCGCCACCCGCTGCTTTTGACCACCCGACAACTGGTGCGGATAGCGTGTCTCAAACCCTTGCATCTGCACCGTGGCCAGAACCTGTTCTACACGCTCACGAATCGTCGCCCGTGGGTCACGGCGAATCTTGAGGCCAAACGCCACATTGTCAAAGACCGTCATATGCGGCCACAGGGCAAAGTCTTGAAAGACCATGCCGACCTGTCGTTGTTCCGGGATCACCGTGTGGCCTCGGGTCGACAGCACGCGGCCGTCGATTTCAATGCGGCCCCCGTCGAGATCCACAAGGCCAGCCAAGGCGTTGAGCAGTGTCGTCTTGCCGCAGCCAGACGGCCCGAGTAGCGCCACAAACTGACCCCTTTCCACCTGCAAGTGGACGTCTTGAAGCACGGTCTTGTCTCCGAATCGCTTCGTGACGTGATCGATGGTCAAAAACACAGTGGCTCCCCCATTCTCGGTGTTCAATCTGTCGAGCCGCCGCCCCCTAGGAGACGACATCCGCCGACATCGCCATGCCCGGACCAGCGCCCGTTCCCACCGTCGACGAAGTGCCCGTGAAGGCCCCCGTCATCCCGCCTTGCCGTCCCCCGAGTCCACGGCGCAACAAGAAGTTGCCCAGCGCATACGAGCCAAACACGACGCCCATGCCGATCATCGTCAGTGCCGATCCTTGCGACCACTCAAACGAATTGAACTTTTGCTGCACCAGTACGGAGAAGGGCGGTTGTCCTGGTGGATAGAGCAACGTAGCCGCCGGCAACTCGAAGATCACGCCGGTGAAGGTGATCAACACCGTTGACACCACCGTCTCGCGCACGAGCGGGACGACGATCCGGCGAATCACCGTACGACGTTTGGCGCCCAGCGTCTGCGCCGCCGTCAGCAGGTTCGGCGAGATCTGCGACAAAGACGACAACTGCAACCGGATCGTGTACGGCAAGTGTCCTGCCACGTAGGCCATCGCCAGACACAGTGGCGTCTCATAGAGGATCAGGTGCAGTGGAATCAGCCAGGTGGCGTTCCACGCAAAGACAAAGCCCGCGGCCAAGACCACGCCCGGAATGGCGATGGTGGCCATCGTCAGGGTATTTAAAATGCGACTGGTCAGAGACTTGAGAAACGTCATCTGCTGCGCGACAAACAGCCCCAGTACGGCGGTGACGGCCGCCGCGACCAAGGCGTAGGCCCCCGAGCGCAACAGTGCCTGGACTGCCGCGCCGCCGAGACTCAGAGCAGACGTGTAAGCAGCCGTGGTCCAGTTGTTCCAACCAAGACCGCCGAGGTCAGATTTCCAGAATGACTGCATGAGGGTCGCACCGAGCGGCAACACGAGCCCAAAACAGACAAGCAGCAGGGTCAACCCGATCAGGGTACGCGACCCGCGACCTGGCCACTCGCTGCTTGACCGCGACGACGACGACACTGTGGTGAACGAGCGCCGGCTCAGCCACCAGAACTGCAAGATCAGGGCCGCCGCGGTGACGAGGGTCACAAGGAGCGACAGCACAGCCGCCGAAGAATAGTCCACCGGCGTCTCATATAGCGACGTATAGATTTGGTACGACACCATGGGGATCTGCATCTGCGGCGTGATGACAGCAGCGAGCCCGAAATCGCCAAATCCGTCTGCGAAGGCAATGGTCGCGCCAGCCAGCAAAGCGGGAGTCAAGAGACGCAACCACACCCTCGTGAACACTTGACTTTTACGTGCGCCCAGCATGCGGGCGGCGTTGATGTACTCTGGACCGATATTTTCGATGGCTTGCGTCATGGCGAAATGGGCGAATGGAAAGTACCGCAGACCCATGATCAGAAACAGCCCCACTGGCGAAAAAAACCACGTAAAGTCAGTCGATGGCAAACCAAAGGCCAGTTGCATGACGCCGCCTTGCTGGAGCAGAATCACCCAACCGGAGGCAATGACGTAGGAGGGCGCAAAGAAGATGACCCATACGGAGCCGCTGATCAAAGACCGCAACCCACCGCGAGCCATCACGCCGCCAAAGGCGGTAACCGTTCCGACGACAATGGATACAAGCGCTGCCACGCAGCCAATCCAGAACGAGTTGCCGATGGCTGTAAGGTCCAGCGAGTTTCCCATCACATCGCGGACCGCCCCGAAGGACGGCCGCCAGCTCATGTGATAGTTGAACACATCCGGAAAGACGATCTGAAGCAGCAGCGCGCCCAGCGGGTACAGGATCAGCACGCTCATCAGAAGCAGGCTGGGCGCAGACTGCAGTGAACGCAGCGGGTTGCGCCGCCGCGTCGACGGACTAGTACGTAATGTTGTCATTGAACCAGGCCTTCAACGAGTTCTCCACGTTGGCTGCCTGAATCGGGTTCACGCGCACCCAGTTGATCCCGGTCTGTTGGCGCGCAGGGTTGGGCTTGATGCCTTTGATGACGGGGTTGTAGTACGAGTCGCCGCCGCCGTTGGCGGGGTTGATCATCACGTCCTGGCCCGCTTTGGAGAGAACGAACTGCACAAACTCTTTGGCCGCCTTCATGTTCGGAGCGTGACTGTCGATGCCAAGCACGTCAGGGAGCGTGTAGACGCCGGATTTGGGGTACGCGATCGCGATGGGGTCACCCTGCACCTTGTCGGCGATCAAGGCGGAGTCCTGCACCCAGATCAGCTTGGCGCGGCCATGCAGCAGGGCGTTGATGGTCACCTTGTTAGTACGGTAGATGTGCATGCCATTTTTCTTCAGGTCGAGGAAAAACTGTTTCCCCTTGGCAAGGCCCATCTGTTGCATGACGCCCGCTACGAACGGATAGGTGGGACCCGAGATGCTCGGATCGTTCATGGCGAGTTCGCCTTTAAACATGGGGTTCAACAGGCCCTGGAGCGTCGTCGGCACATCCTTGGCTGGCAGGATTTTCGGATCATACGCAAATGCCGCAGCCGCGGTCACGCCACCTGGGAAGTAGGACTTGTCAGCGGCGACGAGAGACTTGCCGAGTGGAGTGTAGTTGTTGAAGTCATTCGGCGTCCAGCCGCGAAGCAACATCCCTTGGTCGTCGAGCGACTGCATCGAGGAGTCGCCGTCAAACCAGATCACATCCCAGTGCGGGTTGGATCGTTCGGCTTCAGCTTTCGCGATGACGGGTCCGGTGGACATGTCATCCACGACCGTCTTGATGCCAGTGGCCTTTTGAAAAGCCGCGCCCATGGCGATGTCATATCCTTGTGCGGAATAAATGACGAGTTCACGCGCTTTTGCCGCAGACTGTGCAGCCGCTGGCATCGACGTGAAGATCGCGCCCAGCGCGCTGACGGCGAACAGACCTGCTGCCGCCCATTTGGATGAACGTTTCATATGGATAGGTGAGCCTCCCTTTCGATCTGTGGTACGCCTCTCACTCTAGGGCCTGAGTGTAAACATGACATGAAGGAAATATGGATAAAGGGCAAAGGTATGGTAAAGCCGGATGCAGATGCGAGGGCCATTCAGTAGAGATGGATCCTACGAGGGGGGCGGAGCATACTGGCGAGTGGTGAACGAGCGGCTCACAGGAGTACAATAGCGTGTGAGGAAACCGCGCTGGAGAAGGGCTGGGTATCGCCCCGTCACTTGTCTACGTTGCGAGTAAAGGGAGGAAGCCCGTATGAAAACAGAGATCGAGGATATGTACAAGCTTCTCGTCGCGACACACGAGTCGATCGACAAGATGGTGGCCGACCTGTCCGACCCACAGTGGACCCAAAAGCCGCGGGAGGACTTCAACAACGTGGCTGCCGTACTGCACCACGTCACCATGGTCGAGGAACGCTTTCTCGCCATCCTCGATGGCAAAGAGGCGGCGCCGTCCACGTTTAATCCATTTGCAGCCGATCACTGGGACGTGCCTGCGATCCGGGCGGCCTTCGCCGCAGTCCCCGCGCATGCGCGTGAGGTGCTCGAACGGCTCGACCCCGACACTCTCGAACAACACGCCGTGCGTCTGGGCATCGGCGAGTTGAATCGGCGCCAACTGTTGGCGTACATGATCGCCCATACCACGCACCATCGCGGGCAGATCCCGCTGATCAAGAAGCTGCTGCCGAGCGCCTGAGCCTGACGGCCGCAGCGGCGGTCAGGCGTAAAGCGAAGGGGCGGCCTCCGGGAAGATTCCCTTTGGGCCGCCCCTTCGCTCGCTGCCGTCGTGCGACATCCTTATCCGATGTCTGACGACCGGCCGTCCAGTCCTTGTTCCGGCATGATCCCCCGGATCACTCGTGCGCGAAGCGCTTGCCATGCGGTCGGGACGGCGCACAGCGTCAGCAGAATCATCAGGGGACCAGAATTGGGATCTGTTCCTGTACCCGTCCAAAACTCTCCGAACGACTGCCCGACCCACCAAAACAGGAGGGACACACCGATCGATGCAAAGGCAAACAGATGCGCTCGCTTGCGGGACAGGATCCCGATCCCGATCCCCAGCTGCAACAGAGCCAGAGCGATTGTCCAAGGCACCCCATTGCCCTCGACCAGGCGGACCGCAAACCCTGGCATCAGCGATCCCGCCAGACCTCCCGGGGAGAGAAATGGGCTTTGCAGCTGTAAAAACGCGCCCAGTAGCCAAATCGTCCCGATTGACCAGCGAGCAAAGCGTTGCCCCTCTTCACTGATCGACGCAACGCCGACGCCATCTCCGGCCGTTCCCTTCTGGTGTTGGCGCGGCCACACGGAAACCCCGATCAACGCGTAGATCAGCACGGCCCCCGGGGCACCAGCCAAAAGCAACGTCTGACCCGTCAGCAATTGTCCGAAGCCCTCGCCAAACCACCATACACAAAGCGCCCAAACAAACGACACGACGAGAGTGAGGCGCGTTCGATAATTCGCAAGCAGGGCTCCCCCGATCAACAACTGAACGATGGCGAACAGTGCGTTGTACAGCGCGATATGCGGCATCGACAGAGCGGCTACGGAACGAATCGAATCGGCAATCCAGGCGGGCTGACCTTGCGCGTTGGGGAGCAGGACCTGTTGGACAAATGCTCCGGTAAACATCGGAAATTTTAACTGAAGCAAGCCGTCAAACAGCCAGACGGCTCCCAAAGCGGACTGCAGCGTACGTCGCTTAAGCATGCATGGCCCCTCCCCGGGTCTTGTGCGTTTACTGGTAACTACGCCAAACAACCGGGCGGAGATCACAGACAAGACACATCTGAACGAGGGAAGGGCCACAAGATACAAGCGAACCATCTGAACCGGCGTCAACCTCGCGCGATTCGCCAGGGATGGGTGTAGATATTGAACGAGCGGTCGCGGATAAACCCCACCGTGGTAATGTTTAGATCCTCCGCGATCGTCAGTGCGAGTGCCGTCGGAGCCGAGCGGCACAGGACTATGCCCACCCCGATCCGCCCCACCTTGAGCAAGACCTCCGACGACAAGCGGCCGCTGAACGTCACCACCTTGCCCGTCATCGCCAGATCCTCGCGCAGAGCATAGCCATACAGCTTGTCGAGTGCATTGTGCCGTCCAATGTCGGCGCGCGTGAGCGCGAAACCGCTCGCGTCGCAAATCGCGGCCACGTGGACTCCACCCGTGTCATAGAACAGTTGCGCATTCACATCGAGTTGGTCCATCAAGGTGAAGACCTGCGTGGCCTTGAGGCTGACGTCGTCCGTCACGCGTCGGGCACTGTACGCATCACTCTGAAAGTAAAAGGATTGCCGGCCCTTTCCGCAACAGGAGCCGATATATCGCTTATTGTACAGCCTGTTTCGGCGCGGGAGTGACGCCTGCAGGCGAACGCGCACAGCCCCACCAGACCGGTTGATGGAGATGTCCGCGATGTCAGACGCTCGCCGGATCACGCCTTCGGATGCCAAAAATCCGGTCACCAGATCCTCTAGGTACTCCGGCGTGCAGACGACTGTCACGAACTCCTCGTCGTCCACATAGACGGTCAACGCATACTCCGATGCCACAGCGTCCGGGCCCTCGACCCATGTGCCGTGGCGATAGGCGATGACCGAACGCGGCTCGCACACGGGCAATCCGTCGTGGCCAGCGATGGCATCAACGCGTCTGACCGACTCGCTGTTCGCACTCATCCGCGCGAGCCCCGTTCGTCCGCCCGCAGGCCTGCACCCACGGAGCGCAACAGGCCCAGCATCCAGGCGGCACCGGCCATCACATCGGGATCTCGCGCCGCTTTCATGAGACTCATCACACCCGTGAGTTCCGGTGCCTGCTCCGACGCCGTCCCTGCCGCATCCAGCAAGCGAAACAGGGGGGTCAAATCTGAGCCGAGGACCTGCGCGAGCTTGAGCGCATTTTTCACGCCACCCGCCGCTTCTGGCTTTCCCGCCTGGCGAACCACGATCTCGATCAACTCTTGACCTTGAGACAGCATCGCGGCGGCGCCAGACAAGACCCCGGCCTCATCCAGCGCAGCCAGCAGTTCCACAAAACTCGTCACACTGTCAGCATGGGCCGCCAGCGTCGCATTGACCTGCGCCAGCGCCTGCTCCTGAAGCACTTCGGGTGAGCGTTCGGGTGGCTTGATCGCCACAATCGCCTTGGCCATGGCTAGTCCCTCCCCATCGTCTGGGCTGGTTCCCGGCGGGTGTCGACAAGTGGTCGATAGTCCTTGCGCTGCCACTTCTTCTCGACTTGCACCCCGCTTTGCGGGTTGGGGTGACCCAATCGAAAGTTGCCCTTGGTCAACGGCGTGCGTCCGTCGGCCGAGACGACTTCCATCCGCACGGAGACCTCCTTGTAGGCCGGCGTGTGGGTGATCGCATCGTGATAACTGCTCGTCAGGTAGTTCACGGCTTCGTTGTCCTTCGACGTGTTCATCGGCAGGTAGAGCTCCTTGCCGCTGACCCGATCGGTGACGACAACCGACAACCGAACGGCCCCATATGGCGAAACCAACCGCACGACGGCACCGGTGCTGATTCCGCGATCCGACGCGAGTTCAGGTGACACTTCGACATAGGTTCCTGGGATTTTCTCCTTGATCCCCTGCACGCGATAGGTCATGTTTCCCTCGTGAAAGTGCTCCAACATTCGCCCGTTATTGAGATGCAAATCAAACTGTTCATCGGGATTCAGCACGGTGTCATGCCATGTAGGCGGGTAGAGACGAGCTTTACCCGAGGGAAACGGAAAGCCATCCACGTAGAGAAGGGGGGTGTCACGTCCATCTTCGCTGACCGGCCACTGCAAAGTTTGGTATCCTTCCAGCCGCTCCCACCGCACCCCTTTCATCAGATCGGTCAGTGCACAGGCTTCATTCAGAATCTGGCCGGGGTGATCGTATGTCCAACTCGCACCCAAGCGATTGGCCAAGGCCACGACGATCTCCCAGTCCGGACGCGACTCTCCAAGTGGTGGCAAAGACCGGTACAGCCGCTGGATGCGTCGCTCTGTGTTGCTGAACGTCCCCTCTTTTTCAAGACTCGGACTCGCCGGGAAGATGACGTCGGCGAATTGCGCGGTCTTGGAGAAGAAGATATCCTGCACCACGAAAAACTCAAGCTTCTCAAACGCGCTTTGCACGTGATTGGAATTGGAGTCGACGAGCGCCATCTCTTCTCCCATCAGGTACATCGCCCGAAGCTTGCCCTCGTGAATCGCCTCGACCATCTCATGGTTGTCAAGCCCTCTGTTCAGAGGCAGCGACACACCCCATGCCGACTCATAGCGTGCACGAACCGCCTCGTCGTCGACGCGGTCATACCCAGGTAAAAACGCCGGGGCGCAACCAAAGTCTCCTGCGCCTTGCACGTTGTTGTGTCCGCGCAGGGGATACGCGCCTGTTCCAGGCCGGCCGACGTTGCCTGTGATCAACAAGAGGTCGCAGATCGCGGTGCTCGTCTCACTGCCGCCCACGTGTTGCGTCACGCCCATCGCCCAACAGATCGCAACCGATTCTGCCTCATGAATCATCGTCGCCAGGCGAACCAGCTCCGTCTGGCTGATCCCCGTGTGCTGCTCCGCATACTCGAGCGTGTACGGAGCGAGCCACGACTTGTACTCAGCGAAGCCCTCTACTCGATCATCGAGAAAGTCCGTCGCGTGCCACCCTTGTTCCACGATATACCGGGTTACGGCCGAGAGCCATATCAGGTCCGTTCCTGGCTTGGGATGAATCCAGAGATCCGCCCGTTTGGCCATGTCATTTTTGCGCAAGTCCGCCACAATCAGTTTCTGCCCGTGTTTCTTGTGCGCCCTGCGGATGCGCGTCGACAAGACGGGGTGGGATTCCGCAGGATTGGCCCCGATGATCATGACGAGTTCGGCACGCGCCAAGTCTGTGATCGATCCCGTGTCGCCGCCGAGCCCCAAGGTACGCCGCAGGCCCTCCGTCGCAGGCGTCTGACAATAACGCGAGCAGTTGTCGATATTGTTCGTACCCAACACGGCACGCGCGAATTTTTGCATCAAATAATTCTCTTCGTTCGTACACTTGGACGAAGAGATACAGGCGATTGCGTCCGCTCCGTCGCGCTCGCGAATCTCCAGCAGACGCGAGGCGGTGTAATCGAGCGCCACATCCCATGACACGGGCACGAATTCATCGCCCTGCCGAATCAGCGGCTGGACCAGTCGCTCCGAGCTGTTGACGTAGTCCCATCCAAACTTCCCCTTGACGCAGGTGGACACCTGATTGGCCGGCGCTTCCATCTGGGGCTCTACCTTCAGGATTTTGCGATCCTTCGTCCAAATGTCGAAACTACAGCCTACCCCGCAGTACGTACACACCGTCTTCGTCTTCTTGATGCGCGACTCGCGCATCTGGGATTCCACCTCGGAGATGGTGAAAATCGCCCCGTACCCCGGCTCGACTTCCTTCGTCAGCGTCACCATCGACTCCCACAGGGAAGGCTTCATGCCAGTGAGAAATCCGGCCTCGCCAAGCATCGACTTTTCCATCAACGCGTTGCACGGACAGACTGTCACACAGTGTCCGCATGATACGCAAGACGACTCGCCGATCGGCGCATCGGCATCCCAGATCACGCGCGGGCGATCGCGCTCCCAGTCGATCGATAGCACCTCGCTGACTTGAAGGTTCTGACACGCCTCCACGCAGCGCCCGCAGAGAATGCACTGATCCGGGTCATATCGATAGAATGGATTGCTGGTATCCTGTTCATAGGGCTTCGGCTCAAACGGATACGCCTGGTGCTCCACGCGCATGAGCATGGCCGTGTTGTGAATGACACAATTGCCATTGTTGTTGTCGCAGACGGTGCAATACAACTCGTGGTTGTGCAAGATGCGATCCATCGCCTCTTTGCGTGCGCGCCCCGCGCGAGCGGCCTCCGTGGAGATCCGCATGCCCGGCTGGACTGTGGTACTGCATGCGCGAACGAGTTGACCGTTGACTTCGGCGATGCACGTATCGCACGTCTCGATCGGTCCTAAGGCCGGATGGTAGCAGATGTGAGGAAACTCTTGCCCTCGACCCAAAATCGCGTCGAGAACCGTCTGACCCTCCAGCAAAACGGCAGGCCGCCCATCGACCTCGACCGGAACAGCAGCGACTGACTCCAAGCTCGTTCGTTCATTCACCGTTCGCTTTCACTCCATTCCTTTTTGGAGAAGTCGAGGCGCGGGCTCTGCCGGATGGGACGATCCTCGCCATTCGCGCCTGCGACGACTCCCTGACGGCACGATCTCAAAGCCGAGCGTTTGCCGTCTCGCTCGGAGTGGAAATGCCTGACTCCGACTCCTTGGCCTCTTTATGATAAGCATACCAATACGCTGTGGCAACGAACAACCAGCCCCCGATCGCGTTGCCGATGAACGCGCCGATCCACTCGACGATCGCTTGTCCCCAAGAGATGGGCGCACCGAGAAAAATGGCTGCCGGAATGATGAACATGTTGGCCACAACGTGCTGAAATCCAATGGCGACAAACGTCATAATGGGAAACCAAATCGCAAAGATCTTGCCGATGATGTCTTTGGCGCCATACGCCATCCAAACGGCCAAGCACACCAGCCAGTTACAGCCAATCGCCGACAGGATCGTGGCCCCAAAGGGAAGTGTGGCCTTGTCCGTGGCGAGGGCGATGGTCGCCGTACTCCAGGGCGCCTCTGTGAGCAGATGGGCGCCAATGCCGAACACGTACGCCACGAACAAAGATCCGATCAGATTGCCGATCAGGACCCAAAACCAGTTGTAGAGAATCCCTCCGAACCCGATGCGGCGCTGATGCCAGGCGAGCGGCAACGACATCATGTTGCCGGTCAAGAGTTCGCCACCGGCGATCACAACGAGCATGAGGCCCACAGGAAATACGGCCGCCCCCAAGAAGAGTTTGAGCGTGCCCCACGCCTTTGGAAGACCGGCGGTGATCCGCAAGTCAACAAGAAATCCGAGTGCGATGAATGCGCCTGCCAAGAAACCGAGGACGAGCAATTTGCCAACCGACGATTTGGCCTTTTGCACCCCCGCGTCCGACGTGAATTGCGTGATTTGCGCCGGCGTAAGGAATTGATTCATACCAGGATACCCGCCTCTCATGTTTTCGGGGACTCTGTGGCCCACTGTACTGGGAAAGACCCGATCGCCGTGCGAACTTCCACAAAAAACAAAATCCGGCATCGTAAGCAAAGCATCCCCGTATGAGGGTTGCCTTACCCAGAGCCGGATGAATGCGCATACACAGAACTTCAGTATAGGCGCAACCGTATGGCTGTTCGGAATAGACGGTGACATGGCGCTCTTGCGCCACCGTCAGCGAGAAGAATAATCGGCTGCGCCGTTATTCTGGATAGCGAAAGATCATGATTCCCGTAGTTCGCACACTTGTTCCACAAATGCGCCAACCACACTCGTATCGTACAACATGCAGCGTCGGTTGTCACGCTGTTTTTTGATCCACCCCTCGCAAACTACTCGTGCAAAAGGGGTTTTTCAAAGATGAATACGGAGACGCCCATATCTTCCTCTACTTTGAAATCCGAGAACAAGTGCACGAGTCGGGAACCCATCAAGTCTTCCATCCCCTGAGGCACCTGGGTTTGATACAGCTTTTGGATCATATCGGTGCGAGCCGCCCGAATCATCTCCGCACCCTCCGGGGTGCGGGCGATAAATTTCTCGGTCGGGGTCAGGTTTCCGTGCAGCGTGGAGATGGCCATGTTCTCCACGAACACCGTGCGAATTCGCTCAGGTCCTTTGCCGAAGCACTGCTTGCGGACACTGCGAACGATCTCATTAAATGCATTTTCCTTGCGCTGCATGGCCCGCCTCCTCATCCACCGCCCAAACGGGTGCCTCCGCCCGGACTCTACCGCGCCGATCAGCGCGCGAGATCCGGACGCAGGCGAGTCGCTTCCCCCTGATACACGTGCACGATGTCCTCCGGACGCTTTTCCGTGTTAACGTGTACCAACGCGCGAATGCATCGCGGCAACGCGCCCGGGACGTCGATTTCCGTGGCGCACATCAAAGGCACCCACTGCCATCCTTCCAGACTGCGTACGGCACGTGCCGGAAAATCGGCCGTCAAGTCGGTGCTCATGGTCAACAACACACTGGCGACGTCGTCGATCTCAATCTCGTTCTCACTCACGATCTGGGCAATCAAGCCCGATGTGGCGTTAAAAATATCGTCCACCGTGTCCGCGCTGACCGTGGTGGCACCGCGAATCCCTCTGACCTTGTACACGCCGACAGACCCCTCTCTCGCGCATCTCTGGCAAGCCCTAGGCTCAGCCTAGTCTCGGCCTAGCCCCGACGCCGCCTGAAGTCTGCCATGAAGTCCGCCAACGCCAGGCAACTTTCCTCCGGCACCGCGTTGTACAGAGAGGCGCGAAAGTGGCCGAGTTCCCGATGCCCTTTGAGTCCGACGAACCCGCGCTCATCGGCTTCCTTCAAAAATTCTTTCTCGAGCGATTCACTGTCCATACCAAACGTAATGTTCATCAGAGAACGATCTTGCCTGGCGACCAGGCCCGTATAGAATCCGTCACTGCCGTCGATCGCCTGGTAGATCGCATCTGCCTTGCGCCGCCCCCGCAGGATCATCCCGGGCAGGCCGCCCTGTTCCTGCGCCCACTCCAGGACAAGACCCATAAGATAGATGGCAAATGTCGGCGGCGTATTGTAGAGTGAATCGCTCTTGACGTGTGTCCCATACCGCATCATCGCCGGGATCGTCGTCGATCCGCGCCGGACCATGTCGTCATGCACGATCACCACCGTCACGCCCGACGGCCCCAAGTTCTTTTGCGCCCCTGCGTAGATGAGATCAAACTTTGCCACATCGATCTCTCGCGACAGAATGTCGCTGGACATGTCAGCGATCAGGGGAACGCCGGACACCTCTGGAAAATGCGTCAAACGCAACCCTTCGATCGTTTCATTGGACGTCACGTGCACATAGGCCAGGTCAGGTGCCAGGTCCATCTGCCGGACATCCGGAGCGGCAAGTGGACTCGCCTGAGAGGAGGCAATCACTCGCGTCTCCCCGACCGTCGCGGCCTCCTTCATCGCCTTGCCCGACCAATTGCCCGTCTGTACATAGCCTGCGACCCGTCCCGCGCTCAGGAAGTTCATGGGGACCATCGCAAATTGCATCGATGCGCCTCCTTGCAAAAACAGCACATGGTGGGACTCAGGAATGCCCAGAAGCTGGCGCAACCGTTCTTTGGATTCCTGATGGACGGCCTCGTACTCCCTGGACCGGTGCGACATCTCCATCAGCGACATCCCGGCACCGTGAAAGTCAGGCAACTCGGCCTGCGCCCGCAGGAGCACCTCTTGCGGCAGCGCCGCCGGGCCTGCGTTGAAGTTATGTTTTCTCACTCCATCATCCCTCTCTATCTAAAGCTTTGTTTCGTATCCTACCACATCTTTGGCTCTTGGCGCATCGCGACAGACGAAAAAACGCCCATGACGACGTACTCTTATGGCGTACGCTTATGACGCACTCTTGTCGGGAGCAGACTTTCAGGAGGACAACCCATGTCTACAGCGAATCCAGCGGCCCCCGTGGCCCGACCCAAAACCAGACGCAAGCAAAGACGCCGCCACCGCGGTCGTCGCATCGCCCTAACCGCCTCGTTGACTCTGATCGTGGCCGCAGCCATCTTTGCTGCGACGATCTACGAAGTGGAGCAGCAAATCGCCGCAGTGCCGGCCGTCAACCTGAACCGATTGTTGAACACGCACACCGTGTCCCGAGTCTTGGATGGCAGCGGCCACCTGCTGTTTGAACTTCCACCCGCCGGGCGCATCGATGTGCCTTTGTCGATGATTCCGCGCGATGTCCAGCGCGCCTTGATCGCTACAGAGGACGCCGGGTTTTACCACCAGGATGGATTCAGTATCGAGTCCTACATCCGCGCCGCCTGGCATGATCTCTTGCACCACGATGAGGCACAGGGCGGCAGTACATTGACCCAGCAGCTCGCGAAAATCGTCTATTTGACTGATGCGAAAACGTTTCAACGCAAATGGAACCAACTGGTCATCTCCATGGAGATCGCGCGTCGCTACACGCACAACCAAATTCTCGACTTTTACCTCAATCGCGTCTACTACGGGGCCGGGGCGACCGGCATTGCCCAGGCGGCTTACGTTTACTTTGGCGTGAAGCCGACAGAGATGAAGCGACTCAGTCTGGTGCAATGCGCCCTGCTGGCGGGGTTGCCGCAGGCGCCATCGCTCTACGATCCTCTGGTCGACCCCAAGTTGGCGATGATCCGTCGCAACGAGGTGTTGCAACGAATGGAGCGTCAGGGCGACCTCACTTACGCACAGATGCAAAAGGCACAGGCCACCGGTCTCGAGCTACACCCTGGCCGCTCCCCCGAGTTCCCGGTGGCTCAAGTGGATGAGTCCTACCGCGATGTGGTCCTGACGGAAATCAGCCAGATGCACTTGACCTCCGCCCTTGAAAATGGCGGGCTCACAATCACAACGGCGCTGAATCCCCGTTTGCAACAATCCACCTTTGCGGCCGTCAACAACTGGCGTTACTACCCGACACCTCTGTCGACCGCGCATGAGGAGGTGCAGGGAGCGGCCGTCATGATCGACCCGCATACAGGCGGGATCCTGGCGCTCGTGGGCGGAAAGGCCAACACCTATTCGTATCTCGGCTTCAATTACGCGACGCAGACCCAGCGGTCTCCAGGTTCGGCCATGAAGCCTCTGGTGGCCTACGGGCCAGCCATTCAGACGGGGCGCTGGAATGCGTCGTCGGCCGTGGAGGATGGCGAAAACAACCAACTCTCCTTCCACGGGTACACCGTCAGCGACTGGGAACCTCACTGGACGGACCAAGGTGCAGTCAGCATTCGGTGGGCGCTGGCCGAGTCGTGGAATGCCCCGGCCGTCTGGTTGCTCAATGAGATCGGCGTCGATCGCGGCATCGCCTTTGCAGATTGCGCCGGCATTGACCTGAATCATGCCGCAGACCGAAACCTCACGATCGCGCTTGGCAACGTGATCCCAGGGATCTCACCGCTCCAGTTGGCTGACGCCTACGCTTCATTTGACAACGACGGCGAACGGATGCCGGCGCACGCGATCCTGCGGGTGACGGGGCCAGATGGCCGCGTTCTGTATGGGGGCCGTGAACGGCCCGTGCGCGTGATGTCGCCGTCGACGGCACGGCAGATGGTCGCTTTGCTGGAAAACAACGTGACCAACGGCATCGTCGCCGGAGCCGCAGCACCCGGGCATGAGGTCGCGGGCAAGACCGGGTCCGTGGCCTACACCAATTGGTCGCGAACCGATAGCGACCTGTGGGTGGCCGCCTTTACCCCGAACGTGGTGGGCGCCATCTGGGAAGGGTATCCCAAGACCACGCTGGCTGACAGCCTGCCGCAATGGTCCAGTAAGTACCCGCCGATGATGTTCTCGGCAATCATCCGCAACGGCTGGCCAGCCCACGGGGGTCGCTTCGCTGTGGCCCCTGCCGTCGGTCCGGAGTACCCGACCAATTTCCCGTTGCAGTCTCATTCGGGCACGTCGACGGCCACGGGCTCACAGCACACCGTCTGGCTCAACATTGGCAAGACCGCAAATCCTGGCCCGACCCAACCACCGCGACCGGCCGCGCCACCGGCGCCACCCGCTCACGGACCAGGCGGCGGGCCTCCGGGGCACGCACCGGGTGGACCGCCGGGACATGGCCCAGGAGGACCGCCGGGACACGGTCACCCGTAATCGTCAGCTGCGGCGAACACACAGAGGATCAGGCGGCCTCGCTCTTCGGCGTGGTCTCCCGATCCCCTGTGACCGTCCGATTGGCCAAAACCGCCTGTCAACCGAACTTGTAGGTAATGCCATACCCGCCCTTCGGGTAGACCCACTCGATGTTGTACGTCGGACAGCCGAGCCGACACGTCCCACACTCGATGCAGTTCTCATAGGCGACCGAGGTCATCGACTCCTGGTCATGCCAGAGGTAGACATCGGACGGGCAAAAGTAATTGCACTCCTTGGTCTCGCACGCCAGACACTCATCCTGGCTCTTGATAATCAAGTGCGACACATCATCGGCCTTGTAGCGGATCGTAAACAGTCGCTCCTCGATGCTCTGGCTCATCCGTTCATCGCCCTCCATCCTTTCATGCCGAGGCGCACCAGTTCTGCATTGCCACCCGCCGCCTCACGAAAATAACGCATGACCTTCTTTTGCTTCTCTTTTTTCGGCATGCCGTCTACCAACAACATATTGTAGATGGCATCGTTCAGTGCCTGCGGCATCTTGTCAAACAGCAGGCTAGAGTCGCCGAAACCGAGAAGCTGATGCACACCGCGGTATTTTTTCAGATCCTTGTGGATGATCGACTCGCGGATTTTGCGCGTGTAGGCATCCAGAGCACCCACCCCGAAGTGACCGACCTTGTGCGCCTCGATCGCCGTCTCACCAGCCAGGCGCCCGGAGGTGACCGCCAGATTCGTCCCTTCACGATGCACCGCATTGACCATCTGTGCTGCATCGCCGACGACCATCCACCCGTCCCCCGCGAGCTTCGGCATGGAGTTGAAGCCGCCCTCGGGAATCAGGTGGCCTGAATACTCCTTGACCTCGCCCCCTCGAATCAGCTTGCGGATCATCGGATGTTGCTTCAGACCGTCGAGCACAGCATAAGGTTTGACACGGGCCTTCTTGAGGTCACTGACCATCACGCCGACGCCCAGGGAGATCGTATCCTGGTTCGTATAAAGAAAGCCAAGTCCGGCCATCTGACAGGTCTGCCCGACGATCTCGATCGTGCATCCCTCGTCACCCTCGAGATTGAAGCGGTCTTGGATGGTCTGCCGCGGAAGAGCGATGACTTCTTTGACCGCCAGCGAGACTTCATCCGGGCCCCACTCGTGATGGATACCCAATTGTTTGCCAAGCAGAGAGTTGACACCATCCGCCAAAATCACGATGTCTGCATACAACTCACCATCGTCGCGGTCCGTCTTGACGCCGACCACCCGCTCGCCGTCCCGCAGGATCTGCGTCACCACGGTCTCATAGATTGGCACTGCGCCGGCCTGCTCCGCCTTGCCCGCGAACCATTGGTCGAATTTGACGCGCAACCCCGTCCAGCAATTCGGTGGGTCCTTGTAGCGTTGATTGTGGTGGCCCAACATCACAGCGCTCTCTTCGCCCAGCACCCACATCGACTGTTGCACCACGGTGCGCTCGAGCGGCGCTTCTTTCCAAAACTCCGGGATCAGATCCTCGAGTTGCCGCCGATAGATCACGCCACCGAAGATATTCTTGGCCCCGGGAAATTCCCCTCGCTCGATCAGGGCCACTTTCAGTCCTGCCTTCGCCATGGTATAGGCTGCTGCTGACCCGGCTGGTCCGGCGCCTACGACCACAGCATCAAAACGCTCATCCGCCATGTCTAGTCACTCCCCTCGCCCCGCCGCCGACATCGGCTCGAGAACGCCTTCAGGCGACAGCCCACCTGATCGACGAGCCCGGACTGCCTGGGCCAACGCAGGCACAATCTGAAACAGGTCACCTTTGATGCCGTAGTTGGCAAAACGGAAGATGGGGGCCTCCGAATCCTTGTTGATCGCCACGATGTACGTTGAATTTTGCATGCCGACCACATGCTGCACAGCGCCGGAGATGCCCACTGCGATGTAAAGTTTCGGCCGCACCGTCGTCCCTGTCTGACCCACCTGATGATCGTGTCCGATCCATCCCAGATCGACAGCGGCCCGTGACGCCCCCACCTCACCCCCGAGCGCATCGGCGAGCTCCTTGAGAAGTGAAAAGGCCCCGGGCCCGCCCAATCCGCGCCCACCGGCGACAATCACATCGGCATCTTCAAGGTTTACCCTTTCAAGCGACTCCACGAAGCCGAGCACCTGTGTCGAGATGTCCTCCGGATCGATCTGCGGAGGCACCACAACGATCTCAGCGGACCGCGCCTCATCCCGCGGCAATGCCTCAAAGACGCCGGCGCGGGCAGTCGCCATCTGAGGCTTGAACTGCTTGCACAGGATCGTTGCCAGCATTTTCTCGGAGAATGCCGGTCGACTTGCCAACAGCAATCGCTCGTCATCGACATCGAGTTGTGTTGAATCGGCGGTCAACCCCGTCGGCAGATGCGTGGCGATCGCCCCCGCCAAGTCCCTGCCCGCATACGTGGCCCCCATAAGCACAATCTCCGGTTTGTACTCGCGGATCACATACAAGCACACGCGACTGTAGGGACGCGTTCGGTAACTCGCCAGTTCCGGCGAATCGCAGATATACACCCGGTCCGCGCCGTGATACCCGGCCTCGCGCGCCAGGCCCTGCACCTGATGCCCGATGACGAGGGCCAACAGCGGCGACTCGAGCTTGTCGGCCAGGCGCCGCGCCTCGCCAAGCAGTTGCCAGGAAACAGCTTTGGCTACGCCGGCACGCTGTTCCACCACGACCATGACTCCACGATACTCGGACCAGTCCGTGTCACTTTGCAACCCGATCATCGGTTTTCGCTTGCGTTCTTCCGCCATACGACCGCCTCCTTACGCCCACCCGAGTTTTTGCGGCAGATCCGTGCTGTAAAGATGGTCTAGCAGGGCCGTCGCCGCTGCGGCACTATCCTCGGAAGGCAGCCACTCCGTCTGCACCTGCTTGGGTTCAGGGACCCAGGTCTTTGACACGATGGTCGGCGACCCGCGCAGACCGATCTTGGCGCGATCGATAGTGGGGAAATCGTTCGTCGTCCAGACGATCGGCTGGTACCTTGCGGCGCGCAAGATTCCAGGCAGACTCGCCCGGCGCGGACGGTTGAGTTCCGCCAAAGCCGTGATCAACACGGGCAGCCGTGCCTTCACGCGCTCCACACCGTCCTCGAGATGCCGGTGCACCGTCACCTCACGCGTCTCTAGATCAAGGGACTCCAGCTTTTCGACATACGTCAGCTGGTCGATATCAAGGCGACAGGCCACGCCGGGTCCGACTTGCCCCGTGTCGCCATCGAGCGTCTGCTTTCCGCAGAACACGATGTCGACAGTACCCCAGCGCTCTTCCACCTTTTGAATCGTCAGCGCCACCACGTAGGACGTGGCCAGCGTGTCCGCACCGGCAAACGCACGATCGCTGACGAGCACTGCCTCATCCGCCCCCATCGACACGCACTGTCTCAGGGCCTTCTCAGCCGAAGGCGGCCCCATCGAGACGACGGTCACGCGCGCGCCGAACTCATCTTTCAGACGCAGCGCTTCTTCGAGTCCATGCAGATCGTAGTAGTTGATAATGGCTGGAACGCCGAGGCGGACTAAGGTGTTGGTCTTGGGGTCGATTCGAATCTCGCGACTGTCCGGCACTTGTTTGATGCAGACGACAAGGTGCAACACATGTTGTCCCTCCCTGTGCAAAGCATCGTGCTGTAAGCCCTTTCATGATTGCGAATCCAAAGCCTTGTGGCGAAGCAGAGTGGTCGAGCCCATCGCCCTCCTCGTCGATCATTCTTCAGGCTGAGTTGCGTCGCGCAGCCAACCTACTGACGTCTATCGTACTCCAACTTTGCAAATATTGCACCTCCTTTGCAAACGACCAAGGGGTACCGGCAACTCCTACAGCGCTGACCCATGCAAGCACCGAATGCCAAAGAATTCTTTAACCACGGCGCAGGAAAACCGTGCTAGACTCAGAGTCGTGAAAAATCCGTTTCAGAGGAGACAGGGTCATCTTGACACGAACACTTCGTACATGGCTGGCCATGACCAGCACGCTTGCCGTTACACTCGGTGTGGCCGTCACACCGGCGTTTGCGCAGGGTCCGCCCGCAAACGTCGCGCAGACGCAGCAATCCCCCAGCTGGACTGCGCTGCCAGACCTCTCCGCGTTGAACGGCCTGGCACTCGGGCCGATGACCACGGACAGCAGCGGCAACCTCTACGTGGCGTTCAACGCCTCCGCTCAAGTCTATGGATCAGGGGTAGGCGGCAACTACGGAATCGCCGAATTTGACGTTGCCTCACAATCATGGACGGTGACGCCTTTCCCATCCAGCGTAGTCCCATCCCCTCCCGAGGAGATGACCTATGGCAACGGCTCCGTGTATTTCATGTCAGACAACGGATCTGACGTCTTTCGGTGGACTGGAGGTCAGTTGACCACGATGTCCGGCCCCACAGGGGGCGGATTCATTCCGTTGCCGAACTACAACCAGACGATCTTTTTTGACCCCACCACGTCCACGTTGTTCGGCGTCTACCAACCCAGCCCAAACTACACGACTAGCAACACGCTGGACTACTTTGACAGCAGCACAAGTACATGGCTACCCGTGGCCAACTCGCCAGCCGCTGTCTTGTCTGTCACTTCCGTGAACGGTATCCTCTACGTCTTGACCGAGGCGGGTGAGTTGTTCTCGGTGACGGGGGCTACCACAAAGACGCCAATCTGGACCGACCTCGGGCAATTCGATCCCAGCGGGACCGGGGACCAACTCCAAGACGGTCTGATCACGTCCGCTGGTCAGAACCTGGTGATAGCCGACGACTCGGGCGTCTGGCTCGGGACGCCTGCTGCAGGAGGCCGTTTTACTTGGTCTCTGGCGCAAACGCAAGGGCAAACGTCTCCCATGGCTCCGATCAACTCCATCGGGTCGATTGACGGTCAAGTCTTCGCATTGGCGACTTCCGAAGGCCCCAACATGCTGTATCAAGGAGTCGGCAACACCTGGAGCCTCGATGCTCAGCCACCGAGCAGCGGCGTGCCTGATGAATTTCCCGACATATGGGACTGGATCGACCAAACGCCAAGCGCGCTGTTTGCAGACACGAATGATGGGATGGTATACGAATGGGCCACCCCATCCACGCTGACACCCGGGGGCATGCCTGAGCTCCCATTCGCCGCCATCGCACCCGTCGCACTCGCCGGTGCCGTTGTGGCCGGGAGGATGCGCAAGCGACGCCACACGCAGTGACCTCCGTCGCAAAGCATCATCCGCCGGCACGATGAGACAAGCATACCCCACCGGATGGCATCCGCTCTTTTCACGCGGTCTGCCTTCCGGTGGGGTCTTTATTGCGGGTTGTACTGCTTTCCCGTGGGGTCGGCCCGCTGCGATGCTCATCGATCCATACCACTCTCGCTCTCTGTGCAAGGGGCCTTACCGACCGCTCACCTTGCCGCGCCGTCCCGCCAAGAGCGCGCCCGTGACAGTGAGCGTTCCCCCGACCCATGACAACAGGACCACGTGCTCGCCGAGCAGCCATATACCCAAGAGCACAGTCCACAACGGGAGAAGGTTGATATAGGGGGCCGATCGACTGGCGCCGAGTCTCTCCACGCCAGTGGTCCAGGCAAAGTAGGCAAGCACCGACGCGGCCGTACTCACGTAGAGCAGAGCTACCCAGCTAATCGCAGTCATGGGCTCCGTGTGCGCCGACGGCAGCAGAAGACCAGCCAGAAGGCTGGGAATCGCTCCGTAAACGGCCGCTCCAGCAGTCATCGTCAGGGCATCCATGTGCCTTCCAAATCGCTTGCCGAGCACCGTGTAAAGACCCCAGGCCAACGACGCCGCAATCAATTCCAAGTCTCCCATGGAAAAGCTCCAGTGACTCTGATGCCCTGCAAAAACGAGCACGCCGACGCCCACCACGGACACGACCATGCCGGTCCAGGCCCAGCCCGCCGGTCGCTCATGCAAGAGAAGTACGCTCATCAACAAGATGGCTACAGGCATCGTACCGGCAATCATACCGGCCTGCGCGGCCGAAACTGTGTGAAGCCCAAGGTAGTTCAAGGAGGAAAACGCGAACATCCCCGCCAACCCAAGCAGCCCGAACTCCCGCCAGCGCGCTTTCAGCGGGATCCTCTTACCTCGCAAACGCATGATCACGATCAGCAGTATCGCCGAAATCGTCCAACGAATGCCGTTCAGTAAAAATGCCGACATGACAGGCGCCAACGCGCGTCCCGCGACGTAGTTGCCGGCCCACAGCACCGTGGCCAGCACAAGAAGCCAAGCGCCTCGCCTCAAAATCCCATCCCCCAACCGTCCCTCCAAACGACGCGGCATCGAGACCTCCTCGGCACAAGGATACAGCAAGGCCTAGCGCGTCGCCCAGGAACTATGGGAAGTATACACCCTGAGCCGCTACGAACGCGATTAGCCCTTGACGCTACCAGCCGTCAGGCCGCTGACAATGTATTTGCCAAAGAACAGGACGATGAGGACGGGGGGGATGGAAGACAGCAAGCCCCCAGCGGCGATCTCATTGTTGAGGTGAAGATACTGGCCATTGAGAGAGTAGATGAAGAACGGAAGATTGTACCCACTCGAATCCGGAGCCAAGACCAGCGGCAAGATAAAATTGTCCCATGACGTCAAAAAGGTCAGGAGTCCAGTGGCCAGCAACCCTGGGGCGGTCAGCGGAAGAATAATCCGAACCAATGCCTTGAGCCGCCCACACCCATCCACGCGAGCAGCCTCCTCTAATTCGATCGGAATCGAATCAAAATACCCGCGCATAATCCAGATCACGAGGCCCAGTGAGAAAGACGTGTAGACGATGACGAGCAAGGTGTTCGTATCATAGAGTTGGAGTCCGTTGAGATAGGTGACTGTCAGCACATAGAACGGGATGATCAACGCCACGGTCGGCAGCAGGTTGCTGGCGAGAAACAGCATGGAGATGGCATTCTTGCCCCTGATCGGCGCGCGCGACAGGACATACGCTGCGGACGAGCCCAACACCAGGTTAATGAGGGTGGTCGCCGTAGACGCCACAATCGAATTGCGCAACGCATGCAAAAATCGGTAGCTGATGCTACCCGGGCTGTATCCGGAAAACATAATGGAGTAGTTGTTCCAAGTAAACGGACTCGGCACCCAGGGCAGAGGGTACGTGATCGTGCCGACATACTCCTTCAGACTTGTAATGATCAAAAAGTACAAGGGGCCCAGTGTCCAGAACAGCACCACCAAAACGAGAAGGTATAAGAGGATTCGTCGCGGCTTGATTGCATGGATGAATCTCACTACATCTCCTCCTTGTACAACTGTTTGATGTAGACGAACGCGATCAACAGCGCGATGATTCCAATCAGAAAGGAAATGGCGGATCCAGACCCGAACGACCCAAATGAGAAAGCTTGCTGGTATGCCTGAATCGACAGCAATGGCAATCCAAATTGCTCGAGATTGAAGATCATCGTGAAGGCGCGCAGTAGCTGCATGGTGCGCAGGATCAAGACGACTGTCAAGATCGGTCCAAGCAAGGGGAGCGTCACTCTGCGAAACTGCGTCCAGGCAGATGCCCCTTCCACGCGAGCAGCCTCATAGTATTCATGGGGAATCGTCTGCAGACCAGCCAAAACCAGGACCGCCACGATTGGAAGCGTCTTCCATTCATCACCGACGATGATGGCATTCATGGCCGTATTCGCTCCAAGATAGCCCAGCATGTTGGAGAGCCAAGGAACCTGCGACAGCACAGGCATCGGGTTCAGCCACACAATTTGAGTGGAAATCAGGTGCAGCCGAAGTAAGAGATCATTCAAGGCCCCGTAGTTATCACCGTCGAAAATCATCCCCCACAACATCGAGTTGACCACCGTTGGAATCGCCCATGGGATAAACACGATCAGGCGAAACACCTTGCGACCCACAAAATTCTGATTCATCAGCACAGCCAGGCCGATGCCAACCGTTACTTCGATGACAATCGAAACAAACCAAAAATAAACGGTCTCGCGAAATGCCTGCCAAAAGAGAGGACTCGCGAGCAGGGACAGATAGTTTTGCAATCCAACCCACTGGGATTCGATGGAGCCTTTTCCGCCGATCACCACAATATTCGTATTGCCCAGGCTCATCTGAAACGCAAACACCATGGGAATGAGTATGACGCCGATCAAGACGAGTATGGATGGCAAAAGCAAGGCGTAGAACCAAAAGTACTCTCCGGTCAGAGCCAAAAAGACCCGCCTTCGAAGTGGCGCCTTTCTGGAGGGAAAGCCAGACTGTGGTGTGGCCGGAACGCTCATGGTTCATCTCCTCACAGTGTCCCCGGCGACCACGTCGCCGGGGAGGATGACACATGCGCTCGCGCGCTTGTGGTCAATTCAATGCTTCGATCTGTTGCACCATGTCGTTTGCCGCCTGTTTGACAGACAGGGTTCCGGCAATGGCCTCGTGGACGTATTGCTGTATGATGCTGCTGACTTGCAGATAGTTGGCAACAGCAGGACGGTTGTACACCGCATTGAGATTTTCCTCGTAGACTTTCCACGAAGGATTCAACCGTTTCTCCGCCGCTGAACTGGCCACCGTAGACCACACAGGCCACTGGCTATGAAGATGTTGTGCCTGCACTTTGGGCGACGTTGCAAACTGAATCCACTTCCAAGCCCACGGGCGCATTGCGGCGGGCGTATTGGCAGGAATCGCCAAGCCCTGAAAGCCCGAGATACTGGCGGAGTGCGTCATCGGATTGGTACCCGGGGCGACTGGAAAGGTGGCCACCACGCCGTCCCCGACGATTTTGGACTCTGACTTGTCGTTCATGATCCCGGTCACAAACGTCCAGTTGGTGTTGAATGCCGCCTGGCCCGATGCAAAGGCATTGGCCGCCGTCGGTTCATCGGCGGTCAACGAGTTGGGATTGGCCAACCCTTTGGCGTACAGCATGTGCATCCACTCTAGGGCTTGCAACGCTGGCCCCTGGTTCATGACCGGTTTGCCTTGGGCGTTGAACAGGTTGCCGTTTCCGAATTCTCCTGCGGTCCGAACATAGTCACAGACCAGACCCTCTGCCTGAGTCCAAGAGTCTTCATACGGATATTGCACGATTTTCTTCGCCTTCAAAACCTCCATCTGATGCAACCACTGCGCCATGGTCGTCGGTCCCGATTTAAACCCTGCCTCGGCCAGAAGCTTCTTGTTGTAGTAGAAGTTCTGGAAATTCGCCAGGAACGGCATGGCCATAATTCGACCGCCGATCTTGAACCCGTCCCACACCGCTCCAGGAATCTGCCCGGGATTCTTAATGTCCGCGTCGATATAGCTGTTGAGCGGAATGGTATAGCCCCGCTGCGCGAATTCCCCTGTCCAAATCAAATCGGACAAGACGACATCATATTGGGCGTTTGGCGCAGCAGCAGATGTGAGGATGGCACTGTGCATGTTGCCGTATGGCAAGAACGTAAACTGGACAGTGACGTTAGGATATTCTTGATGAAACCCTGCGGCCATTTGCCGGAGTACTTGCGTCGTATACCCCGCCTGGTTCATGTACAAGACTTTGAGCACGATCGGCTTGGGCGTGCTGTGGTGTGTCGTCGCCGCTTGGGCGATGGGTGTTGCCAAGATACTTCCTGCCAACAGGGCAATTGCCGACAGTGTGATGGCTGCGTTTTTCAACATTCATCCTCCTTCAAGATGGGTTCGGGGTCTCTCATCCGGTCACGGGTACTCCCAATCCCCCTATCTCTATCGAACTCTCATGGTTCTGAGGGCCCCGCGAACAATAGAAGCAAGTTCCGTGCCAGGATACACTCCCGGTTCCCATCGCTGATACAGGTCATGACAACACAAATGGGGCGATACACTTCGCCCCATTTGACGATACACTTTGCCTTACGCGATACACATCACCGTGCTCACCCCATCGCTAGGCAGCAAGCCAGTGCACCCACACACCACCCACGGCGAGAGCAAACAGCAGCAAGATCACTTTGACACTGCTCCATCCGCGTTGCAGAAGCCATAGTGTAAACCCGACCAAGAGCAGGCTGGGGGCTCTCGGCAAGACCGAATTGACGATATGGTTCAGCGTCAGATGCTGGCCATGCGCAATCGTCCACTGCACAGCAAAGTCCACGTGTGCCCAATCCGCCACCAAACTGCCCATCACGACCAACCCCACGATCGTTGCGCCTTCCGTGACTTGGCGCAAGACACCCGTCGCGATCACGTGGACTATGCGCGTGCCGGAACGGTACCCGTATTCGAGCAATCCCCATAGCGTCATCAGACGCATCGAGTTCCAACTGAGAAAGAAGAACACCGGGCCCAAGAGACTCCCGCGCAGAGCCAGTGTCGCGCCGATTGAGGCCAGAAGGGGCCTCATGGTTCCCCAAAAGATCGAATCGCCGACGCCCGCTAACGGCCCCATCATCCCGATTTTGATGGACGTCACCAGTTTGTCATCCGAGTCATCTGAGGCGGCGATCTGTTCCTCTAAAGCCATATTGATCCCAGTGACAACGTTCGATACGTAGGGGTTCGTGTTATAAAACTCCAGGTGTCGCGTCTTTCTGCCGACGCGTCTGTCGGGGTCTGGAAACAGATGATCAAGACTCGGTTCGAGGATATACGCGTACCCCAGACTTTGCATTCGTTCGTAATTCCATGAGGCTTGGAGAAATTGACTGCGCCACAGCGTTCGCCAGAATACGCGGCGTGGCAGCGGGACCGTCGCCGCGCTGACCTCGCGCAGCGGCGCCGACTCCAACGCGACGGACTGATCCCGCCGCGACCAGACGGCAACGTGAAGATAGGCGACACAGACCGCTGCAATCCCGACGCCCACCAACGTGATCGCCGTGAAGTCGGCGATCAGGAAGCCGAGAAGAAAGTACGGCATCAGTGTTCGCGCACGCAGCGAACGGATCACCATGGCATAGCCCACGACCACAACGAAACCACTTGCCGCGGTGAATCCCTGGATCAAGACGGCCGGCAGCAGGTGAAACAGAGCGAGGATCATGGCCCGATTGACAAACAGCGCGAACAAGAACGACGGAATCGCCACCCTCAAAAATTGAAATGACAAGGCGATGGCCTGCAGTCTGGCCAACTGGGTTGGTGCGGACGTCGGCCGCAAACGATCGGCCAGGTGTTGAATCCAAATGGTCAGGCTGCGCACGCCAACGGTCGTCAGATTCCCGGCGACGGCCAACGGGATGGCGAGTGCCACAGCTTGATTGATCTCATGTCCACCGCTGATCGCCAGCGTCGTCGAGATGACGCTGGCCAAAGCGGTGTCCGGGGACTGCGACGCCCCGATATTCATCCACCCCAGCGCAATGAGTTCGAGGACACCGCCCACGACCAGACCCACCGGAAGGTTGCCCAAGGCGAGGCCAATCAACGTGCAGGCGAGAATAGGCCGATGCCATTGCCATTCATCCAACACGCTCTCAACGCCCGCAAGGCCACCGATCAAGGTGATGGCCAGCACATGCCACATCAACACCTCTTCACCCCCCTCCTGTTAGCGGCTCTTTCCTCTGATGAACTCATAGACGTCAATTTTTTTGTCATGCGGGAGCAGTTGAATGGTCGTCCGAATGCCGCGGTTTTCCATGCACCGCAAAGTGTGCGAGTCCTGCTCTCCGACGTAGACGGCCTTGGTCAAGGCGACGGACCCGGGTCGATACCGCAAGCCCCCCAAGTTGACGGAGTGGACAGGAATACTGAGGTCGAACGCCTGAATCACATCCTCTAGCCGCTCAAACAGAAGCATCAAACGTCGACCCGAGAAGCGGGACCAAGCACAGGCCGCTTCTTGAAGGGAAAACACTTCGAGCGCCAAGTCAGATGGGACCGACGATTTGAGTAAGACCACCTCGATCGGTTCTGCGCGAGCGCGGTCGCTGACCACCCAGATCACGCGCGTCGACAGATGCTTGACCCATGTGGTCACGACTTGACCGTGAATCAGACGGTCATCCACGCGGACGAAAAGATCGGGTTCCAAAGACGCCATCATGATAAGCGCACCTCATATCCTCGTTCAGAGAACACCATATCAAACACGAAAGCCAATTCGTTGGCATCCACGGGCAGGCGGAACACCTCTTCGATAGCTTGCCAAGCAGAGCAGAGCACGGACCACTCCATTGGAAACTGTTTTTGTATTCTCAAGGCATACGGGTGAATGACAACGTCCCGTGTAATCCCCCGCTCGATGACGTACCCCATATGAAGCAGAAAACGGGCGCGCCATTCTGGCGACTGCGGCTTGGCCAGCGCGGCTTCCACACGCTCTGTCATGCGAAGAGAAGCCGCACACACGTGGCGTGGATTCGCAAACACGAGGTCCCGTTCCAAGATGGCCTTGGTATAGTCCAACAGTGGCAACGCCTTCACTGGCGGGTCTCCGGACTGCTCTCCGGACTGCTCTGCTGGCTCCTCCCCCCGCGCCATCGCCCCCTCCCACTCCCTCCCGACGACTGCGTCTCCCGTTCGCACGTCAAGATGGGCATTGCCTAGCAGGCACATCAATCGCTGCATCCCCTGCGGCGCCAAAAGTTGTTCAACCGAGAGAAACGGCACGCCCGGTTGCCCAGGGTCAATCGATCCAACAGCCGCGACCACATCCTGGCACGGTGGCAAATCCGTCTGTGAATTGGGGAGGATATCGATCGGAATCACCTTCACCGAGGTCCGCCAATCCGGTGGCAATTCCTGTTCGATCAGCCGCTTGAGCGCCTGCGCTGTCCCTTTTCCGGTCAGACAACACGTCCAGATCGTGCGTGGCCCACCGTCTCGTTCAACAGGTCGCCCCCCGTAGCGTTCCAGCAAAACGGCCAACTCACCGACGTCTGTTCGCCCTGCGGAGCAGATCTGCAACGCATGAACAAGCAAGGAGAAGTCCGGTCGCCAGACGAGGCGCATGGCCATCGTCCCAGGTTGCATCGATCGAATGCGCTCCCGTAACGACAAGATGTCCGTCATGACGAGAATGCCGTCCCCTGCATCAACTTGTGCGACCGCGTCTTGCAGCAGACTCTGCGTATCCGTCAGGGATTGGTGCAGAGCTACATCGACAGCCACGACATGAGCGTCGGGGAAGACTTCCAACGCCGACGCGACGAGTTGCGATGCCACCCCGTCCCCGCGCAGGACCACCACCACCCCGACCGCCAAGCGGCGCTGCATCGCGGTCTGCTTCAGGAGCATGGTCAACACGGGCACCTCATAGGCGGGCAGTTGAACCCCGGTCTCTTGGAAGAACAGTTGGAGGAGGCGCTCCGCCAAGTCCGTCTCCTTTGCGTGTCCCATTTGCATTCGCTGCATCCGCCGCGCCAAATCGGGCAACGGTTGCTGCATCGTCCGGGTCACACCGTACAGGTGCATCGAGATTCGCATGAATGCGCTATCACGATGCATATCGTCAATCTCCTGTTCCAATGGCGACCAACAGCGAAGCATGACCGCGTAAAAATCGTCCCCTACAAACCGCTGCAGTTCCGATAAAGACTGTTGCTGAAAGTATTCTTTCTCGCGCCGATGCAGTTCCCGCTCGATCGCACTGATAATCTCGTCATCAGCAAACCCCAATTCATCGAGAGCGCGCGTCAGTCGATTCATTTGGGCATAGAGCGACTGTTCCTGAAGGCCTTCAGGAACATGGGGATCCTTGTCGCTCGGTCCGACGACGAGTTCGGATAACGCACTGGCGCTCGAGCGGTGCAACACATTCTGCCGGCCACTGGGATACATGTGAACCTGTGGTCTCAACTGGGCGACCTCGTCGCATCCGCCCAGAGGGTGGCTCAAGAGCGTGTTGGCGCATGCGAGTCTCAGGACATTTCTGAGGTCGCCGATATTGGCTGGAAAATGGGCGAACAGGAGGCTACCGAGCGCCTCTGCGCTCAGTCGGTACGTACGCTCGGTGGAACAGGCTTCTTGATACAGCAGGGCATGCACCAACTCGAACCGATCGCGGATATCCCATTCGCGAAGGCTCGGAAGTGCAATCACCATGGGGATCCGTCGCCGGAAGGTGGCCAACAGGGTCGAACTTGGTGGTTCAGTAGTGGCTGCGATCAAGAGCACCTGACTGCGGCGCCAGCTCGAAGTTTCTCCCATTCGCTGGTATTCTCCATAATCCAGTAAATGAAACAACATCTCCTGACCGTGCGGGGGCAAGCGGTGGACTTCGTCCAAAAACAAGATACCGCCATTGGCCAACTCGATCAGTCCGGGTTTGTCTTTGTCGGCCCCAGTATACGCCCCTTTGGCATGGCCGAAGAGGTGATCCAGAAGGATCTCCGGGTTGCTCGCGTATTCCGCGCAGTTAAACGGAATGAACGGCGCCTGTGCAGCCATGGTCCCTTCCGCAACAGCACAACGGTGCATCGCCTTGGCAAATGTCGACTTTCCTACACCGGTTTCGCCCAAGAGGAGGACGTGCATGCCGCTCGGAGGATAGCGCACCGCCATCATGGCTCGCTCGACCGCTTCTTTGAGACTGCGCTCGGCG
This sequence comes from Bacillota bacterium, assembly GCA_026627155.1. Taxonomy (GTDB): domain Bacteria; phylum Bacillota; class Bacilli; order Alicyclobacillales; family SLC66; genus JAPNUJ01. The sequence goes on along the minus strand of JAPNUJ010000005.1, from coordinate 14,846 downwards.
CCGATCAGAGATCGCAAGTGTCCCTTCAAAAGTGGTAAATCCCCCAGCGGTGGCAGCGCTTGCTCCACCTCAGCGGCGAGTGCTGTGTCGCGAGCAGGACAATACAGAGTCGGCCGCCCACCGATTTTCCTCACCACGCCCTCGCGCACCAGGTCGTTGAGATCGGCGCAGCAGTTGTTGCGCAAGATTCCCAAGTGATCGGCAATGGCACGCGCGCTGACGCCGCGAGCGTCTGTTTCAGAGGGCCCTCTTGACCTCTGCTCGTAGAGGTCGGTCAGGGCCGACAACACTCGATCTTTGCGTCCCATACGAAGCTCCCTACCAGCGACTGTCTCGAGTTGAATTCAGAAGTATCTCTGTTTCGTAGTGTATACATATGACAAAGATATGACAAGCCCCTGTTCCTGCACGTTCAATCGCGTGTGCAACCCTACGTGGCGCCAGCCCAAATCCCACGAGAAAAAAGCGCGGCCCTGTAGTAGCGGCTGCGCTCGTTCTTTCGTTCCCACCTATACACCAACGCCCCTGGACACACCAAGGTGTCCGTTCACGTCTAACGGCGAATCAACCCTTGGGGTTCAGCGCGTCACTCAGTCCATCACCGAGGTAGTTGAATCCCAGTACGGCCAAAGCCAGCGCGACACCCGGAAAGATGGCGAGCCATGGCGCGATCGTCAGATATCCCTGCGCCGTTTTCAACATCGTGCCCCAGCTAGGTGCCGGCGGTTGCACGCCCAGTCCCAGATACGAGAGTCCGGCTTCCGCCACAATCCCGCCTGCCAGCGCCAGTGAGATCTGGACGATGATCGGCGCCATGATGTTGGGGAGGATATGCCGAAGCAGGATGCGCGACCAGTGCGCGCCTGCGATGCGCGCCGACTGCACGTATTCCGTCTCCTTTTGCAGAAAGACCTGCGCCCGGGCAATGCGCACAAACCCAGGAATGAACCCGATCCCGATGGCAATCTCCGCGTTGAATATACCGCCGCCCAGCACGGCGCCCAAAACGAGGGCAAAGATCAAGAAAGGGAACGCCTGCAGCGCATCCATGACACGCATGATCAACCATTCGTCCAGCCACCCACCAACGTAGCCGCTGATAAGCCCTAGCGCAACGCCGATGATGGCTCCGATCATGACGGCCACCGCGGACACCGTCAGTGATGTGCGCGCTCCGTAAATAATGCGGGTAAACAAGTCGCGTCCCAGTTCATCCGTGCCAAACCAGTGCGAGCCGCCCGGAGGAGCCAGCATGTGAAAGAGATCTACTTGTTCCGGTGAGTACTGCGTGATAAACGGTGCAAAGAGCGCTGCAAAGACGAAGACGAAGACAATCCCGACGCCAAGCCACAGCGTGGGCCGCCGCCCCTGAAACAGGCGCCAGCGTCGACGTACGCGCAAAACGCCCGGGGCCGTGACGCTCAATTCAGTCTTGGCCATAGCCCTATGCCCCCTTCCCCATGCGAATGCGCGGATCGATGAGGCCATAGCACAAATCCGTGACCAGGTTGACACCGACGACGAGCAAGGCGGCAACGAGGGCGCTCCCCTGAATGATGGTGTAGTCGCGGCTAAAGATGCTGTTGACAAGCAGGCTGCCAAAGCCCGGAAGCGAGAAGATCGTCTCCGTGATGACGAGGCCACCAAGGAGACCTGCGACCTGCAGGCCGCTTTGCGTGAGGACGGGCACGAGCGCATTGCGGACCGCGTGTCGCACCACCACCACGCGCCAGACGATGCCTTTTGCGCGCGCCGTGCGAATAAAGTCTGCGCCGAGAACCTCAACCAGACTCGCGCGCATCATGCGCAAGAGCACCGCAGCCTCGCGCACGGCCGTCGCCACGACAGGGAGAAACATCGACTGCAGATTCTGTATCGGATTTTGAAAGAAGGGCACGAATCCGGATGATGGGAAAAGATGAAAATGAACGGTAAAAAGCAATAAGAGCATAATCCCCAGCCAGAACGGGGGGATGGACAAGCCGATTGACGCACCAAAGACCGTGATCAAATCCGCAAGACGCCCTTTGTGAACAGCGGCATAGATCCCGAGAGGAATGGCAATCAGTCCGGAGACGATAATAGTGCCTATCGCGAGTTCAACCGTCACTGGCAACGCCTGTCCGATCAGCATGGCGACGGGCAGACCCGTCTGTAGCGAGTTCCCCAGATTTCCATGAAACACGCCACCGATCCACAGCACGTACTGCAGCCAGAGCGGCCGGGTCAACCCCAACTGTACCCTGAGCGCCTGCAGCGCGGCCGGAGTGGCATCCTGCCCGAGAATGACTCGGGCAGGATCGCCTGGGATCAGGTGCAACAAGCTGAACACGATCACACTGATGAGAAACAGTACCGGGATCGTCAGCAGAATTCTACGTGTGATAAATGTCAGCATCCCGCACCCCTCAAACCAACGTAAGACACGTCAGAACTCCGGCGATGTTGCACACCTGCAGTTCAAACGTCACTCAAGACAGCGTCGCCACGCGGATCAAGCCGTCAGGGATATACACGAATCCCTTGATGCTGTTGCTGTACGCGAGCACGTTGTTTGGGTGATACAAGAACACGTACGGTGAATCGTGATTGATGATGGCCATCGCTTTGGCATAAATCGCCTTGCGCACGGCCATATCGCTGGTCTCACGAGCTTGGTTCAACAAGGCATCGACCTTCGGGTTGCTGTACTGCGACGAATTCAGCGGCGCACCCGAATAAAAGAACGAATAGATGTCCTGATCGGGATCCAATCGACCACTCCAGCCAAGCGCCATCGCCGTGAAGTTTCCGTCCGCCGAGTTGTTCAGCATCGTACCGAAATCAAGTTGATCGATGTTCATCTGGATGCCATACGGTTTGAGCATGCTCTGGATGATCTCCGCAATCTGGACGTCCAATGGGCTCGTCGCCGTCTGCATGGTGAATGAGAAGCCTTTCGGCTTGCCGCCTTCTTTGAGCAGCTTGCGAATCAAGGTGGGATTCACGGCCGGCGGGGTGTCTTCTGACTTGACGTAAGCCGGCGAGGCAGGGCCAAACGGGCTGTAGGCCGGAACGGCCGTTCCCCTGAAGATTGCACCGACTAGCAGCGAACGATTGACTGCATTGTTAATCGCCTCGCGCAGAAAGAGGTTGGTAAATGGCGCCGCTTTGACGTTAAGGTAAATCCCCTGGTAGCCGAAGCTCGGCTTGTTGATCACTGTGTACCCCGATGTCATCTCCATGCTCGACACTTGCTGCGGTGGCACCGTATCGATAAACTGTACCGCACCTGACTGCAAATTGAGCAGCTCCACGTTCGGATCGGTAAAGATTTTGTACTCGACATTCTCAAAGTGGGGTTCGCCTTTGACCCAGTAATGCGGGTTCGCTTTCAAGTCGATGTAGGAACCGACCACGCGTTTGACAAATTCATAAGGCCCGGTGCCCACCGGATCGTTGAGGAATCCGGCCCCCTCCTTCTTGACAGCCGTGGGCGACACCATCATCCCTGCGCGCCCGGCCAGGACGTTGAGTAATGGGCTAAAGGGCTTGGACAGATGCAAAACGATGGTATAAGGTCCCGTCACATCAATCCCCGAGATCGCCGACAACGAACTGTGACGCGGCGAGATCTTCAGTTGGTCCCGCTCGAGGTTGAATTTGACGGCCGCCGCGTTAAATGGCGTTCCATCCTGAAACATGACGCCTTTGCGCAGTTGCAACGTATAAGTCATGCCATCCTTGGACACCGTGTAGCCGGTCGCGAGATCCGGTTCCAGCATCCCCGTGGCAGACAATTGAAAAAGCGTATCGTAGAGGTTGATCATCACCTGACGGTCGACCAGAGCACTCGAGAGGCTTGGATCCAGTTTCGGTGGATCAGCACTCAACCCGATATCGATGGTACCGGAAGGTGCGGCGCTGCGGTGTGCGACCGGGTGAGACATCGCCAGCGACGGTGAGGCCGCGAACGCAGTGCCCGCCAAAGCGAGCAGCACACTTGCTGTGGTTGCAATCAGTTGTTTCCGTACGGCCATCATGACGCCCCCTGTAATCTTTTTTAACACGTCAGAGAATCCTGACTAACATTAGTATAGCAAATTATTCGAAATAGTATAGTGGAAGCTGCAGGAAGTCCGAAATTCGAAATAAAATGCGTGTGACCATGGCCCCCGATGGGAAACGATGCCCAGATCACACGCACTTCAGTCGAACTCACAGACGAGCCCAATGCGGGGCCGCGATGCCAGAGAGCGAAAACCCCTCATGCCGGCCAAAACCCTTTGTAGATCAGGAATTGGATGTGTTGGTACCTGTCGTTACTGGCGCCGATTTCAACGTCGCCGGGGTGCCCACGCCATAGTGATAAACCATGGTACCCCCGAGCGATCCCGTGATGCTGATCATGACCATCGCACCGACGACCAACAGACTGGAGACGATGGACGCCCGTCCCCTGCCCGTGCCAAATAAAGACCAGCGGTCAGATTTCCTTCCATCCATCGGGAATTTTGTGAACACCCGAACAATCCAGGCGGCCATCGCCAAGACGCCTGTCAACACGGCGTCGGTCTGGTGTGCCGACAGTAGCGCCGCCGTCTGCGGCGTAAAGCGAACAAACTGCTCGGAGATCACTCCGGCAGCGGCGGCCGCCACGATCGCGAACAGGGAAAGCGTCAATACCCAGAACCCGGCGCGTTGAAAAAACATCTCGCGGGATCGACCACCGACGTAGCGCACCACCTCAATCAGTACCGCCAAGTACAGCAACACGATCGGAAAATGCAGTACCATCGGGTGAATCGTCCGCGGCAGGATCGACGTCCCGATGCGAATCCAGGTTCCCAGTAACGCGCTCCAGATACCGGTCAAAAACGACATCGTCATCCCCCTTACGTACGTGCCGCCCGATGGGCATGGATCCAGTCAAAGATCGCCTTCAACCGTTCAACACGAAGTGACGGTTTGCCGTTGCGCGACAGGCCATGACTCGCATTCGGAATGCGCAGCAGGGAAACGTCTTGTTCCAGGCGTCGCAACACCGTGTACAACTGCTCGGCTTGCTCGATCGGGCAACGCAGATCATTCTCAGAGTGCACAAGGAGAAGCGGTGTGCGCACTTGCCCCGCATACGCGAGCGGCGAGATCTTCCAGAGCGCCTCAAGGTCGTCCATCACAGTCAGTCCGTGCTGCGACTCCACAAACGAAGGACCGATGTCACTCACGCCATAAAAGGAGATCCAGTTCGAGATGCTGCGCTGGGACACGGCCGCGAAAAAGCGGTCTGTGTGGCCGATCAGCCAGTTCGTCATGAAACCGCCGTAGCTCCCTCCAGTCACCGCGACCTGCGTCGCATCCAAAAAGGGAAACTGGGCAATTGCCGCATCGAGGCCAGCCATGACATCCTCGGCATCGTTGCCGCCGTAATCGTGCCGGACGGCATTGACAAACTCCTGCCCGTAGCTCGTGCCGCCGCGCGGGTTGGTCAAGACAATCGCATACCCTTGTGCAGCCAACCACTGCATCTCGTGAAACACCGCGTGTCCATAATTCAGTTGCGGACCCCCGTGGATCTCCAGAATCACGGGGTGCACGTCGCCTGGCTGTGCCTGCGGCGGACGGATCACCCAACCTTGGACGCGCCAACCGAGAGCTGACGTGAACCAGTAGGGTTGTGGCGCAGAAAGCAACAACCGTTCCTCGGCCTCCACACTGCACGCATCGACCCGCTGCTCTCCCTCAGGAAAATGCGGCACCACATGCTCGGTCATCGGCTCCGTCAAGGCGCGTGGCCGACGTGTTCGCGCCCCTTCTGGTGCCGACTCCAGACCCGTTGCATGGAGTGTCACCAACCGTCCGGGATGGGTCTGTGTAGCGTACGTCGCCGCGAATAGTCCCTGACCGTCCGTGGCAAATCCATAGATGTCACGGTCGCCCCCCATCAACACGATCGCATCGCAAGCGGCCTCTGCGTTCGACACGTCGAACCGCACGATCTCGCTGCGTCCCTCGCGCGAGCTGAGGGTGAACAAAAAGCGTCCATCCGGGCTCCAGACCGGTGCTTGCGTGCGCAACGCCGCACGCATGTCCGTGAGCGTGGTATCGCCAAGCGGATCCGGAAACGCTCGCGTCACGCACGTGGGCTTCCCGCCGGATGCGGGCAGGAGAAAGAGATGCGTATGGGCGGCTGAACGATACGTTTGATATTCCTCACCATGACCCGCGACCGCAAGCTGTCGGCCATCAGGGGAGTAGGCAAGCGTCTGGGCGATCAGGGCGTCGCAAAACAGGGTCGCGTCGCCGCCGGCAACAGGCACGTGATAGAGATCGCTGTACCACCAGTCAACATCCGCGTTGTTCCGTCGATTTGACGTGAAGGTCACCGCGCTCCCATCCGGAGACACAGCGAACGCACCGACTGGACGGTCACCGCGAGTGAGTTGGAGAAAATCCCCACTGTCCACATCGACCACGACCAGTTGTCGATGCAGTCCTTTCGACAGTCCATTGCCATCCGATTTGTAATACAGCCAATCGTACCGCTTGGGCCCTTTGGTCCACGCCTCTGCAGCGTCCTTGATCTGCTTTTCGGCGTCTTTGGCGGAGACATCCGGTGCAAAGACCGCGACGTCTGCGTCGGAGCCGCAGGGCACCAATCCAACCAAGTGCAATCCATCCGGCGTCCATGCGAGATCGCTGATCCCATGTACAAATCGCGTCAGCTGGCGGGCCTCGCCACCATCCATGGGCAGAAGCCAAGCCTGTGAGCCATACGCGCGGTTCGAAACAAATGCCACCGCATCGGCACCCGGTTGCCAGACCGCGGAACCATTTTTCGAACCGGACGACGTGAGCTGTCGCCGATGCTGTCCGTCGATGGCGACCGACCAGAGTTGCACGTCATACTCATCTTCTTTTGGATCGGCCTGGGTCACCTCGTAGATCACCCGATCGCGGCCAGGTGAGAGAACCGGGTTTGCAGGTAGCGTAAAGAGGACGAAGTCATCGACAGAGATGGGGCGCTTTTGCAAGTGGCGATCGCTCCTTGATCGAAGTGGGACTGACCTGAAGCCGTGTCCATGTCCCGAGCCGAAACTCTCACTCTATTGTACCTCAACCAGAAGCCCTAAGGCCAAGCGTCAAATCCTGGCTATCGCCATAAGCAAATGTCCGCAAACTGTCCACATCTTTTCACGCATGCAGTCTTTAAAGCCCCACGACTGGTACGGTACAATCAAACCTATCGCGTCGTTCAGTTTCACTTCATCTTATGGCTCACATAAAGGAATGAAAATTATGGATATGAATACCCCGATCAGTCCGCTGATCCTGCAATCCTTTTACACCCTTTTATTGGAAGAGGTGGGGATTGCCGCGCTGATCGCCGTTGTCTTGTGGATCATGATCCGCTACGGGGATGGCGCTCGGCTTCTGTGGCAAGGCTCAGAGCAGTCCATTGTGTCCCCGGCCACTGCATCTTCGACGGCGCCCTACCTGCGGATGCGCCGCTGGCTCGGTGCGGCATTCGGTTTTCTCTGGATTGTCGACGGCTTTTTGCAAGCGCAACCCGCGATGACCACGCAGTTCATACCTGGGCTAATTCAACCCATCATCCAGGGCCTCCCCGGTAGCTTGCCCCAGTTGCTCGGACCAGGGGCCTATCTCTGGACCTTACACCCGCTGCTTTTCGATTCCCTGTCCGCGATCGCACAGATTCTGATCGGCGTGTGTTTCTGGATTGGCCCAGACCGCGTGATGGGTCGAGCCGGACTCTATCTGTCGATTGCGTGGTCGTTGATGATCTGGGTGTTCGGAGAGGGTTTTGGTGGACTGTTCAACAGCCCCACCTGGCTCGTCGGCGTGCCAGGCTCCGCCGCGATTTACCTGTTCGCAGCCATCCTGCTTCTCACCCCCCTCGGGGCCTGGGCAAGCGGACAGGTGCGCCGCACTCTGTCACTGGGGATGGGGATTCTCTGGTTCATTCTCGCCCTCTTGCAAGCCTGGCCAGACTCGGGATTCTGGAGTTTTGGGGGACTGGACAACGCCATCTTGCCGATGGCCGAGATGAGTCAACCGAAGTGGATGAGTGCCCCACTATACAGTGTGGCCAATGAGCTCAATCAGTCCCCCGCCCTGTTTAACGGCTTGTTTGTCGCGATTTTGACTGCGCTTGCGCTATGTTGGATACTTCGTCCCAAAACGCGGGGGCTTGCCCTCTTCACCGGGATCTGGACCTTCCTGACGTGGTGGATCGGACAAGATTTCGGTGTGGTTGGCGGTCTCGGAACGGATCCGAACACAGGTCTTCCCCTCCTGATCCTGGTTGTCCTCACCGCACGTCTCTATCAAACAGCGCCTGCTGCCCTACCGGTCGACGACACCTGGGCATCGCGCAAACTGATGATCTATACGACGGCCGGCTCGTCCGTGGCCGCGATACTCGCCCTCGCCTTGCTCGGTCAGTCGCTTGAAAGTAGCAACAACCAGGCCACCATCGCCCCTGCCCTGGCACAGGCGGGGCTGACGGCGACAAACCTACGTGAACCGGACATGACCTTTATCAACCAGCATGGCGTCAAGACATCGCTCGCGGCGTTTCGAGGAAAGGCCGTAATCCTGACCTTTCTGGACCCCGTTTGTTATGACGTGTGTCCGCTGTTCGCCAAAGAGATGGCGCATGCGGATCAACTGCTTGGTCCGCTTTCCAGTCAGGTGGAGTTAGTCGCCATCTGCGCAAACCCCATCTTTCACTCGGTCAAAGACCTGCAGCGGTTTGATGCGGAGATGAACTTGAACACGCTCCCGAACTGGCAGTATCTCACGGCGAACGTGCCCACCCTCGAGCGTGCCTGGCAGTCTCTGTACGAGTACGTGAGCGTACAGTCGCTGGGAATGGTGGACCATGCAGACAACGTCTACTTCATCGCCCCGAATGGGCAGGTGAAGTGGCTCGGCAACCTCAGCGAAAGTGAAGGGTTGGGCGGGGCGACAAGTGCGATGATGGCGGACTACGCGGCCCGCCTGGTGAACGCCACGCCACCGACGTTATCGGCCACGCCCCTCAACCTTGGGGTCTTTCACACGGGAGTGCCGCACAAACCGGGATTTGACTCGATCCACATGCTGACCGATGCGGTGGGATGGGCGACCAAGACCGCTGGCCCCTATGAGGAAGTCCTGCACACCGTCGACGCGGGCCAGCATTGGCAGACCGTCACGCCGACCGGCATCAGCCAACGTGGGGGATTGCTCCTGGCTCCCATCTCAGCGACACGGGCTTTCGTGCTGATCCCGCCATTTGGCTACATCGCCAACGCCGCTCTCTTTGAAACGTTTGACGCCGGCCATCACTGGAAGCTTGTCGGCGAACCGGGACCACTCCCACCCGTTCAGGACCCCGTCTTCACGGCGGATGCTACAGGTCAGCTGCAACTGACAGGTGCTTCGGGTGCTTCGAGTGCCGCAGTTGCGGCCAGTGCGCACGCACGGAGCGTGACGTATCGTTCTGAAAACGAAGGGGCAAGTTGGACCGTGGTGAAGGAGCGCTGACGGACCGCGGTTTGTCATGCTCGGGTGACCAAGCTATGATGGAAATGACCATCCACGACTCGCCGTGGGCCTGGATTCCTTCGGCGAGCCGAGGCAAGCAGGACCAAAGCGAGGCGATGCACAGTGAACCAGCAAGACATGTCCAAGCGCTTGGCAGGTCGCGCAGCGGCCGAATTGGTACAAGACGGGATGCGGATCGGGCTTGGAACCGGCTCGACGATTTTTTTTACCATCGAGCGCCTCGTTGAGCGCATGCGCACCCAGGGACTTCGCACTGCCTGCATTCCCACGTCCGAGCAAAGTCGTCAACTCGCAGAAGACGGAGGCATCCCGATTCTGACGTTTGCACAGACCACCGTCCTCGATCTGGTCATCGATGGGGCGGATGAGATTGACCCGCAGTTGAACTTGATCAAAGGCGGGGGCGGAGCGCTTTTGCGCGAGAAGCTCGTCGCCCTGGCCGGAAAGCGATTCATCATCGTCGCGGACAACTCCAAACAAGTGAATACCTTGGGCCACTTCCCGCTCCCCGTGGAGATCGTCCCGTTTGGCCACGAAGTGACCTTGCGACGTCTGCAGGATCTGGGTGCTGCTCCGGAGCTTCGCATGGACGGCTACGCACCCTATGTGACCGACAACGGCAACTACATCGCGCGTTGCCATTTTGGACGAATCGAACATCCTGCCTCTCTGCATGACTCCCTGAAACGCGTGTCGGGCGTCGTGGAAACAGGGCTATTCGTTGGTATGGCTGAGCAGGCCATCTTGAGCAACGGCGTCGATGTATGGAACGTGTCAGGCCCATAAAGTCAGCTTTAGGTCGTGCGTGCATCGTGGATCGCACATCGTAATCCCAGCCGATACCCCGTCCCGTAAAACCGATTGGCCGGCTTGTTCGTTCTCTATAAGTGAATACACACGATAGGGGAGATCGAGCCGATGAGTCAGCAACGTGGAACGAAACAACGCATGAAGTGGTTGCCCACCGTGGTGGCCTGTAGCATAGCACTTGGGGGAGCCAGTTACGCCATGGCAGCGCAGGTGCCAGCCACACCGCCCGCACCGCCGAAAGCGCCGCAAGATACGTCCATCAACGGGCCTCACATGATTTCCACCATCAGCAGCACCATTGATCCCGTAAACGGAGACACCAATCCCTACGCCGTCGCGATCAACCCTACAAACGGAGCGCTTTACGTCTCTAACTTCTCCAACAGCGCAGGAACGAACGGCGCAGGATCCACCATCGAGAAGATCGTGAACGGTCAACCTCAGACCTTTTTCGCGAGTGCCACAGGTCCAGCAGCCATGGCCTTCTCGCCCAAAGGACCCCTGTGGATCGCCAACTTTGGTCAGTGGGGAACAGACGGGAACGTACAGGTTACGAAGCCAACCGGGGCCAGCTTTGGAACAGATGGCCTGATCACCAACCCCGCCATCCAAGGGCCGTGGGGCATGGCCTTCGCTCCGAGCTTCACGTCCGCCGATGGCACGTCCAGCCCCCCGGCATTTTTCGTGGCCAGCGCGCTGAACGGATCGATTGAGGCCATGTATGGATTCAGCCCGCCCAACTTCAACTCTGACACAAAGGTCCTCCAGATTGGAAGTGGACTGGCGCACTGGGGTTCCAACGCGAACAACATCGTTGGACCTCAAGGCATGGCCTGGGATGCGATGAACGATACGCTGTATGTCACCGATGGCGCCGACAACTCGATCCGTGCCTACCACTGGTGGGGCGCGAGCACGACGGATCAAGGGACGGGCCAAGTGGTCTATCAAGGCGCGCCGCTGAACACTCCGGCCGGCATCGCGATCGATCCACTCAATGGCGACCTGCTCGTTGTGAACCAAGGCAATAACAACATCATCGAGTTGGCACTTCCGCCAGTGCCTCCGGTGCCGCCGACACCTATGTCCGCGATGACCCTCGTCACGCCTGCTGCGAATCTTGCCAGTCCGGCGGGCGCACCGCCTGTGGCAACTCCCCCAACACCGCCGATGCCGATGGCGCACGTGGTCGGACAGCGAGTTCTGGATACGGGCGCGGCGGGAGCGCTCTTCGGCATCGCGGCCACGACAGATGCGAGCGGAAATCTGGTCGTCTACTTCACGGACGACAACACCAACACGGTGAACGACCTCACGGCAACTCCGTAATCGATGGTGGTCAGCTTGAATGATGGGTTTGGCCCGGCCGTGTTCTTCGCCTGCGTACAGGTGAGGGACGCGGCCGGGCCTATGATGGTCTGTGCGCTGTCAGGTTGGCAGTCAGGATCAGCCTCATGGCCTCACTGGCGGCACGGCTGAGATTCTCACGCGTTCGCTCCATCGATTCTTGCAGCGTGCACGGACCGAAGGGGATCGCCAACATCGCCGTGACACCGGCATCCCGCAGGACGTTCGCCCCCAGCGTGATCTCCCCACTCAGACACAGTACAGGAATTCCCTTCGCACGAGCCCTTCGCGCAATCCCGTGGACCACCTTGCCTTCTGCGGATTGTGAATCAGTTCTCCCTTCCCCTGTGATAACCCAATCGGCACGATCCAGATGCTCATCAAAGCCAACGGCGTCAAGGACGAGATCGATGCCACGCTCCAACCTGGTGCCAAGGACTCCGGCAAACGCAGCTCCCACCCCCCCTGCGGCACCGGCCCCCGGCATGTCCGCCACGTCCCGCTGCAGATCGCGCGCCACGACACAAGCAAATCGCGCGAGCGCCGCGTCGAGTAAGGGGACTTGCAGAGGGGCCACTCCCTTTTGTGGGCCGTAAACGGCCGTCGCACCGCGGCTTCCACACAGCGGGTTGTCCACATCACACGCGACGCGGATGGACACGTCTGACAACGGTGGATACAGCCCGCGAAGGTCGAGATGATCCAGCGCCTGAAGTGAAAGCGGCACAGGGGACAAAGGACCTTCCGGCCCCATGAACTGAACCCCGAGCGAAGACAACAGGCCGATCCCCCCATCATTGGTGCCACTGCCACCGAGGCCAACGACAATCGAGTCGGCTCCAGCGTCTACCGCATGACGAATCAGGTCGCCAAGCCCCCACGAATTGGCCTGCACAATGCTGCCGGAAGTTTTCGGGAGGAGCGACAGACCGAGAGCGGCCGCCGCTTCGATCACTGCGGTCCCATCTGGTAACAGAGCATACGCGGCTCTGAGTGGACCTCCCAGAGGCCCGCGCACCATCGTCTCGATGCGGTGGCCCCCAATGGCCGCCACCAGGCACTCCGCGAGCCCCTCACCCCCGTCCGCGACCGGCATCACCTCCAGTTCCACTCGCTCGTCTGCGACGCGCACCCCTTCTGCTATGGCTGCAGCCGCCTCCTTCGCTGACAAGGCCCCTTTGAACGAATCCGGGGCAACCAAAATCCTCATAACCTCACTTCCCCCTTTGCGTCAACCTTGACCACACCGGCACGTGCCTATATACTACTCGTATAAAGTCATAGCACCAACGCTGAGTTCCGCAAGGAAGCGGGGGAACCAGGCTTTTGGGGCGTATCTGGCATTCGGTCCAGTAGGGCGATCTCTGTAGCCCGAGCCCGTCAGCTAACCTCGCAAGCGTTCAGAGAGCAGGTATGTCCTCACTCGCGCTACCCCGGATGAAGTAGCATAGATGCCTTCACCTGGACGCGTGCACAGCGAGTTTCGGCTCCATCTTGCGGAGACGATCTCGCATGGTTGGCAACCGGACCCTTCGGTATGACCAAGGACTGCCTCATAAAGACACAGACACTCTCTGAGGGAAAACCCCTGCAGGGAGTTTATTATTGACAAGACTATGGGCGTCAGGGTGTACCTGTGTAACGAAGGATTGTGAACGCAGTGCATCTGATGATTGACCTTGGAACGTCTCATTATCGTGCAGCCTTGGATGGGGGCAAGACCGTCATTCAGGAACCGTGTGTCATCGCCCATCCGGATCGCGGCGGCGTCGTGATCGGTTCAGACGCGCAGCGCATGATCGGCAGGAGCCCAGCACATATCCGGATTGTCCGCCCCGTCGAGCTGGGCGTGATTGTGGATCTCGATGGCGCCAGTCTCATCATTCGGGATTGCGTTGCGCGGCTGTCGCCACGACGCTTCGGCCTTAAGACCAAACTGTCCATCGCCGTCCCATCGAATCTCACACAGATTCAACGCCGGTCTATCGAAGAAGCCGGGAAGCTGGCAGGCGCGCAATCCGTGCAGCTGATCAACGCCTCTGTTGCCGCTGGCCTGGGTGCCGGTTTACCGATTCAAGCTCCGCGCGGATGCCTGGTCGTTCACATGGGCGCGGGTATTACGGAAGCCGCCGTACTCTCGATGAATGAGGTCGTCGAAAGCAACACGCTGCCAAGCGGGGGTCATGCACTGGATGCGGCCATCATGGAACGCGTGCGACGCGAGTACCGCTTTATGATTGGACAGCGTACAGCGGAGTATGTAAAGCATCAACTCGGTGGCGATGACGGGCTCGAGATGGTGGAGATCCGGGGTAGGAACCTGCAGACAGGGCTACCCGACGTCTTGCAGGTCCAACGCCAAGTGGTTGACGATCTGTTGGAAAGCTACTGCCGATCTGTTGTGGACCTGATAGGCCGAACGATTTCCGCCTGCCAGCCCGAACTGGCAGGGGACGTCTATGAAAGCGGGATCCTGCTCGTGGGTGGTGGTGCCCTCATGCGACATATGGTCACGCGTCTCGGGGGGCAGATGGCCATGACCACAATCGTGGCTCAAGCGCCAGAGACCTGCGTGATCCGAGGCCTGATGCGGCGTCGCGTGGATTTGGATACAGCTAACAAGTCCCTGCAGCCATGGCATCCATTCACAAAGCGCGCGCGGCTTGCCCTGCGCGCCGACGGTAAGGGGGTAGAGTCATGAGCCGTGTCATCGGCTACACGAATGGCAACATGGCACCCGCAGGACCTATCGGAGGCAACACGCTGATTCATTCCTTTATAGCTGAGGTCATTCACCAACCCTTTGGTCACGCGATTCACAAGATCGGATTGCCCGAATTCCCGAAACAGACGTTTTTGCTGGAGATGGGTCAAATCCTCTGTGAGGCTGACGGAACCGTAGCGGACGATCACAAAACGCTCGTCAAACTCTGGCGATCACTTCAACGCGGTGAGATCATTGCGACGAACGTCTGGGACGATGCCCCGTTGTTCTACGTTCGCGTGGGCATCGGGTCGGCTGGCCTCGTCATACGATTGATCCACAAGCCGACCGAGTGGCACGTGGAATCTGTCATCTCGGTGTATCACCGCCCTCTTGCAGACTACCGATTGTGGCGACGGGTATCACTCGCCGT
>JAPNUJ010000059.1:10316-15825 GCA_026627155.1 Bacillota bacterium | reverse complement strand
TGTGCAACGCCACGAGACGGGGATCTTGGCGTTTGAATTCGCCGGCTTCCATGCCTTCGTGGATAATGCGCACCCAAAGGTTTGTGTACTGGTCCATGGCTTGCTGGATGACGGTGCGCTCGCTGTCGCTCAGCAAAAATGCCTCACGCAGCAAGACGGTGGTCATCTGTGTATCGCCGGTTACGATATCAAAATGGTGATGGATGGCTCGGCGCAAACGCTCCGTGGCCGGGACGGCGAGTTCGCAGATCTCGGCGAGTTCTCGGCTAAAGCCGTGCATGGACCGACTGGCGATCTGAAGCAGGAGTTCTTCCTTGCTGGCGATGTAATGATACAGGCTTCCCTTTTGCAATCCAACTTCATCTGCGATATCCTGCACAGATGTAGCGTGATAACCCTTTTCGTTAAAGAGTCGGATGGCCGCTTGGGCGATCTCATCGTATTTGTTGACAGCCACTCTCTCGTCCCCCCGGTTTCTCTGTATGGGGCAGTCCAATTTTAGTCAGTGTACCAACTCAGTCTGGACGCGTCAACGAAAATTCGGTTTTGCCACACAATCCTTTTGGGAGGGTCTTGAGACATGGTCGACCAGGTGGATCGTAAAGGAGAACTTTGGATCTTTGACATGGATGGCACGATGTGCGATTCGGCCAGCCTCGCTGTACCGGCATTCGTCTATGCGCACGGGAGGATGCAGGCGGCTGGTTGGCCTGTGCCCGACAGTTGGTCAAACGGAGAGATTGTGGGCACATTTGGGATGACGCACGATCAGATCTGGAAGACTCTGCTCGGTTATGACCTGGAGCCGGAGCGGCAGGTGCTGGCCGACGCATGGATACTCGAGGAGGAGTTGCGCGGCCTTTTGCAGGGAAGAATGGAACTGTTCCCTGGCGTGCCTGAGACGCTTCGAACACTTCGCGAACAGGGAGCCGAATTGGCCGTCGCCAGCAATGGCCAACAACTTTATATCGAAGGGATCGTGCGAAGCGCCGGTCTGGCCGATCTGTTTTGCGCTTTGTACAGTGCGGGTGGGCGACACACCGCCACGAAGGTCGAACTGGTTCGCGAATTACTTCATGAAGTGAACCCACAACGTGCGGTTATGGTGGGAGACCGTCGCTCTGATGTGGAGGCCGGTCTGCAAAACGGCTTGCCCGTGATCGGCTGCGCATTCGGCTTCGCGGCCGCAGATGAGTTGGAACAGGCTCACTGGCACGTGGCCTCATTTGCAAAGCTGTTAGAGATCTCTCCATGGTAGCCCGGGTTGGCAGACAAAAAATCTAGGAGCGACCCCTTTACAAGGGGAGGGGCAATGAATATAATGATCTCAAAAGGTCAACAATAGTCAAAGTCAAAGCGCAGTGGCCTTCGAGTTGGCCGTTAAGTTGTGAACATGCGCTGGACTTCGAGAGAGTCCAGGGGTCCTCGAACCGCCCCGCTCTTTGAGGAACGTCGTACGTGGGGGGATGGCATGGGTGAAAAGCAGCGCAGATCTGATTGAGACGTACTTATGCGACCTGATGCGCAAGAGCGAAAACGGTGTTGTGGAACTTCAGAGGACTGAGCTCGCGCAATTGTTTGATTGTGTCCCATCGCAGATCAACTATGTCATCGCGACGCGGTTCACCCTCGAGAAGGGCTATGTGGTGGAGTCCAAACGCGGCGGCGGCGGCTACATCAGAATCCGACGGATCGCGCCGGAACACATCAACCGCATCGAGAAACTGGTGCAGGCGGTGGGAGATCGCATCGCGCAAAAGGAAGCGGAGGACATCGTGTGGCGCCTGCAGGGCGATGAGGTCATCTCGCAACGAGAGGCGGATATGATGCGCTCGGCTCTGTCGCGCAATGTCTTGATTTTGCCTTTGCCCGATCGGGATGTCGTACGGGCCCGCGTACTGAGCGCGATGCTCGCAGCGGTGTTTGTGCACGCCGAGGCCGACGCAAAGTGAACTTGATGTTGGACGAGGTGACCGCGAGCGCTGTGAGCGGTGTGATTACTGTCAGCGGTGCACGAAGGTAGCCCCTGGAGGGAACGCTGCGATCCGGGGATTGGACGGGTTGGGGTCCTTCAAGTCAAAAGGCACAACAGTATGGTAGCGAGGTGAAGGCGATGATTTGCGAGCAGTGCGGACAACGCCCTGCCAATGTCCACTTTACGGAAATTGCTCAGGGCCAGAAGAATCAGTACCACCTGTGCGAGGTGTGCGCGCGCGAAAAAGGTGAAGCGGCGTATCAGGCGCTGGCGGGAGCATTTTCAGTCAACCAGCTCTTGTCGGGGTTGCTGAACTTCGACCAGACAGGCAAGATGCGCCCGAGCACGCCGACGGCGCAGTGCGATCACTGTGGTTTGACATTTCAACAGTTTGCGCAAATTGGGCGCTTCGGTTGCCCCCATTGCTATGAGGCGTTTGCATCGGGGCTGAACCCGTTGCTGCGGCGAGTCCAAAGCTCTGAGCAACACGTTGGCAAGATTCCACGGCGTCGAGGCACCACGATTGCGGCCAAGCGCGAGTTGGCACAACTGCGAGACGAGATGCGTCAGCGCATCGCAGAGGAACGATTTGAGGACGCTGCGCACTTGCGTGATCGTATACGGGTGATCGAACGAGAGAGTAGCCAGGAGTAAGTCAGGGGGTGGGAACGTGAAAAAATTGTTCGACGAGGAAGGCAGTCGCTGGTTGCGCGAAGAGGGCCCGGAGGCGGACATCGTGATCAGCAGTCGTGTGCGCATCGCGCGCAACCTGATCGGTCGCTCCTTCCCCATGCTGGCGTCCGAGCAGGATCAAGCGGCGTTGCTCGACCAGGTCACACAGGTGGCAACGGCCGGGCAGGCTCGAGAACTTGGGCCGTTTGCGCTTTGGCGGATGCAGGACATGAGCGATATTGACAAGCAGGTTCTGGTGGAGAAGCACCTGATCAGCCCTGCGTTGAGCGAAGCCGCGCAAGGAGGGGCATTGATCAGTCCGGATGGCGGACTCGGCGTTTTGATCAACGAGGAAGACCATCTGCGTTTGCAATGCCTGTTGCCGGGGTATCAGCTCGAAGCCGCGTATGCCCAGGTCAATGCGCTGGACGATGCACTGGAAAGTGAGCTGGACTTCGCTTTTGACGAGGAGAAGGGCTATCTGACGGCATGTCCGACCAACGTCGGAACAGGCATGCGGGCATCGGTCATGCTACATCTGCCCGTGCTCGTGATGACCGGGCAGATCAACCGCATCTTGCCGGCCGTCACGCAGGTGGGACTGGCCGTACGGGGGATCTATGGCGAGGGGAGCGACGCGCTCGGGAACTTGTTTCAGGTCTCGAACCAGATTACGCTGGGGCAGAGTGAGCAGGAGATCCTGGGCAATTTGCACGGGGTGGCACGGCAGATCATTGCGCACGAGCGCGCCGCGAGGGAACGTCTTATGCAGGAGCAGCGGCTGTCCGTTGAGGACCGCGTGTGTCGCTCGTTTGGGACATTGGCCTATGCCCGGCAAATCGACTCGCGCGAGGCCATGCAGCGGTTGTCGGACGTGCGGCTTGGCATCGACCTGGATATCATCAAAGGGGTGTCGGCCACCATACTGAAGGAACTCATGGTGGCGATCCAGCCAGGGTATCTCCAGAAGCATTTTGAACATGAGATGGGGGCCGGGGACCGAGACGTCAAACGGGCAGCGCTGATTCGCGAACGACTGCGAACGGAAGTGGATTGATCGGACTCGGGAGAACTGGTCGTGGCGTGGCCGACGTAGTATGGGGTAGGAAGACAACTCGTCAGGGACCGTTTTACAGGTTGACGTGGTAAACCGTCGGGGCAGTGACAAGGTAAGATATGGAGGGATTTCAGATGCTATTCAATCGATTTTCAGAACGTGCGCAAAAGGTGTTGACGCTGGCTCACGAAGAGGCCGTGCGACTGGGCCACCCGGGAGTGGGGACGGAGCACATCCTGCTGGGACTCGTCCGCGAAGGGGAAGGCATTGCGGCCAAGGCGTTGTTCAGCCTCGGACTGAGTGCCGAGAAGGTGCAGTCTGAGGTGGAGAAGGTGATCGGTCGCGGACCCGGTAACACAACGGGGACGACCTATACGCCACGGGCTAAGAAAGTGATCGAGTTGTCGATGGACGAGGCGCGCAAGCTCAACCACAACTACATTGGCACGGAACACATTCTGTTGGGTCTCATCCGCGAAGGAGAAGGGGTGGCCGCGCGCGTGCTGAGCAACCTTGGGGTGAGTCTCAGCAAGGCGCGCCAGCAAGTGCTTCAGTTGCTCGGCAGCGATGCCTCGGAGGCGGCGACAGAAAGTTCCCCTTCAGCCAACACGCCGACGCTTGACGGACTGGCGCGGGACCTCACGGTGCTGGCCAAAGACTCTAAACTCGATCCTGTGATCGGGCGTGCCAACGAGATCGAACGGGTGATTCAGGTGCTGTCGCGGCGTACCAAAAACAATCCCGTACTGATCGGGGAACCGGGCGTCGGGAAGACGGCGATTGCCGAGGGCTTGGCCCAGCGCATCGTGACGAACGAGATCCCGGAGACGCTGCGCAACAAGCGCGTCATGGTGCTCGACATGGGGACCGTCGTCGCAGGGACCAAGTATCGCGGGGAGTTTGAAGATCGTCTGAAAAAGATCATGGACGAGATTCGCAATGCGGGCAACGTCATTCTCTTCATCGACGAGTTGCACACACTCATCGGTGCAGGCGGTGCCGAAGGTGCGATCGACGCCTCCAACATCCTGAAACCGGCACTGGCGCGCGGAGAGCTGCAGTGCATTGGCGCCACGACGCTGGACGAGTATCGCAAGCACATTGAGAAGGATGCGGCGCTCGAACGGCGATTCCAGCCGATCAAGGTTGAGGAGCCGTCGACGGATGAGGCTGTGCAGATCCTGCACGGGTTGCGGGACCGCTATGAGGCTCACCATCGCGTGAAGATCAGCGATGCGGCAGTCGAAGCGGCAGTCCGCCTGTCGGACCGCTATATCACGGATCGCTTTCTCCCGGACAAGGCGATCGATCTGATCGACGAGGCGGCATCGCGGGTGCGCTTGCGGACCTATACAGCGCCACCGAATCTCAAAGAACTCGAGGCCAACCTGGAGAAACTTCGGAGCGAAAAGGATTCTGCGATTCAGCAACAGGAGTTCGAGCTGGCGGCATCGCTGCGCGATCAGGAGCAAAATATGCGGGATGAGCTGGAGCGCAAGCGCGAGGAGTGGCAGCAACGGCACGATTCGAGCGATGTCGCCGTCACAGAGGAGGACATCGCAGATATCGTCTCGAGCTGGACGGGCGTTCCGGTGAAGAAGCTGGCGGAGGCGGAGTCGACGCGCTTGCTCAACATGGAGTCTTTGCTTCATCAGCGGGTCGTGGGCCAGGAGGAAGCAGTGGCAGCCGTGTCGAGGGCGATTCGCCGGGCGCGGGCGGGGTTGAAGGATCCGAAGCGGCCGATAGGGTCCTTCATCTTCCTTGGTCCTACCGGGGTGGGCAAGACGGAGTTGGCGCGTGCTCTG
>JAPNUJ010000059.1:0-10306 GCA_026627155.1 Bacillota bacterium | reverse complement strand
TGGAGCGCCACTCGACTGCGCGGTTGGTGGGTGCACCCCCTGGCTATGTCGGTTTTGAAGAGGGTGGCCAACTGACGGAGAAGGTGCGTCGCAAGCCGTACTCCGTGGTCTTGCTGGACGAGGTTGAAAAGGCTCATCCCGAGGTCTTCAACATCTTGCTTCAGGTCCTCGATGACGGACGTCTGACGGACGGCAAGGGCCGCACAGTGGATTTTCGCAACACGGTCATCATTATGACGTCCAACGTAGGTGCTCACCTTCTGAAAAAAGGTGGTCCCCTCGGCTTTACGAGTAGCGCGGACAACGCGTATAGCGACATGAAGACGAAGGTCATGGACGAACTGAAAAAGACCTTTCGTCCGGAATTTCTCAATCGCATCGACGATTTGATCGTGTTTCATTCTCTGTCGGAGACCGATATCGAACAGATCGTCAGCCTGATGGCGGACAGCTTGCGCAAGCGCCTCGATGAGTATGGGCTCGACTTCGAGTTGACCAACGCGGCCAAGGGGTTCCTCGCCAAGGCGGGTTATGATCCGCAGTATGGTGCGCGGCCCTTGCAACGAGCCATTCAGCGGCACATCGAAGACAAACTCTCGGAGTGCCTGCTGACTGGGGAGATCAAGCGCGGTGACCATGTGTTGATCGATGCGTCCGGCGAAGGCGATGGACTGAAGGTGGAACGCCTGACGACGGCGCCTGCGCTGATCTAAGCCCGGTGGCAAGCGCTCGTCGCGTGTTCAGGCAGGCAGCCCGTGTGAGCAAAAGCTGACACGGGCTGCCTGCCTTTTTGTGATTCTCCTATCGCGCATGGTCAACATCCAGTCGCTCTAGTATAGTGGGAGCTATGAAAAAGGCGAAGACGCATTTTGTGTGTAGTGATTGTGGTGCGGAAAGTGTGAAGTGGCAAGGCAAGTGTCCGGGTTGCGGCGCTTGGGGAACGATGCAAGAGGAAGTGGAGACCGCGAGCGTTCGTTTGCCGGACGGTCGAGCGGCGAGCGTGCCCGTGCGGTTGCAAGAGGTGGAGATGGCTCCCGTTCAGCGCTTTTCTTCGGGGAGTGGTGAGTTTGACCGGGTCCTCGGTGGAGGCATCATCCCAGGGTCGTTGATTTTGGTCGGTGGCGATCCCGGGATCGGAAAATCAACGCTCTTGTTGCAGACTGCCCATCGGGTCGCGGACACGGGAGCCCTGGTTTTGTACGTGACTGGGGAGGAATCGCCGCAACAGGTCCGACTGCGTGCGGAGCGGCTCGGCTCGCTCAGTGACCAGCTCCTGGTGCTCGCGGAAACGGATCTCGACGAAATCGAGAAGCATGTTAGGGCACGACGACCGATACTCTTAATTATCGACTCGATTCAGACGGTTTTCCGACAAGGCATGCCGTCTGCGCCGGGCAGCGCGCAGCAGGTGCGTGAATGCACGCTACGCCTGCTGCAGATCGCGAAGGACTTGCATATCGCGACGGGCATCATCGGTCACGTGACGAAAGATGGGACGATCGCCGGGCCGCGACTGATGGAGCACATGGTCGATGCCGTACTCTACTTTGAGGGGGACCGCCATCACCGGTTTCGGATCTTGCGCGGCGTTAAGAACCGCTTTGGGTCGACCCATGAAATCGGTGTGTTCGACATGCAGACTGTGGGGCTCGAAGATGTCGTGAGTCCCTCGGAGCTGTTTTTGGCGGAGCGGTCGATTGGGGCTGTCGGATCCGTCGTCGTGGCCAGTATGGAAGGCACGCGGCCGGTCCTGGCTGAAGTGCAGGCGCTGGTAACGCCAACGGCCTTTGGAACGCCGCGGCGGATGGCGTCTGGCCTGGACTACAACCGCGTCTCGCTGCTTATGGCGGTCCTCGAGAAGCGGGTTGGACTGCACCTGCAGAGTCAGGACGCCTATGTGAATGTGGCGGGGGGCATGCGAATCGACGAGCCTGCAGTGGACCTCGGGGTGGCCTTGGCGATCGCCTCGAGTTTTCGAGAGCGACCCGTGCCGGCCGGCGTGGTTGCAGTGGGCGAGGTGGGGCTCACGGGTGAAGTGCGAGCGGTCACGCGACTAGATCAACGGCTTCAGGAAGCGGAGAAGTTGGGCTTCACGAAGATGGTGGCCCCGCTCGGCAACGTCAAACGGCTGGATGCCGCCGATTCGCGCCGCTTGGAGGTCGTTGGGGTGGAATCTTTGCAGGAGGCCATTCGTATCGTCTTGGAGGGGTGATACGCATGCGGGATCGAGAAGAAGCGAAGCGCGAGACGGCGTTGCTAAAGGTACTTCGCATGATGGCGCCGGGGACGATGCTCAGAGAAGGCGTGGACAACGTACTGCGCGCGCGTACCGGCGGTCTGATCGTCATAGGGTGCGACGAGCAGATGCGAACGATCGTCGACGGGGGCTTTGCCATCGACTGCGAGTGCACGTCTTCAGGTCTTTACGAGTTGGCCAAGATGGACGGCGCCATCATTCTCTCCGAGGATGCCCGTCGGATCCTCTACGCCAACGCACAACTCAATCCGGATCCGGCCATCGCCACGCGGGAGACGGGGACGCGACACAGGGCGGCGGAGCGTACAGCGCGACAGACTCAGCACGTGGTCGTCTGCGTCTCCGAACGGCGGAACGTGATTACCTTGTACTTCGGTCAGTCGCGCTATGCACTGAAGGATGTGACGACGATCGTCACCAAGGCGAATCAGGCCATTCAAACCCTCGAACGCTATCGGTCGGTCCTGGATGCGGGACTGGCGAATCTGTCTGCTCTTGAGATGGAGGAGACGGCGACCTTGCAAGAGGTTGTAGGGGTATTGCAACAGTTTGCCATGGTCGCCCGCATTCGGCATGAGATTCGACGTTATATCACCGAGCTTGGCACCGAAGGGCGTCTCGTGTCCATGCAATTGGAGGAGTTGTCCGCACGCCTGGACGAGGAGTCCTACCTGCTTGTCAAGGACTACACGGCCCACGGTCCAGATCGAACGCCGCACCAGATCCTCACCGAATTGCAACAACTCGATGCGCAAGAGATCCTTCATACCAAGACAGTGGCCGCCATTCTGGGGTATAGTGGGGAGATCAACCCTTGCGAGTTGCCCGTGTCATCGCGAGGCTTCAGGATCTTGCACAAGATTCCGAGACTGCCACAACCGGTGATTGAGAATCTCGCCCAGGAATTCGACACGCTCGGACAGATCGTATCCGCCACAGTCGAACAACTTGATGAAGTGGAGGGCATCGGAACGGCACGTGCCCGCACGATCAAGGAAGGGCTGCGACGCGTTCACGATCAGGCGGCCCTTGACCGCAACTTGTATTCCTAAACGGTCCGGCTTGACAAAGGAGATTGTCGAATTCATGCGAAAGTCCCTGCCCAATCTCATGACGACAGCCAACCTCATGCTCGGTATGGCGGCCATGATGATCGCAATCAGTGACTCGTATCAAATTGCGGCCATTCTGGTGATGGTGGGAATGGTGCTCGATGGCCTCGACGGACGGATCGCCCGTGCCCTCCACGCGGAAAGCGAGTTCGGGCGGGAGTTGGACTCTCTCTCCGACATCGTTACGTTCGGCGTCGCGCCGGCCGTGATCGTCTACGTCGCGTATCTGCACACGCTGGGTCTGACGGGCGATCTGATCGCCGCCCTGTTTCCCGTGGCAGGTGCCTTGCGGTTGGCACGCTTTAACACAGCGTCGTCGCAAACCAACTACTTCGTTGGACTGCCGATCACGGCCGCGGGAGGCATCCTCGCCGCGTTCTCACTGTATCGTGGACTGCTCGTCCCCGAGTGGTTGCCCATCCTGACGGTTGCGCTCAGTTACCTGATGGTCAGTCGAACTCGCTATCCGAACTTTAAGCAGTTGGCCCTGCCTAGCACGGCGGCCTATGTCATCCCGCTGATGGTGGTGATGGCCGGACTCTTGTTCTTGCGCCATCGCGATCTGGTGCCAGGGTTGGTCTTCCTCGTCTTGGCGGTGTACGGAGGCTATGGCGTCTATTACGACGCACGTTCGCTATGGCGCAGGCGACGCAAGCGGCTGCATGAACGCTTGCACCGCAGTGGGTCCAAGTAAGGGAAGGCTGGACGGTTCGTTTGACGATGTGAAGTCCGCGCGCAACTGGGTCATCATGCCACAGGACAAGGGTTCTGACGCGACATTGACCCTTTGTCAAGTGGCATGGTACTCTTAGTCGTACCCTCGTGTTTAAATGCGCAAAGAGTGTCAATACTGGCTGGAAGGAGGTGACTTGCAGTGGTCAAGAGGATTGTTCAACTGTTTTTTCTGGTGACCGGGATTGCGCTCGGGGGCACTTATGGGGATCGAGCGTTTGCACTTATTCATGTTTCTTATTCTGCGTGGGAGCCATTCGTCACGGCGGTCCTCGGCGGGTTGATCGGCCTGTTCGTGGGGACGTTCTTCGTCGATCCATTCGTGCGGTGGTTTCGCTGGCTCGAGGACAGGCTCATCCACACACCGCTTCTCGATCTGCTTTCGGGGGTCGTCGGGCTGGTGATTGGCTTGTCCATTTCGTCCATTCTGACGCCGGTTTTGACGACCATTCATGTAATCGGTGTCTATGTGCAATTTTTTGCGTCCATTTTGCTAGGGTATCTGGGCTTCCGGATCTTTTTCTCCCGTCGGGAGGAAATCGTCGCATTGGTTCCTTCATTGCCGAAAGGGGGACGCGAGCGCGGGGCTCGCGGGGCTGTGGTACCACCGAATCCGCTGGCTGGTACGGAATCCAAGATCCTTGATACCAGCGTCATCATTGACGGGCGGATCGCCGACATCGTTCAGACCGGATTTCTCGATGGGGTGCTGATCATTCCGTCGTTCGTGCTGGAGGAGCTTCAGCACATCGCGGACAGTTCGGATGTCCTCAAACGCAATCGGGGGCGGCGAGGTCTCGATATCCTTAACCGCATCCAAAAGGAACTGAAGGTCAAAGTCCAAGTCCTGGAGACCGACTTCGAGGAGCTGTCGGAAGTGGACAGCAAGCTCGTCAAGCTGGCCAAGCAGATGGGTGGCAAGGTGGTCACGAACGACTTCAATTTGAACAAGGTCTGTGAGTTGCAGGGCGTGGGCGTTCTGAACATTAACGATCTGGCCAACGCAGTCAAGCCCGTGGTGTTGCCCGGAGAGGAAATCACGGTGCAGGTGATCAAGGACGGCAAGGAGTTCGGGCAAGGGATCGGATATCTGGACGATGGTACGATGATCGTGATCGAAGGCGGCCGCGAATACATCGGCAATCGTGTCGACGTACTCGTAACGAGTGTCTTGCAAACGAGTGCGGGACGCATGATTTTTGCAAAGCCAAAGGCATTTGAGAAAGCGCTGTAGTGCTGCATCCTATGTAGTGCTGCGTCATGAATGTGGGGGCGAAGCAAAGCGATGGACGCACGGCTTGTGGACGTGCTCGTGATGGCTGCTGGTCAGGGAACAAGAGTCGGGGGAACGGAGCCAAAGCAATGGCTCGATGTCCACGGCATGCCGCTTTTTATGTACACGGCCGAACGCATTCGCACCTACGGTGCCGACTCCATTTTCTTGGTCGTCAGGCCCGATGATGTGTTGCGCGTAAGGGACTGCGTCGCCAGGCGGATGGAGCCGTCCGTGTACCGCGTAGTGGCAGGTGGCCGGGATCGACAGGAATCTGTCTTCTTGGGCCTTTTGCATACGACGAGGCAGTTCGTGGCGATTCATGACGGTGCGCGTCCCTTTATCGCAAAGGCGGACGTGGAGCAGGTGATTGAAGCGGCGAGAGCGCGGGGCGCGGCGACATTGGCGCATCCAGCACGAGACTCCCTGGTGCGCGTTGACGAACAGGCGAGACTCGCCGAGAGTGTCCCGAGGGCCAATCTGTGGCAGGTACAAACACCGCAAGTTGCGCGGCGGGACTGGCTCCTGGAAGCCCACCGCAAGGCGCGCTCGCTCGAGGCGCCAGCGACGGATGACGCCTCGGTCCTGAAACAGGCGGGCTTTGAGGTGAGCATCGTGCGAGGGTCTTCCGAGAACGTCAAGATCACGGAACCCGAGGATCTGGCGCTGCTGCAGGCTTTACGCGCTCCCCTGCCGAGCGCCTTGGACGAGGAGGGGCAACGCCCATGCGGGTAGGGTTAGGGTTTGACGTTCACCGGTTCGCCGTGGGGCGGCCGCTCGTCTTGGGTGGCGTCGTGATCCCGGCGGAAAAGGGCTTGCTGGGCCACTCCGATGCGGACGTGCTGGTCCATGCGTTGATGGATGCGCTGCTTGGCGCGTTGGCACTCGGCGATATCGGAGATCATTTTCCGGATTCGGAGGCACGCTATCAGGGCGCATCCAGCGTCAAGTTGTTGGAAGAGGTCTGTGCCCTTGTTCGAAATCGTGGGTACCGTGTGCACAACGTCGATTTGATGATCCTCGCGGAAGTTCCGAAACTTGCCCCCTATAAGGCAGCGATGATAGACTTGTTGGCACCGGTCCTCGGCGTCACGCGAGAAGATGTAAGCATCAAGGCCACGACCATGGAAGGCATGGGATTCGTCGGGCGCAAAGAGGGAATCGCGGCTCAGGCTGTGGCCACTTTGGTGCCGATCGAAGCGGATGGGGTGAAAGACTGAGATGACGGTTCGCCTGCGATATGCGCCAAGCCCTACCGGTCACTTGCACATCGGTGGGGCCCGTACGGCGCTCTTTAACTATCTCTACGCTCGCCACTGCGGTGGGGCGTTTATCTTGCGCATTGAAGATACGGACATCGACCGCCACGTGGACGCGGCGGCTGAGGAGTTTGCGCAGAATCTGCGTTGGCTTGGCATCGAGTGGGATGAGGGCGTGTTTCAAGGGGGGCCGCACGCTCCCTACAGTTGCATGGAGCGGCTCCCGATTTACGCGCGCTACGTGCAAGAGCTCAAAGACAAGGGCTTGGCGTACGAGTGCTTCTGTACGGAGGACGAATTGGCGGAAGCGGCGAATGCGCAAGTGCAGGCCGGAGAGATGCCTCATTATTCAGGGCGCTGTCGTCATCTCTCGGAATCAGAGAGAGACGCGTTTCGTGCGCAGGGGCGGACACCGACCATCCGCTTGCGGGTACCTGATGCGCACACAGTGACCTTCACTGACTTGGTCCGCGGACCGCTCAGCTTTGATTCCCGGAGTACCGGCGGCGATTATCGAATTGTGAAGTCGAACGGCATTCCCGTGTACAACTTCGCCGTCGTCGTCGATGATCACTTGATGGAGATTACCCACGTGATCCGCGGTGAGGAGCACATCTCGAACACACCGCGCCAGCTCTATGTCTACGAGGCGTTTGGGTGGGAGGCACCGCGGTTTGGGCATGTCTCGCTGATCCTCGGGGAAAACGGCAAAAAACTCAGTAAACGGGATGAATCAATCGTTCAGTTTATCGAGCAGTACAAGGAGCTCGGGTACCTGCCACAGGCCATCTTCAATTTTCTCGCTTTGCTGGGATGGTCGCCGGAAGGGGAGCAGGAGTTGCTCGGGCATGACGAGCTGATTCAGCAATTCGATCTGAACAGGCTCAGTAAAAGCGGCGCCTATTTTGATGCTGCCAAGTTGTCGTGGATGAATGCCCAGTATCTCAGGGCGCATGACCTGGATGATTTGGCCGGATTGGCGAAGCCTTACCTGATGAGATGCGTTGAAACGGCCCCGTGGACGAAGGCGGACTCGTGGCAGCGAGAACTGGTGGCCCTGTATCAAGACCAGCTGACGTGTCTTTCGGAGTTGCCGGAGGCGGCACGTGCGTTCCTGTCTGTGGACGTCGAGTGGTCATCCGAGGCGCGCGCTTGTTTGCGCACAGAGACCGGGGCGTTGGTCGCGGGTCAATTCACGGAGATGTTGCGCCAGTTGTCCGACCCCATCACCCCCGATTCGGCTCGCGAGTTGTTGAAATCGCTGGGACAGAAGACGGGTACGAAGGGAAAGGACCTTTACTTTCCCGTACGGGCGATTGCCACGGGGGAGCTGCATGGCAAAGACCTCAATCGAACGCTTGCCCTGCTGGGCCATTCGCTCTTGTATGCGCGCGCGCAAGCAGCGCTGGCATTTGTTTCGGAATCGGAGTAAGATAGAGGATACGATGGTGCGTGTGCGCCACAGTTTGCTTTTTATCGATCGTCTGAACCAGTACGTCACAGGAACCGTCCGGTCAGAGAGTCCCTTGCGCCTGCGGCGCGCTGTGAGAGGGATGCGGGCGACGTGGCCGAATGCATCAGACGCGATCGGGGGGGAACCCGCTACCGCCGGATGTCGATCATCCGCGGCGCGGCAGTATCGTCCGACGGTTGGCGCCCGTTACTGTGCCAGCGAGTTCGCATGAAGCGGGTGGCGAAGAAGCAGAGTGGGACCACGGGTAGCGCCGTCTCTGACAAGAACAGGGGCGCTATTTTTTTGTCGTTTGGCGCCCCTGCGGGCCTCAAGCGACAAGTAAGGGAGTGACGATTCATGGGCATCGTGCTGTACAACAGTCTCAGTGGTGCAAAAGAGCCATTTGTTCCCCTTGAACCTGGAGTGGTCCGCATGTACTCGTGTGGACCCACCGTCTATAACTATTTTCATATCGGAAACGCCCGGGCGTTCGTCGTGTTTGACATGGTGCGACGCTACCTTCGATATCGAGGCTATGCGGTCCAGTTTGTTCAAAATTTCACTGATGTCGATGACAAACTCATCCGGCGATCGCATGAACTCGACACGACCGTGGCCCAGGTAGCGGATCAATACATCGAGGCGTACTTTGCCGATGCGGCCAGTCTTGGCATTGAACCGGCCGACGTCCATCCGCGCGTGACGACCACCATGGATGAGATCATCGCGTTTATCGAAGGATTGATCGCCAAGGGCCACGCCTATGAGTCGGACGGCGATGTGCTGTTCGCGACGCGGACGTTTGCTGAGTACGGTAAGTTGTCTCGCCAGTCCCTTGATGAGTTGCAAGCGGGAAGCCGCGTGGAGACGACCGACAAGAAGCGTGACGATGTCGACTTCACGCTTTGGAAGGCGGCCAAGCTGGGTGAACCGGCGTGGGACAGTCCCTGGGGACTGGGGCGTCCAGGATGGCACATCGAGTGTTCGGCCATGATTCGAAAGTATCTTGGAGAGCAGATCGACATTCACGGTGGGGGCCACGATTTACTTTTCCCACATCACGAAAATGAGATCGCCCAGAGTGAAGCGCTGATCGGTGAACCGCTTGCCCGGTACTTTATGCACAATGGCTACATCAACATCAACAACGAGAAGATGTCCAAGTCGCTGGGCAACAGCGTCTTTGTCCATGATCTCGTCAAGCGGTATGATCCGCGTGCGCTCCGCCTGTTTCTCCTGTCGGCGCAATATCGCAACCCGATTAACTACTCTGACGCCGTGATGGAGCAGATGGTCGCGGCCCTGCAGCGAATCGATGCATGCCGCGAAAATCTGCAGATGTGGCTGGACGGTCCGCCCTTGCCTGATGGTGATCCGCTCTCGTTGGAGGCGATGGAGACCCGGTTTTGCGAAGCCATGGACGACGATATCAACACGGGTGACGGCATCGGCGTGTTGTTTGATCTCGTTCGACAGGCGAACATCTACCTTAAGGATGGTCCGCTCTCGCAGAACGGACTCCGCGCTTTTGCGACAAAGTTAGACGAATGGTTGGATCTGTTCGGACTGGCGCGCAGGGTGGGACAAGGAGAGGCGGATAAGGCGGACAGCATGATCCATGCGCTGGTGGC
This sequence comes from Bacillota bacterium, assembly GCA_026627155.1. Classification (GTDB taxonomy): domain Bacteria; phylum Bacillota; class Bacilli; order Alicyclobacillales; family SLC66; genus JAPNUJ01. The sequence continues at coordinate 589 of JAPNUJ010000059.1, read as the reverse complement.
CGAACGGACGCAGGCCCGCAAGTCTCGCGATTTTGCCCGTGCGGATGCGCTGCGTGAGCAGTTGGCCACGCTTGGCGTGCAACTCGAGGACACCGCGCAAGGGGTGAGATGGTGGCGGAGTCAGTGAATCCGGGCGGCGGGGCGATGACCGAAGAGCAGGCCTTTCGCCTCGCCCCGTTGGCCCTTGCTTACGTCGGGGATGCGGTGTGGGAACTGCGCGTGCGCGCCATGCTCGTCCAGGCGGGGGAACGGCAACCGCGCCGCCTCCATCAGCGAGCGGTGGCGCTGGTCCGTGCGGCGGCCCAAGCGGACAGGGTGCGCCACCTGATGGATTCGCTGACGGAACGAGAGCAGCAAATTGTGCGGCGTGGACGCAACGCCAAGTCCGGGTCTGTCCCGCGCGGTGCCAGCGTCGCTGATTATCGCGCGAGCACGTCGCTCGAAGCGTTGCTCGGGTATCTGTGGTTGTCTGGTCAGAGCGAACGGTTGCAATCTGTCGAGAACGCGCTCTTGGCTTTTGGTATCGGCTCGCCCGACGCTACCGTCTATCCAGAATAACGGCGCAGCCGATTATTCTTGCGGGATCTTC
>JAPNUJ010000058.1 GCA_026627155.1 Bacillota bacterium | reverse complement strand
AGGTTCATGGCCAAGGAGTACAAGGACCGAAAACAACACTTTTCCACGTCGTCCGGGATCCCCATCGAGCGCGTGTATGGTCCACTGCCTGCTGACGCTCGCGAAGCGGCGTCCTACACCGTTGACGAAGTGCGTCTGGGGGAGCCGGGTGCCTATCCGTTCACGCGCGGCATTCAGCCCACCATGTATCGCGGGCGACTGTGGACGATGCGTCAGTACGCGGGATTTGGCAGTGCGGAACAGACGAACCAGCGTTTTCACTTTTTGCTATCCCAGGGACAGACGGGCCTCTCTACGGCGTTTGATCTGCCGACACAGATCGGGTATGACGCGGACCATCCGCTCGCGCGAGGCGAGGTGGGGAAGGTCGGCGTCTCGATTTCGTCGCTGCGCGATATGGAGATTCTGTTCGCCGGGATTCCGCTGGATCGGGTCAGCACTTCGATGACGATCAACGCCCCTGCATCCGTGCTTCTCGCGATGTACATCGCGGTCGGGGAACAGCAAGGCGTGCCCATGAGTGCACTGTCCGGAACGATTCAAAACGACATATTGAAAGAATACGTGGCGCGCGGGACGTACATTTACCCGCCTCAGGCGTCGATGCGGCTCATTACAGACATCTTCTCCTATTGCGCGGAGCACCTGCCAAACTTCAACACCATCAGCATCAGTGGCTATCACATGCGCGAGGCTGGCTCGACCGCGGTCCAGGAGATCGCGTTCACACTGGCCAACGCGCGGGCTTATGTCGATGCAGCACTGGCCGCGGGCTTGCCAATCGACGAATTTGCTCCCCGCTTGTCTTTCTTTTTTAACGCCCATAATCAGTTCTTCGAAGAAATCGCCAAGTTCCGGGCTGCACGCCGGATGTGGGCGCGGATTATGCGGGATGACTACGGCGCCCGGAATCCGCGATCGTGGCAACTTCGCTTTCACACACAGACGGGCGGTTCGACGCTGACCGCGCAACAACCTGACAACAACATCGTTCGCGTCGCCGTTCAGGCGATGGCCGCCGTTCTCGGCGGCACCCAGAGCCTGCACACAAACTCCCGCGACGAGGCGCTCGCTTTGCCCACGGAGGAGTCGGCGCGGATCGCGCTGCGCACCCAACAAATTCTCGCACAGGAAAGTGGCGTTGCGGATACGGTGGACCCGCTGGGTGGCTCTTACTTTGTGGAAGCGCTGACAGACGAGATCGAGCGGGCGGCGGCGGCCTACATGCAGCAGATCGCGGCGCTGGGTGGCGCCGTCGTGGCCGTGGAGCAGGGCTTCATGCAACAGGAGATTCAGGCTGCGGCCTACGAGACGCAACAACGCATCGAACGCGGCGAGGAGATCGTGGTGGGGGTCAACGCCTACACCGTGGAAAACGAGGTGGAGCCCACCTTGTTGCGCGTGGGCCCCGAATTGGAGGTTCAGGCAAAAGCCCGCCTTCAGGAGGTTCGCGCGAATCGCGATCCGTCGGAGGTGGATCGCGCGCTGACAGCCCTGCGTGCCGTGGCCGGTGGCACAGGCAACGTGATGCCGCTGATTCTCGACGCCGTGCGCGCGTATGCAACGCTGGGGGAGATCTGCGACGTGATGCGCACTGTGTTTGGCGAATATCGGCCCGAGCGGACGTAAGGGGAGGAATGGTTGCCATGACGAGCTCCAAGAGACAGCGGCCGATTCGCGTTCTCGTCGCAAAGCCGGGCCTCGACGGCCATGACCGAGGCGCCTTGATCGTCGCCCAAGGTCTGCGCGACGCGGGGATGGAGGTCATTTATACGGGGTTGCGACAGAGCCCCGAGCAAATCGTGGCCGCGGCCATCGAAGAGGATGTCGACTGCATCGGCTTGTCGTCGCTCTCAGGGGCCCACATGTCTTTGTTTCCGGCCGTGATGGCGGAGTTGCGACGACAGGACGCCGAAGACATCCTCGTGATAGGAGGGGGCGTGATTCCGGCGCAGGACGCGCGAGAACTGCACGAACAGGGAATCGCGCGCGTCTTTACCCCGGGGAGCACGATTGCGGAGATGGCGGCGTACATCAGGGAGCGGATCGAGACGACCGGTGATGCTAAAGTGAAGTCAGTCGCGCAGTGGATTGTGGGGGTTGATCACATTGGCCTGGCTGTGCGTTCGTTGACCGACGCCTCGATCTTCTACGGGGACCAGATGGGACTTCGCCTGTCAGACCCTGAGGAGTTGTCGTCACAAGGCGTACGCGTCGTCTTTGCCGAAGCGGGGAACACGAGGCTGGAACTTCTCGAGCCGCTGTCTGATGCCTCCTCCATCGCCCGGTTTCTCGACAAGCGCGGTCCTGGCTTGCATCATGTGGCGTATCGCGTGACGGATATCGAGGCGTGCCTCAGCACGGCGCGAGCGCAGGGCCTGCGTCTGATCGATGAGTCGCCACGCCCTGGTGCCCATGGCATGCTGGTGGCGTTTCTACATCCTTCATTGACGGGTGGCGTCTTGACAGAGTACTGTCAACCAGCCCCCATGCCCGCTGCGACGGCCGTTTCGACACCTGCGCCGGATGGACAGAAAGGAAGTCTATGAGCGTGGAAGACAAATTGATCGAACTCGAAGACCGCAAGGCACGCATCGAACGCGGAGGCGGGGACAAGCGGATTCTGGCGCAGCACGAAAAAGGTAAATACACCGCCCGCGAACGCATCGACCTGCTCCTGGATCCAGGATCTTTTCATGAGATCGGTGCCTTCATCGAGCATCGCGGGTCGCACTTTGGCATGGCTGAGGCGGAGGCGCCGGCCGAAGGTGTCGTCACGGGATGGGGGCGCGTGAACGGGCGGACCGTGTATGTGTTCGCACAGGATTTTACGGTGTTTGGCGGTGCCCTCGGCGAGATGCACGGACAAAAGATCGCCCGTTTGATGGACCTTGCCGCGCAAACCGGTGCTCCGCTCATCGGATTGAACGACTCGGGCGGGGCTCGCATTCAGGAGGGCGTGGTGTCGCTTGATGGCTACGGTCATGTGTTTTACCGCAATGCGATCTATAGTGGCGTGATCCCACAGATCTCGGTCATCATGGGGCCGTGTGCGGGTGGCGCTGTCTATAGTCCGGCGATCACGGACTTCATCGTCATGGTGGAACGGACAAGCCAGATGTTCATCACCGGCCCGAAAGTGATCCAGACGGTGACAGGAGAAGTCATCTCGTCGGAAGATCTCGGCGGTGCGCGAGTGCACGCGGCGACCAGTGGCGTGTCGCACTTTACCGCCGACACGGAAGAGGCGGCCCTCGACGTCGTTCGCCGGTTGCTCGCGTTTTTGCCGCAACATCAAGGCGAGGCGCCGCCCGTCGGAGTAGCGGATGAAAGGACCACGCTCGATGACGAGGTCCTCGACCTCGTACCGGTGGACAGCACGAAGGTCTACGACGTCACTGAGGTGATACGCCGGATCGTCGACCACGGGGATCTCATGGAAGTCGGGGCGTCGTTCGCGAAGAACGCTGTCGTGGGATTCGCGCGACTGGCTGGCCATCCTGTGGGTATCATCGCCAATCAACCGAGATTTCTTGCGGGCGGACTGGATATCGACTCATCTGACAAGATCGCGCGGTTCATCCGCTTTTGCGACTCGTTTTCCATTCCGCTCATTACGTTCGAGGATGTAACGGGCTTTATCCCTGGCGTGTCGCAGGAGCATCGGGGAATCATCCGGCATGGTGCGAAAATCCTGTACGCCTACTCGGAAGCCACGGTGCCGAAGCTCACTGTCATTCTGAGAAAGGCGTATGGCGGCGCCTATGTCGCCTTGAATTCCAAGGCGATTGGGGCGGACCTGGTGCTGGCTTGGCCGACGGCGGAGGTGGCCGTGATGGGCTCCGAAGGGGCGGCTTCGATCATCTTTGCGCGAGAAATTGATCAGAGTGCTGATCCGCAAGCCACGCGGGCGCGCAAGATCGCAGAATACAAGGAGAAGTTTGCGAATCCCTATGTCGCGGCCCAAGCGGGCATGATCGATGACGTCATCGATCCGCGCGAGACGCGTGCACGGCTGATCGACGCCCTCGCCGTGCTCTGCAACAAGCAAGTCGTCCGCGTACCGCGCAAGCACGGCAACATGCCACTGTAGCGATCGCCATTCGGTGGCATAGTTCACCAGACAACTCGACAGGCTATACGGGAAGGCGGCACGCGAACGGTTCGCGCGCTGAGCTGACTGCTCGCGCTTGTGGCGGCAGGTCCGTAGGCACATGTCTGGTGAGGTGGGTGATCGCGATGAATCGAGTCAAAGAACCGGGTCTCCATGCCGTGCGACAGCGAACACGGCATGGCGGCAGTCTGAGGGTGGAAAGAGCTACTTCGGGCGGCGCCGGCGGCGGTGGGACGCTGTCACTGGCCGGGCTGATCTTCGTGGGCGTCGGTGGCATTATCGGGGCCGGCTACTTTCTGGGGATCGGCCTTTCCATTCAACAAGCAGGACCAGGGATCCTTGTGGGTTTTCTCATCGGGGCCGTGATCATGTCGCAGGTGCTTGGAGCCATTACTTCACTCGCCGTCAATCATCCGGTGGCAGGTTCGTTCCGGGCGTATGCACAAGAGATGTTCGGACCCTTTCTGGGGTACTTTCAAGGTTGGCTCTATTGGTTGTCCAGTCTGCTCACCGTCAGCAGCGAGGCCATCGCCATGGCGGTCTTTGCTCGTGTGTTTGTCCCTCATTGGCCTGTCTGGCTGCTCGCGTTTGTGTTCACGGCGGTGGTGATCTTGCTGAACGCCTTTGGCATCCGCGCGTTTACGAAGCTCGAAAGCCTCTTGGCAGGATTCAAGATTGCCGCCTTGGTTGGCTTTTGTGCGATTGTGTTGCTCGTGGCCCTGTCCGTCATCGGCGGCGCGGGTGTGCATCTGGAGTATTTGACGGCGCGTGGGGGATTCTTGCCGCACGGCCTGTTTGGCGTCTTGCAGTCGATGCTGATTGTGATCTTCGCCTATGCCGGAATCGGAGTGGTGGCCACCGCCGCGACGGAGTTGCGCCACCCGGCCGACGCGGGCCGCGCCGCGATCTGGGTCGTCCTGGGCCTTGTGGTTCTGTACGTGGGGTCTCTGTTTGCGCTCTTGATCACGGTCCCGTGGTGGGCACTCGGTACGTCGACGAGTCCTTTTGTTTACGCCCTCTCGGCGCTGCACGTGCGGTTTGTGGCCGATCTCTTCAATGTGATCATCCTGATCGCCGCGTTTTCCGTGATGGCCGGCGCGCTGTTTTCGGCGCTGCTGATCTTGCGCAACATGGCCCATGTCCACGAGGCGCCGCGCGTGCTCGGATCGCGAGCGAGGGGGTGGTCGTACGTGGGTCTTGCGGTGACGTCGCTGGTCTCGTTGCTCGCCATCGGAATCTCCTACATCCTGCCTTCGCAGGTGTATAGCTATCTGATCAGTGCCTCCTCGTATTTTACCTTTTTCAACTGGGTTGTCATTTTACTGGCATGGCGATCGTGGGCACAGCGCGAGGTCAAAGCGCAGCGGCCGTTCTTCCGTTCGGCGTGGCTGAAAGGCGGTCCTGCCGCGGTCTGGGCGACAGTGGTCGCCATTGTCGCGCTGGCCGCCTTTTCACTCGGGGACGCGAGTCAGCGCATGGGTGCCATCGCTGCGCTGTTGTTGTCCATCCTGGTGGCCTGTGGCTATCCGTTGGCTCGTCGATCGCGAGTGGAGAGCTCCGATTCGACGTCAGGGTAGGGTGTCGCGCAAAACGGACCGAATCGTCATCGAGACGATGGCAGGGCGTCCAGGGACGGTGGACAACACCTGCACCAGCCTCGTGCCGGGTCCGTAGCGCAAGGACAGGTTGGCGAGATGGCGGCAAATCGCGTCGGATCTTCCAGACAGCGTCATGTGCGTAGACGTATAGGTACATTGCATGGACAGGCCTCCCACTGTTCAGTGTATGATGAGTGAGTGAGCGTGTATGCCACAGGGTCCCATGGGGAGGTGGACGCGCGTCGTGACGGACAATCGCGAGACGTGCCTTAGCAGTGAAAGGTTGTATGAAGGAAAGATGATTCGCGTGCGCAAGGACACGGTGCAACTGCCAAACGGTCACCAGAGTTGCCGTGAGGTCGTGGAGCACCCGGGAGCGGTCGCCGTGCTGGCGGTGACCCAAGATGACCGCGTGTTGCTCGTACGGCAATTTCGCTATCCCGTCGGGTTGCCGCTGCGCGAGTTGCCGGCGGGGAAACTCGAACCGGGGGAAGACCCTGGGCTCGCAGCGATTCGGGAACTCCGTGAGGAGACCGGGTATACGGCCTTGAATTGGCGGAAGCTGTCGACGTTTTATACGGCCCCTGGATTTTCTGACGAGGTCATGCACCTGTATCTGGCCACGGATTTAATTGAAGGGGAGTCAGACCCCGATGACGACGAGTTTGTCGAGTGCGAGTCGATCTCTCGGGACGAGATCGTGAAAGGGCTCGAAAGCGGACTCTTTGAAGACGCCAAAACATTGGTGGGGCTCCTCTTGTTCCTGCGTGCTTAACGTCTAACGGTGGCGCTCCTGTCATAGTGTGTGGCAGGAGGGGAGGCTATGGCCGGGCGTCGTTCGGGTATCTTGTTTCGCGCGAACACGGGACCGCCGCTGAAGGGCTTACGCCGACTCGTGCTCCGGTTCACCGTGGCCTACGCCGCCGTCACTGTCATTGCCGCGGTGTCTTTGGCGTTTTTCCCGAAGCTCAGCAGCCCGTTGATCCAGGTGACGCAAGCCGCTGTCCAGAGCGTGTCGGGTTCGCAGGGTGCATCATGGTGGCAAACGACGGATGTAGTAGAGGGCCTGCTCTTGCTCTTGTTGATGTGGGTGGCATCCGAACTTCCAAGGTTTCCTGTCGGGTTTCTGCTCACGCACGCGATCTGGATCGTTCGGGCGGCGGTGGCTGGGCTGGGACTGGGCGCGACCATCGGCGCCTTTGGCTGGCGTGGTGCGGTGTTCGATTTGCTTGCGCTGGGACCTTGGAATATACTCACGGGAGGCGCTGTGTTGCTTGGGACGGCGGCGAGCGTCCAGCTCAACCGCTTTGCGGTGAGTCGAGGTGCCTCGCCAGCAGTGTCATGGGCATTCGGTGCTCTGTACGTGGCAGCCGGACTGCTGATCCTGGCTTCGGGGTTCCTGGAGTCTCGCACCGCTGCGCCGCTCACGCGATGGTTGAACTTGTGACGGCTTCCTACAGGGGGGATGAGAGACGAAACGGTTTACTGTGCGCAATGAATCTTTTCGTTGTCTCGTTTGCGGTGAGACCGTGTCCAAGCAGCAAGGCGGATGTCGAAACCATTGTCCGGAGTGTCTGCACAGTCTCCACTTGGACAACCTACCGGGCGATCGTTCGGCTGAGTGTGGCGGGTTGATGGTCCCCGAGAGGGTCTTCATACATAGCAAAAAAGGGTATATGGTGGAACACCGATGTACACGCTGCGGCCATCTAAGTGTGAACAGGCTCGCGCTGGATGACCCGCTTCAGCCGGATCGCCGCGAGACGGTCATGAGGCTGATGCAAGCGTCTGCCTACAAGGTGCCAGGGTCGTCGCGTTGAGCCAGATCGTCACGGTGAGGCTGACCGTGGCGCTGATCGGATGATGTGTCCAATTGGGGTCATTTGCGAAAGGGGAGTGGGGTCAACGTGATTATCGGGATTCCCAAAGAAATCAAAGACAATGAAAACAGGGTGGCCATGACGCCGGGCGGTGCGCGTTCATTGGTCGCGGCGGGGCACACGGTCCTCGTGCAGGCGCAAGCGGGCATCGGGAGTGGCTTTGCAGATGACGATTACCGGGCCGCCGGTGCGGAACTGGTAGGACAGGCTGCCGACGTGTGGAGTAGGGCCGAAATGGTGATGAAAGTGAAGGAACCACTGCCGGAGGAATTTACGCATTTTCGCAGTGATCTGATCCTGTTTACGTACTTGCACTTGGCGCCAGAACCGGAACTGACGCGAGCGCTCATGGACAAGCAGGTCGTCGCGATTGCCTATGAGACGATCCAATTACCTGATCGCTCCTTGCCGCTTCTGACCCCCATGAGCGAGGTGGCCGGGCGCATGTCGGTGCAGATCGGTGCCCAGTTTTTGGAGAAGACGCACGGCGGAAAGGGCATTGTTCTGGGGGGCGTACCCGGCGTCTTGCCGAGCAAGGTGGTGATCGTGGGGGGCGGGATCGTCGGCACGAACGCTGCGCGCATGGCACTCGGAACGGGAGCCGATGTGACGATCCTCGATGTCAACCCGGAACGTCTGCGTCAACTCGATGATCAGTTCGACGGCCGCTTGCGGACCCTGATGTCGAATCACGCCAACATCGAACTGGCCGTGCGATCGGCCGACCTGCTCGTCGGTGCCGTCCTCATTCCGGGCTCGCGGGCTCCGAAGCTGGTGAGCGAAGAGATGGTCCGGCAGATGTCACAAGGCTCTGTCATCGTCGATGTCGCGATCGATCAGGGGGGCTCGATTGCCACGATCGACCGGGTGACCACGCACAGTCACCCAACGTATGAGAAGCATGGCGTGATCCACTACGCCGTGGCCAACATGCCAGGGGCCGTGCCACGCACCTCGACGCTGGCTCTGACGAACGTGACGTTGCCCTTTGCGCTGCAACTGGCCAACAAAGGCTATCGCGCTGCCATTCGCGACAACCCGGCTCTGGCGAAGGGGGTTAACGTCTACGCGGGCCACGTGACGTACGAGGCTGTCGCCAAGGGACTCGGTATCGAGTACGCGCCGCTGGAGGATGTCCTGCATGGGGCGTAGACCGGTGCATATCTTGTGAGCGCGTGGCATAGGTTCGTCTCGACGGACTGATGGGACGAGACGGGGGACTGAGCGTGCGCCGCGAGACGATTCGGTACGGGTTGGTGTTCATCAGCATGACAGTAGCACTGGGCCTGCTCACCGCACATGTGACGCAGGCCCTTTTCGTTGATGCCGCAGATGGCCATTTCGTGTCACGAGCCATGCACTTTGTCGCGGACGCGCTTCTCGGGGGCCCGTGATCAAGAGGCAGGGGAATGACCGCTGACTGTGGAATAGTATCAGGGGAGTTTACGATCGATTGCGGTTATGCAAAGAGGGGCTTGGCTGTGGATGTTGCATTGGACGCTTTTATGCAGTACGTGACGGTGGAACGGGCCCTGGCCCGCAACACGCTGGAGTCGTACGAGCGGGATCTGCGCGCTTATCTGCAGTTTTTACTACAGCGTGGCATGAACGACATCGGACAGACGGACCGGACGTCCGTCGTTCTGTACCTTCAGGCGTTACAGGACAAGGGCCGTGCAACCGCAACCATTTCTCGATCTGTGGCGAGCTTGCGTGCCTTCTATTCATTTCTGACCCGCGAACAGATGATCGCCCTGGACCCGACGGCACACCTTGATACGCCGCGGCTGGAACGGCGTTTGCCACGAGTGTTGACGGCGGCAGAAGTGGAGCGCCTCTTGGCGAGTCCAAACCCTGCGACTCGTGCGGGTTTGCGCGATCGCGCGATGCTTGAGTTACTCTACGCAACGGGCATTCGCGTGTCGGAACTCGTGTCCCTGAGAGTGACGGATGTGAATCTTTCGGCCGCTTTTTTGCAATGTTATGGTAAGGGTTCAAAGGAGCGCATCGTGCCGCTTGGACGCTTGGCGCGCGATGCGGTATCGGACTATCTGTTGCGTGCCCGAACAGCGATGGCACGGGATGGTCAGGAGTCGGCACTCTTTGTGAACCACCTGGGCGACCGTCTCACGCGCCAGGGATTTTGGAAAATCATCAAAAAGTACGCACAGAGGGCCTCGATCACCAGCCATTTGACACCGCATACGCTGCGACACTCGTTTGCCACGCACCTGCTCGATAACGGGGCCGACCTGAGGGCAGTCCAAGAGATGCTCGGCCATGCTGATATCTCGACGACCCAGATCTACACCCACGTGTCCCGAACGCGATTGCAGGATGCCTATGCGAGCAGTCATCCGCGGGCTTGACGATGCAAGACACAGGGGAGTGCATGGGATGAACCGTCGCGTCATCGTGATCGTACTGGATTCAGTCGGGGTGGGGCAAGCCCCTGACGCCGCGCGCTATGGCGACGAGCAAGCGAATACGCTGTCGCATACGGCCAAGGCGTCGGGCGGGCTGCGCGTTCCAAACTTGGCGCGACTGGGACTGGGCCGGATCACGGAGGTTGAAGGGGCCGCAGATCCAGGCGATCTTGGCGCGGGCGCTTTCGGCCATATGGTCCCGCAGTCCGCGGGAAAGGACACCACTAACGGCCACCTCGAGTTTGTCGGGGTGACGCTTCGCGAACCGCTACCCACCTACCCAAACGGCTTTCCTGAGGTCATCATCGGCGCTTTTGAGCAAGCCATTGGGCGACATGTGCTGGGGAACAGGCCCGCGAGTGGAACGGAGATCCTCAAGGATCTCGGGGAGCAGCATCTGCTCACTGGCGATGTCATCGTCTACACGTCGGGCGACAGCGTGTTTCAGATTGCGGCCCATGAAGATGTGATACCCGTCGCGGACCTCTACAGGATGTGCCACATCGCGCGCGATCTGCTAGTCGGTGAGCATGCCGTAGGACGCGTAATCGCTCGTCCTTTCATCGGGAAACCTGGAGACTTTCGCAGAACGGCGAACCGTCGCGACTATTCGCGCGACTTTGGTCCGACGCTGCTGACCGAACTTGTCCACCACGGTCTTACTGTGACCGGCATCGGCAAAATTGAAGACATCTACGGCGGGCAGGGGATCAGCCGAGCTGTGCACACCGAGAGCAACGATGACGGCGTGACGCAGACGCTGCGCGCGATGCGCGAGGATTCGGCGGCGGGACTCATATTCACGAACTTGGTGGATTTTGATTCGCTGTACGGGCACCGCAATGATCCTATCGGATTCGGTCGCGCGATCGAGGCATTCGATGCGCGCTTGCCTGAAATTCTGGCGCAGCTGTCCTCGCAAGACCTGCTTCTGATCACAGCGGATCACGGCTGCGATCCTACGACCGCCTCCACGGATCATAGCCGTGAAGCGGTCCCCCTCCTCGCATTCGGACGGTGGATGAAGCGGTTGCTTCCCTTGGGCCGACGGGACACCTATGCGGACCTCGGGGCCACCATAGCAGCCCACTTGTCAGTTCCATGGTCGCTCGGTAACAGCTTTTATCCCTTGTTGGAGGTGCCTGATCGTTGAGACCAGCGGATGTGATCGCCATCAAGCGCGACGGTCAAGAATGGACCCGCGAGCAAATTGAAGACTTTGTCTTGGGCTATGTGTCGGGCGACGTCGCGGACTACCAGATGGCGGCCTGGCTCATGGCGGTGTGCATTCGCGGCATGACCGCGCGGGAGACGGCACACCTGACGCAAGTCATGGCGCAAAGTGGTGACCTGATTGATTTGTCCTCACTCGGCGAACGAACGGCGGACAAGCACAGCAGTGGGGGGGTTGGTGACAAGACGTCTTTGCTGGTGGGGCCGATCGCGGCGGCTTGTGGAGTTCTCGTCGCGAAGATGTCGGGACGGGGACTGGCCCATACTGGGGGGACGATCGACAAGCTGGAATCCATCCCGGGGTTTCGCACGGATCTGAGCCTCGATGAATTCTTCTCTCTGGTGCGCAGCGTAGGGGTGGTGATTGCGGGGCAGACCGCGAATCTGGCTCCCGCAGATAAAAAGATGTACGCCCTGCGCGATGTAACGGGAACGGTTCCCTCGATCCCACTGATCGCTTCGTCCATCATGAGCAAGAAAATTGCGTCGGGGGCTCACAACATCGTGCTCGACGTGAAGCTGGGCAAGGGGGCCTTCATGTCCTCGCGCGAGTCGGCGATCGAGTTGGCACGCGCGATGGTCAGTATTGGAGGGCAGTTGAATCGTCGCGTGGTGACCGTCATCACGGATATGAATCAGCCGCTTGGATGCGCCGTGGGCAATGCCTTGGAAGTTCTCGAGGCAGCCGAGACCCTAAGGGGACGGGGACCTGAGGACTTGCTGCGGGTGTCTGAGGTGCTGAGTTCAGAGATGGTGCGCCTGGCTCTCGGTGTCGGGCAGTCAGAAGCCGAAAAGCGCGTGCGCGATGCGGTGGGCAGCGGGGCGGCATACGCAAAGTTCGAAGAGTGGATCCGAGCGCAAGGGGGCGAGTGTGGCGCGTCGGGTCTCGCCTTGGCCACGGCCCCCGTCCAGCACCCCGTCCTTGCCACACGAGCCGCATACGTCAGTGCGGTCAATGCCTTGGTCATCGGTCAAGTGGCCGCAGAACTCGGCGCGGGACGCGCAGCGCTTGGCGAGCCGATCGACCATCGCGTGGGCGTGGTGTTACATGCGCGACCCGGTGATGCGGTCAAGGCAGGTCAGCCCATCGCCACGCTGCACGCGGCAGATGAGTCGCAGTTGGCGGAGATGGCGGCGCGGCTGTCAGAAGCCTACGCATGGTCAGAGTCCCCGGTTGAAGCCCCTGTGCTGATTCACGGGCGGGTGGACGAAGAGGGGCACGTGGCATAGTTTGGTCGGGCTTCGAACACACTACCTCCATGACTTGACCAGTGGCCCGCACAGGCCGCTAGAGGAGGAGTTTCGATGCCCGGATGGTTTCGCCTCAGGGGTTGGCGCCAGGCGATGCAAGTGATCGGGACGAGTGCCTGTCTAGGAAGTTTGCTGTCGATCGGTGCAGGAGCGGCTGCGGCGCACGTGTCCACCGACAGTCGGCCAGCCCCTGCCTTGGCGGCACAGGCTCGGTCCGCTGTGCTGATGGACGCCTCGACCGGAACGGTGTTGTTTGCAAAAAATGAACACGAGCGTTTGCCCATCGCCAGTGTGACTAAGATCGCCACGCTGCTCTTGGTGTTCGAAGCACTTGAACGCGGTCAGGTGCACATGAATGACTCGGTGCGAACCTCCGACTATGCGGCCAGTATGGGAGGCTCCCAGATCTTTCTTGAGCCCGGGGAGAAAATGTCGCTGTCCGAGATGATCAAAGGCATTGCCGTGGCGTCGGCCAATGATGCAGCTGTGGCCGTGGCGGAACACATTGCTGGCTCGGAATCGCAATTTGTCCGTATGATGAACGACAAGGCTCGCGCCCTAGGACTTCAGGACACGCACTTTTCCAACCCCAATGGGCTACCGATTGCCAATCACTATTCGTCTGCCTATGACCTTGCCGTCCTGTCCCGGGATTTGCTCCGCCACGAGGGGGTTACGGCCTATACGGGGCTTTACAGCGACCATCTTCGCAAACAGTCCGAAAAGCCCTTTTGGCTGGTCAATACCAACAAGCTGATTCGTTTCTATTCTGGAATGGATGGGCTCAAAACTGGATTTACAAGCGAGGCCAAGTACTGCCTCGCGGCATCAGCACGGCGTAATCATCTCCGCATGATCGCCGTGGTGCTGGGCGAGCCGACCTCCAAGGTGAGGAACGCAGAAGTCACCCAGATGATGGACTATGCATTCAGTCATTATGACGCAAAATTGCTCTATGCCAAGGGTCAAACTGTGATGCAGGTGCCTGTTCTTCGCGGACAGAGCCAGGCGGTTGCCGTCACCACGCGGCAGACGGCCTACTTGCTGCAAAACAAAGTCGATCAAACCACGGTGGGGCATGCCGTCACCGAGGTCCGGCCGTTGGTGGCACCTGTCGCCCGCGGCCAACTCGCAGGCTCCGTGCGAATCCTGCAAGGTGGCAAAGTCCTTGCGCAGTACCCTCTCTACACAGTGTCTGCGGTGGACCGCGTATCGTTGACCGAGATGCTCGGCCGGTCGCTCCGACAGATGTTTCTGCAAGGGGCAGGGCGCTAAGGGCGCTAGGGCAACGTGCGGGTCAGCGGGTCAAGCGCGGATGTCCACCACTTGGTCGGACAGTTCCAGGGTTCTACGGGCGTTGTCTGCGCGAATGCGCAAGCCGTTGGCGCGGGCTTGACATCCCTTGGCCCGCAGGCCCTGGCCGCTTTTGCGATAGTGACGAGCGAGCGCCTGGAGTCCGGAAATCGCCTCCGTCACGGCTTCATGTTGCAAGAACAGGCGTACGGCCGTCTCCAGCAAGTCTGGGACGTCTGCGGTTTGACCCAACGCCGTGAGAAGATCGGCGCGAGCCCGCTCGGCACCCGCGTACTCGACTGAGTCTGGGGGGACGAGCGACCGGCTCCGGTCAAGGCTTCGGCGGGCGTCTTCAAAGAGCCCGAGGTGGTGCTCGCACACGGCTCGTTCGATCCAGGCGTTGGCTTGGCGAACGGGTCGCCCCTGCAGGTAGTAGTCGTTGATCAGCCCAGGAAGGATCTTCATCGCCTGTTGGTACTGCTTGCGGAGACGATGAATGACAGCTTGATTCATGGTGGCATCGAGAACCGCTTCATCCCACATGAGTTCCTGGTACAGGGTCTTGGCTCGCTTCGCATAGGCCAGGGCCTTTTCGAGGTCCTGGACCTCGATATACAGCGCGCTCATGAGGTGGTATACCTCGACCGCGTCCTCGCGACTCTCCACCCGATCCAGGTAGCTCTCCGCTTCTTTGGCCAAAAAAAGGGCGCGTTGGCTGTCTTGCAACTGATAGGCACAGAGGGCCATGTTTCGGCTGAGCGCAAAAAAACGTGACCAGTCGTCCGGCGCGGACTGCAACAAGAAGCGTTTGGCCTGATCCAGGCTGTAGTAGGCGAGGGCGCTCTGTCCTGTCTTCAAAAGAAAGTCGCCCTGACGCTGCATACTCTCCGCTGCAAGTGCCGTGTCTCCGCTCAGGAACACCTCCAATTCGACTTCCGCGTACATCTTTCGAGTTTGCACGTCATCCCCTTGCAGTTCCTTGGCAAATGTCTTCAGTAGCTTCAATTCCGCTGGGGGTACGTAGAGGACCTGATCTAGCCCGATGTCCCGCAATACTGCGTCTGCACCTGCACCGTTGCCGGCTTGAAGGCGTTCCCGTGCGCGACGCAACTGCTGCAACTGACGACTCCGCGCCTCGACTTCGAGCAGGAGTTCTGCAGGTTCGACCCCAATCTGCTCAGCGATCAATTCAATCACGCGTGCCGATGGGGCCACCCGGTTGGATTCGATCTGGCTGATGAGCCCTGGCGTGATCTCTCCTTGGGCCAGTTGCCCCTGCGTCAGACCTGCTGCCAGACGCAGGGAACGGATCTTGGCGCCTAATGTGTGCGACTCATAATCAGCGATCATATGGAGCGAGCCTCTCTCTCGGAATCTTGTCCTCGACGCCATTACAGTTTATCAAATCGTACTCATCCTTGGCTACTGCCGTGAATGTTGCCTGACGCATCCTGTCGAAATGGGGCGGAATTCCACTAGTTTTGCCAGGTTGCAGGAAAGTTGGCAGGCCGGCACGAACTCAAGATGGCAAGACAAGAGATTGTCGGCAGCGTGAGTAGGAGGCGTCGGGCGCCGCCATCCGGGGGGTTAGCAGGATGAAAGTCAAACTGGAGACAGCGCGTCGCGGGTCCGTGGTCATCGCTTCCTTGTGCGGTGAACTGGATGATCACGAGGCGAGTGCAGTGCGCAGCCTCATCGACAAGGAATTGGAGCGCACTGGGGCGCTTCGTCTCATCTTCGATCTGGCGGAACTGACCTTTATGGACAGTTCTGGACTGGGCGTGATTCTGGGTCGCTATCGCAATCTGAAGTCATGTGGTGGCGAAGTGGCGATCGTCGGCGTTCCCTCCAATGTGGCCAGACTTTTTGATATCTCGGGGTTGCGAAAAATCATGGTGATTTACAAAAAGCGTGAAGATGCGCTTTTTGCAATGAAGGAGGAAGCGTGATGAAACGTGGAAACGAGATGTCTGTGACGTTTACCGCCCTGTCGGAGAACGAGGCATTCGCGCGCGTGGCCGTGGCCGCGTTTGTGGCTCA
>JAPNUJ010000057.1 GCA_026627155.1 Bacillota bacterium | reverse complement strand
ACTGGGTGGTTTTCTGGCGGGTTATCCTTCCGCTGGCCCGGCCGATGCTGGCGGTCATCTTCTTTCTTTCACTGATTGGGATGTACAGCGAGTACGTGTTGGGCAGTGTGGTGCTGCAGTCACCCCAAAACTTCACCCTCGGCCTTGGCATGTACTCTTTGGTCAGTGGTCAGTTTGCGTCGCACGCATGGGGCGAATTTGCGGCAGCCGCGTTGATCAGTGCCGTGCCTTTGACGCTGGGATTTGCCTTGCTCAGCCCGCTCATTTCCAAAGGATTGACGGCGGGGTCGATCAAAGGATGAGTGCCGACAGATCTCTCGTCGATCCAGTCGCTCTTTCTGCCTACCACGAGTCGGTCGAGCCGTTTGCGTACGCAGACGATGGGGCATTGGTCGTGCGCCTGCGCCTTGCGGCCGGAGAAGCGAAGACGGTGGACGTCATCCATTTCGACAAGTTCCGCGAGCAGGACACCCGCGTCGTTGTGCACGCCGATTTGTTCGCGATCGCTGCGCCGCATCATGATTGGTTTCAAGCGCGACTCACGCGGGAGAGCAAACGTTTTAAGTACTGGTTTCGCATTCAAGGGCAAAGCGGCACTCGTTTCCTCAGCCGAGCGGGTGTGACGGAACGGGAGCCACTGTCTGGAGAGGCGTTTGAGGTGCCCTATCTGGGGGAACGGGACGGTTTCGACCCGCCTGAGTGGACTCGGGGTGCCGTGTACTATCAGGTGTTTCCAGACCGGTTTGCGCGTGCAGCAAACGAAGGGCCATGCTCCTCTTCCGCGGCCACGTACGCGGAGTGGACGTCCGTGCCGACTCCTTTCTCTGTGTTCGGAGGCAGCCTGCAAGGGATCATCGAGCACCTTGGGCATCTGTCTGACCTAGGCGTCGACGTTCTCTATCTGACGCCGATCTTCAAGGCGCCATCCAACCACAAGTACGACACAGTGGACTACTTTGCTCTCGATCCACAGTTCGGCGATCTCGAAACCCTTCGTCGCCTCGTGAATGCTTGTCATGAACGCGGTATCAGGGTCGTTCTGGATGCCGTCTTCAACCACATGGGAGCCAGCCATCCGATTTTCCTGGACCTTCAGGCGCGCGGTGAAGAATCGGCTTACCGGGACTGGATCTACGCGAACTCGTGGCCTTTGTCCCTGACAGAGCGCAACTACGAGACGTTCGGCTACGTGGCCAACATGCCAAAGTGGCGAACCGCGCATCCGGACGTCGAGGAGTACCTCTGTCAAGTGGGCGAGTATTGGATTCGTGAGGCCGATATCGACGGTTGGCGTTTGGACGTGTCGGATGAGGTGGAGCATCGGTTCTGGCAGCACTTTCGCACGCGCATCAAGGCGCTGAAATCCGACGCCTTGATCTGTGGGGAGATCTGGCAAGTGGCGACGCCGTGGCTTCGCGGGAACGAGTTTGATGCGGTGATGAACTATCCTCTACGCGATGCGATCTTGCGGTGGTTGGCTGGACGAAGCGGCAACGCCCACGACTTCTACGATGCGATCGAGCGCATTCGCTCGCTGTATCCGGAGCCCACATTGCACACGCTCTGGAATCTGCTCGATTCGCACGATACCCCACGGTTGCTGACGGAGTGCAAGGGAGATCGCAGGCGGATGCGTCTGGCGAGCTTCTTGCAGTGGACTCTCCCCGGTGCTCCTCTGTTGTACTACGGGGACGAAGTGGGGATGTCTGGGGGGGGCGATCCGCTTTGCCGGGCAGGGATGATCTGGGACAGGGAACGTCAGGATGCCGACCTTTTGGCCCACTATCGCGAATTGAACGAGATCCGCAAGCGCTATCCGGCTTTGCGGACAGGGGGATTGCGTCCGCTCTGGCGGGGTCAGAACCGGTTTCTCTACGGATTTTTGCGGCACACACAGGGCCAGACGCTGTTGGCGGCGGTCAATTCCGGCCTCTCGCCTGTCAAACTGAGACTTCGGGATCAGGAGCCGGGCGGTGAAGGGCAATGGACCGTTGTATTTGGCCCCGGCAAAGGGACTGTGGCGCCGCGCGCAAGTCGCCTTCTGTTGCCTGGCCGTGAAACGATCTTGCTGCTGTGGGTGGGGGATGCCTGATGGGGTCAAATATCAAGGACGTGGCACTCCGTGCAGGTGTAAGTCCCTCGACGGTGTCACGCGTGTTGGCGAAGAATCCGCGCATTAGCAAAGAGACGAGCGATCGCGTACGGGAGGTGATGCGGGACCTCAACTACCATCCGAATGCCGTGGCGCGCAGTCTTGTCAAACAGAGTTCGCAGACGCTCGGCATTTTGATTCCCAATACCATCGAACAATTTCTGCAGAACCCCTTTTTTCCGGAGGTCCTGCGTGGAATTGCTCAGAGTGCACAGACGGCCGGGTACGACATCTTCTTGTCGACCGCTTTGCATGGGCTGGACGACGGGCAGCGACTCGCGCAGATGGCCCGGAGCAAGCGCGTCGATGGCGTGATCCTGTTGACGGCAAGGGTGCACGATCCACTCTTGGACATCGCGCTGGACAACGGCATTCCAACGGTGGTGATTGGGCGCCCGGATGCCGAAGGGACCGTCTCCTGGGTGAACAACGACAACAAAAAGGCGGCCTACGACGTCACGGCGCACCTTCTCGACCTAGGCCACCGGCGCATCGGGTTCATCGGTGGCGCGCAGGACCTGATCGTGACGCTCGACCGTCTGGCGGGATACTCGCAGGCGCTGGAGGAGCGAGGGATCGTTGTGGATCCGTATCTCCTGTATTCGGGTGAGTTTCATGAAGAGGCAGGATGCCAAGGCATGGTGCGCCTCCTTGCGCTGGCCGACCGACCGAGTGCGGTCGTCGCCTCCGATGATGTGCTTGCTTTCGGTGCGATGCGGGCTGCAGGTGAACTTGGCTATCGCATTCCAGAGGATATGGCTGTGACAGGTTTTAACGACATCCCATTGGCCAAATTGGCGAATCCGCCACTGACATCCATGAACGTCAACGTGTTTGAACTGGGTCAGACGGCCGCCCGTCTCTTGCTCGAGCAGTTGGCGCGACCACAGCTCGAGGTGCGCGGCATTACGGTAGAGCATGAGCTCGTGGTCCGGCGGTCTTGTGGGGCATGGGCGCCGTTTGGACCGGACAGCGGGTGGGTGTGACGTGCATCTGCCCGTCATGCGGGCGGCGGCAGGCATAGAGATAGGGAAGCAAGCCGTTCGTGAAGATCACCAGGCGGGCGTCTGGCTTGCTTGGTGCAAACGTTTGGAGGAGGGTTTTGGCAATGCGCAGAGTCCCACGTTTTTCGGCTTGGCTGGCGCTGTTGTTGGCGGTCGTCTTTGCGGTGGTGATGACGTTTCAAGGAACGGTTCCTGCCGCGGCCAGCTCTCAGGCCGAGACCAAGGTCATCATCCACTATCATCGTTTCGACAACGACTACGCCAACTGGAATCTCTGGCTGTGGCCTTATGCACCAACGAATGGCAACGGCAATGCGTACAATTTTACAGGGACTGACTCGTTCGGAGCGGTCGCAACGGCAGAAGTCCCCGGTAACGACACGCAGGTTGGCGTCATCGTCCGTCTGGGTAACTGGTTGCAAAAAGACGTCAACCAGAACCTGTACATTAACGTAACCAATGGCGAGGCGCAAGTCTGGTTGGTGTCGGGGATCCCGACAGTATTTTACTCTCAGGCGGCCGCGCAGCAGGCGATTGTGCCCTCGATTGACAGCGCGTTTTTGGATGGAGCCCATACGGTGCTTGCAAGCCTCAATCAAGCCGTCACGATGGGTAAAGGCACGTCGTTTTCCGTGACGGATGAAACCACCGGGCAGATGATTCCGGTTTCCGAGGTGACGACGGCGCAGACCGTGCAGGCGGTCGTGGCGGGGGATTTTCAGACGCAATTAGGGGATTCAGGGAACTGGGATCCAACGTCCAGTCAGACAGCCATGAGTGAAGTCAACCCGAATCTGTATGCGTTCACAGCGACCTTGTCAGCGGGTACATACCACTACAAGGTGGTGGTCGGTGGTTCTTGGTCGACTGCCTACCCCGGTCAGAACGTCACGCTGACCGTCCCGGCCGGAGGTGGCAAGGTCACCATCTGGTACGTGCCGCTGGACAACGCCGTGTACGATTCGATCAACAACCCTGGACAGACGCTGCCAACCAGCGACGTGGGAATGCAGACCACGCTCGTCCGAGTAAAGTTGATGACCGCGCCCAGTGTCGCGGATGCGCTTGAGCTGAACGCAACGGGCTTCAAATCGGCGGCGATCGTGCCGCGCGACGTTCTCAGTCTGCCGCAGTACACGTATACCGGCCATGACTTGGGCAACACATGGACGCAAAAGGCTACGAGTTTTCGCGTGTGGGCACCGACCGCATCGGCCATGGTCTTACAGTTGTTTAATTCGGCAAATGGGGCGATGACGCAACAGGTCCCGATGCAACCGGGCGTCAACGGGACTTGGGACGTGACTGTACCGGGCAACCTGAACGGCTGGTATTACCTCTATCAAGTTACGATCGACGGGCAGTCGGCGACAGCTGTCGATCCTTATGCCACGGCCATCGCGCCGAACGCCACGCGTGGGGAGATCGTGGATCTAGCAGCGACCAACCCGCCTGGCTGGCAGGGGGACCACTATCGTGGGGTGTCGAACCCGGTGGATGCCGTGGTGTATGAGGTGAGTGTTCGGGACTTCTCGATCGATCCAAATGGCGGTTTTCGCCATCCGGGTCAGTACTTGGCTTTCACGGAGCGCGGGACGCACGGCCCGGACGGTGTGTCGACGGGCGTGGACAGTCTGAAACAGCTTGGCGTCAACTACGTGCAGATCATGCCCATTCAAGAATTTCCCGATCCGGGCTACTCGTACAACTGGGGCTACGACACGCAAAACTTTGACGTGCCGGAAGGGATGTACGCGACCACGCCAACCGGGACCGCGCGTATCACCCAAGCCAAGCAAATGATCTTGGCACTCCACAGGGCAGGCATT
Source organism: Bacillota bacterium (assembly GCA_026627155.1). Lineage (GTDB taxonomy): Bacteria > Bacillota > Bacilli > Alicyclobacillales > SLC66 > JAPNUJ01. The sequence continues at coordinate 11,599 of JAPNUJ010000057.1, read as the reverse complement.
GGCGTGATCATGGACGTCGTGTACAACCACACGTTCGCGATCGACGGTGATGCGTTGAACACGCTGGTTCCTGGTTACTTTTGGAGAACGGATGACGAGGGCAACTACTACAACGGTTCCGGCGTCGGGAATGAAGTGGCCAGTGAGCGGCCGATGGTGGAGAAGTTCATCCTGCATTCTCTCAAATACTGGGTCACGCAGTACCACGTCAACGGCTTCCGGTTTGACCTGATGGCGTTGCTTGGCGTCAACACGATGACGAAAGTGTCACAAGAACTTCATGCGATCGATCCGAACATCATCCTGTATGGCGAGCCGTGGACTGGTGGAACATCCGGACTTCCCGCCGATCAACTGTTGGTCAAGGGGAAGCAGAAGGGTCTGGGCATCGGCGTCTTCAATGACAACCTGCGAAACGCGATCGAGGCCAATGTGTTCCAGCCGACGGCTCCAGGCTTCGCGATGGGAGCGCCCGGCTTCGTTCCCGCCATCGAGAACGGCGTCGTTGGCAGCGTCTATTACAACAGCAGCATCCAGGACTTTGCGGCAGCCCCGTCGGAGACGGTCAACTACGTGACGTCGCATGATAACTACACGCTGTGGGATAAGCTGAAACTCAGCAACCCCCAGACGTCCAAGGCGGACCGCATTTTGATGGATGAACTCGCGCAGTCGGTGGTGATGACGTCTCAGGGCCTAGCCTTTATGCAAGGTGGCGAGGAGATGCTACGCACCAAAGGGGGCAATGGCAACAGCTACAATGCAGGCGATGCCGTGAACGAGTTCAACTGGGCGCGCAAGGCGGAGTACCCGTCCGTGTTTAACTACTACGCCGGGCTGATTCACCTGCGTCTCGACCACCCTGCCTTCCGGATGACGACGGCAGCACAGATTCGCCAGAATCTTGAGTTTCTCACCAGCCCTTCGAACACTGTGGAGTTTGAGCTGACGAATCATGCCAACGGGGATCGCTGGGACAACATCGTGGTGATCTACAATCCGAATGGCGCCCAGTCTTTCACACTCCCCTCTGGGAAGTGGACGATTGTGGGTACGCAAGGTGTGATGGGCGAAAGGGCACTCGGTAAGGCGAGCGGAGCCGTAAACGTTCCGGGCATCACGTGTGAAGTGTTGTATCAGCAGTAAGGTGAGGTAGCTGGAGGATGGAAGCTGGCCTGCTTCTCGCTGAGGAGGATCCATAACACCACGGACTCACTGCACGGTCGGCGAGTCCGTGGCCACCGCGCCGACTTGACGCGATGGGGGCATTGCTGTTATAATGCCGATAAATTCCATACTGGTCGCAGATCAGGAGAGTAGCGTCATGTTGCTGGCCCAGAGAGAGGACGACGTGGCTGAGAGCGTCCTTGCCGAATGCCATTGCGCGAAAGACACCTGTGAGACAATCTGTAAACGCATCAGCCGCGGACAGGCACTGTCAGCGCCTGCCGCCAAAGCGGATTCCGGGGACGTCCCGGTTATCGAAACCGACAACGAGCGGTGCGCCAAGGGAGAGCCTGATGCGCACAAGCAGGGTGGCACCACGGGCGATGCAGACATCGTTCGTCCCTCGGGACGAACGATGTCTTTTTACGTTTGAAAAAGGGGTGGGCCAAGTGGCGGAGTATGTAAAACCGCGGGGAACGGCGGACTTGTTGCCGGTCGACACGGCGGAGTGGCAGTACCTTGAGGCGCAGGCGCGGGAACTGTTCAGTCTATACCAGTACCGGGAAGTGCGGACGCCGATCTTCGAGCACACGGAAGTGTTCGAGCGCGGCGTCGGGGATACCACTGACATCGTCCAGAAGGAAATGTACACGTTTCGCGATCGCGCCGACCGCTCCATCACGCTCCGACCTGAGGGGACGGCAGGGGCCGTACGTGCGTTCGTTGAGCAAAAGCAGTACGGCGGACCGCTTCCGGTAAAGTGGTTTTACTACGGGCCGATGTTTCGCTACGAGAAACCACAAGCCGGCCGTTTTCGCCAGCTGCACCAGTACGGGGTCGAAGTGATCGGTGTCGATGATCCGCGAGTCGATGCCGAGGTGATCGAACTCGGACATCGTTTCCTGTCAACGGTCGGGGTGAAGTCGTTTCGCCTGGAGATCAACTCCGTGGGCTGTTCCACGTGCCGTGTGGCGCACAAGGAGGCACTCCTCACGCACCTCGCACCAGTTGTGCAGGAGTTGTGTGCGGATTGCCAGTCACGCTATGAAAAGAATCCACTTCGCATCCTCGACTGCAAAGTCGATCGCGATCATCCGCGCGTCCTGACAGCGCCCACCATCACGGATTCGCTGTGTGAGGATTGTAGGGTCCACTTTGCCGCGGTGCGCGCCTATCTGGATGATCTCGACGTGCCGTATGTCGTGAACCCGATCATGGTTCGGGGACTTGACTACTACACGCGGACGGCCTTCGAATTCATGGAAGACAGCATCGGCGCGATGAGCACGATTTTGGCCGGGGGACGCTACAACCAACTGGTCGCCGGGTTTGGTGGCCCCGACTTGCCAGGTGTCGGTTTTGCCGGGGGCATGGAGCGGCTGATTCTCGCTCGTGCCGCGAACGGAGAGCGGGCAGAGGATGGGGTGCAGCCATTTGCCTTTGTGCTGGCGCTGGGCAGCGCAGCGAAGTCTCCCTCTGTACGATTGTTGCAGTCATTGCGTGCCACAGGGATTCCCGCGGACGCGGACTACCTCGGGCGCAGTTTAAAGAGTCAACTGAAGACAGCGGATCGGCTGGGTGCGCGTGTGGCCATTCTCCTTGGGGACGATGAGGTTCTCCGAGGGGTAGCGACGGTTCGGGATCTGCAGACGAAGGAACAGCGAACGGTTTCCTTGGCAGACGTTGTGGCTGCGGTGGTGGCAATGCGCGATCCGCTGGTCAAGGCGGTCGATGCTGAGCGTTTCCCGGGCAACGAGACAAACAACCAGGAGGGATCGCAATGAAACGCACCCATCATGCTGGGGACTTGCGTGTGGAACAGGCAGGCTCTGAGGTGGTCCTGTCCGGCTGGGTTCAGACACGGCGTGACCTCGGCGGCGTGATCTTCATCGATTTGCGCGACCGCAGCGGCCTCGTGCAACTGGTGTTTCGGGTGGACGTCGAGGAATCCGCCCGCGTTGCCGCCGAGCGGCTGCGCAGTGAATACGTGGTGACCGTACAGGGGAAGGTGGTGCGCCGCGCCCCCGAAGCCATCAACCCGAAGCTGCAGACGGGGGCGATCGAGGTGGAGGTCACCCGACTGATCATCCAAAACACCGCCAAGACGCCTCCGTTTGCGATTGAAGACGGGCTGGACGCGGATGAGTCCATTCGCTTGAAATACCGGTATTTGGACCTGAGACGTCCCGAGATGCAAGCCACGTTTGCCTTGCGCCATCGCGTCTATCAATCGATTCGAGGTTTTCTCGACGAGCGGGGATTTCTTGAAGTCGAGACGCCGATGTTGACGAAGAGCACGCCGGAGGGGGCTCGCGACTATCTTGTGCCCTCGCGCACACATCCTGAGGAGTTCTATGCCTTGCCGCAGTCGCCGCAATTGTTCAAACAGTTGTTGATGGTGGCGGGTTTTGAACGCTATTTTCAGATCGTCCGGTGTTTTCGCGATGAAGACTTGCGCGCTGACCGCCAGCCTGAGTTTACGCAAGTCGACATCGAGACATCGTTTGTCCCGATGGAGGATCTTCAGGACATGATGGAGCAGATGGTGGTGGAACTGTTTGCCAAGGCGATCGGGGCGACGGTCAGCCGACCCTTTGCGCGTTTGACCTATCAGGATGCCATGGAACGCTTCGGGTCGGATAAGCCAGACTTGCGTTTCGGGCTCGAACTGTGCGATCTCTCGGACGTGATTCGCGGCACGGCGTTCAAGGTGTTTGCGGACGCGTTGGCACGGGGCGGGCAAGTCAAGGCGCTTGTTGCGCCAGGGTGTGGAAGCTACAGTCGCAAGGAGATCGACGATCTTGGGAAGATCGCGGCGCGCTATCGGGCGAAGGGTCTCGCGTGGGTTATCGTGGAAGACGGCGGGTTGCGGTCCTCGATCACGAAGTTCTTTACACCGGACGAGCTCCAGGCGATCGTCCGCAAGACGGGGGCAAGGACGGGCGATTTGATTCTCTTTGTCGCCGACAGCAAAAAGGTCGTGGCGGATTCGCTGGGAGCGTTGCGGCAGCACTTTGGACGGGCCTTGGGTCTGATTGATGAGGCGGCCCTGGAATTCTGTTGGATCACCGAATTTCCCTTGCTCTCCTACGACGAGGACGCGGCCCGCTACGTGGCGGAGCATCATCCGTTCACCCGGCCGATGGCAGAGGATCTCTCGGCACTCGAGTCGGATCCTGGTCGGGTGCGGGCGCAGGCGTACGACATGGTGCTAAACGGCTACGAGATCGGCGGCGGTTCGATGCGGATCTTCGAACGGGAGTTGCAGGAGCGCATGTTTCGTGCACTGGGCTTGGCGGATGACGAGGTTCGAGAAAAATTCGGATTTTTGCTCGATGCGTTTGACTACGGCACGCCTCCGCACGGCGGGATCGCCTTTGGCGTCGATCGCATCGTGATGCTCATGGCTCGCCAGAACTCCTTGCGCGATGTCATTGCCTTTCCCAAGACCTCGAGTGGTTCGGACTTGATGATGGGGGCACCGGGACCGGTGGCCCCGGCGCAGTGGGAGGTGCTGCACCTGGCGCCGCTTCCAAGAAAGACACCGGCCATGGCCGGAACGACAGGGGGCATCCAACATGATTGATCTGCGCAGTGACACCGTGACGCGACCGACGGCCGACATGCGGATGGCCATGGCCAACGCCGAGGTGGGAGACGACGTATACCAAGAGGACCTAACAGTCCACAAGCTCGAGGAAACGGCCGCGCAAATGCTCGGCAAGGAGGCAGCCCTTCTTGTCACTAGCGGTACGCAAGGCAATCAAGTGGCGGTGTTGGCGCAGGTGCGCGCCGGCGATGAAGTGATCGCAGAGGCCGATGCGCACATCTTTTACTATGAGGTTGGCGCGATCGCGGCGCTGGCCGGTGCGCAAACGCGGACGATCGCCGGGGTGCGCGGGCAGATGTCCCTCGCGGCCATCGGTGCGGCGATCCGTGGAGAGAACATCCACTACCCCCGCACGGCGCTGATCTGTCTCGAAAACACGCACAATCGCGCTGGCGGTGCGATTCTCCCGGTGGCGTACATGCAGTCCGTACATGAGTTGGCCCATGCGCATGGCGTCCCTGTCCATCTGGATGGGGCGCGGCTGTTTCATGCGGCGGTGGCCACAGGTACACCCATTGCAGACTTCGCTGCAGCGGCGGATACGGTGCAGATCTGTTTGTCCAAAGGGCTGGGCGCTCCGATAGGGTCTTTGCTGCTTGGCACGCGCGAATTGATTGAACGGGCGCGCAAATGGCGCAAGATGCTCGGCGGCGGCATGCGTCAGGCAGGCGTGATCGCAGCCCCTGGGCTGATCGCGCTGACGCAGATGGTGGACCGACTGGCGCAGGACCATGAGAAGGCGCGCAGGCTCGCCGCAGGTTTGGCGGAGATCCGCGGTCTGACGCTGGATCCGGCCCTGGTCGAGACCAATATCGTCATTGCCGACGTCAGCGGCCTGGCCCTCTCGCCCGCGGCCTTTCTGGCGCGGCTGGCCGAGTGCGGCGTGTTGGCGACGGAGTTTGGCGCGGGGACCGTGCGGTTTGTCACGCATTTTGATGTGTCGGACGCGGACGTCGACAAGACGCTGTCCGCGGTCCAGGCAGCCGCCAGCGCGTGAGCACAGCACAAGGTGGCGGGGCGGGCTCCTTTACAGGGCTGCCCCTACCGGAGCGCATGCGTCCGCGCACACTCGAGGAATTCGTGGGTCAAGCTCATTTGATTGGGCAAGGCCGGCTATTGCGCAAGCTGTTCTCGGAACGGCGGCTGCTGTCGGTCGTGTTGTGGGGGCCGCCTGGGACCGGCAAGACGACACTGGCGAAACTGTTGGCGAACCACGCGGGCGCGCGCTTGATCGAGCTGTCGGCCGTCGCGTCGGGTGCCAAGGAATTGCGGGAACAGTTTGCCCAGGCACAGGACCAGCGCCGTTACTATGGCGAAGAGACTGTCTTGTTTGTCGACGAGATTCATCGCTATACGAAGACGCAACAGGATGTTCTCTTGCCGGCTGTGGAGCAAGGCATCGTCTATCTGATCGGGAGCACGACACAGAATCCGCGAATTTGTCTGACGTCGGCACTGCTGAGCCGGATGCAGGTGTGCCAGTTGCATTCGCTGACTGCAGGCGACGTCGAAACTGTATTGAGGCAGGCACTGCTCGATCCGGAGCGAGGGTATGGCGGTCAAGCCATCGAGGTGGCGGCGGACGCCTGGTCGTTGCTCGTGGGCTATGCGGGCGGCGATTTGCGCAAGGGCCTCCATGCCCTTGAGTGGGCGATCGGATGCGCGCGCCAAGTGGGTGAAGGGACGACGGCGGTGGAGCGTTCGCACGTGACCGAGGCGATTCAAGGCGTTGCCGGCCAAATGGATGAGACGGTCCTCTACGACATGCTGAGTGCTTTCGGCAAGTCCCTGCGTGGAAGCGACAGTGACGCGGCGCTGTACTGGTGCATGCGGATGCTGACCGCCGGTGTCGATCCAAGGGTCGTCGTCCGCCGGCTGATCGTTCACGCCAGTGAGGATGTGGGCATGGCCAGTCCCCAGGCGCTCACGCAGGCGGTCGCGGCACTGCAAGCGGTTGAGGCGGTGGGGATGCCTGAGGCGAGGATCCCGGTTGCGCAAGCGATTATCTTCGTGTGTGAGTCGCCCAAGTCCAACAGCGTCGTTCAGGCGCTCGGCCGCGTGGAGCAAGCCATTGCCAGTCTCCCCCATGCCGTGGTGCCGGCCCACCTTCGGGATCGACACTATCCGCGGGCTGATGATGGAGCCAAGACGTACGTGTATCCGCACGACTATCCCGGACACTATGTGGCGCAGGCCTATTTGCCGGAGGAATTGGTTGGACAACGGTTTTATGAACCGGGGGAACTCGGCACGGAAAGCCGCATTCACCCGCGCAAGTGGGAGGCTGGATCCTGATTCACAGAGTTATAGAAATGATCACATTTGCCGGGCGAAACCTGTGGTATAGTGGAAATGACAGGATGGACTTGGTGGTGACTTGTTTTTGAAGGTGTCGACGAAGGGCCGTTACGGACTTTTACTGATGGTGGACCTCGGCGTTTCCGGTCAAGAGGGACCCGTGTCGCTCAAGTCGGTGGCAGAGCGCAAGGGACTGTCAGACCACTATCTGGAACAACTGATCGCGCCGCTTCGCAACGCTGGACTGGTGAGAAGCGTTCGTGGGGCCTATGGCGGGTACACGCTGGCGCGGCCGGCCGATCAAATCTCGGCTGGAGAAGTGTTGCGGATTCTTGAGGGGCCGATCAGTCTGGTGGAGGATTCAGGGGATGGGCTGGAAGCATTCTGGAATGAACTGCGGACGAGCATCGAGCAGGTGCTGGACAGTACGAGTATCGCTGACTTGATCGATATGTGGGGCAAACAGGAACACGGGTCGATCATGTTCTATATCTAGTTCGTCGAGGGTTTGAACGGAGCGTGGCAAAGGAGTGAGGTCATGACGGGGATCTATCTGGATAACGCGGCCACGACGCCTCTTGACCCACGAGTCGTGGAATCCATGGAACCGTTTTTGGCCGGCGGCGTGTTCGGCAACCCGTCGAGCGTTCACGGGTACGGGCGGGCGGCGCTCGCGGCGCTGGACCGGGCCCGTGGGACGGTTGCTGACGCGATTGGCGCAAGGGAGTCCGAGATCATCTTCACGAGTGGTGGCACGGAAGCGGACTTCTTGGCTTTGGCGGGAATCTTGCCGGCCACAGGCAAACGCCACCTGGTGACCTCTTCCATGGAGCACCATGCTGTCCTGCACGTCAGCGACTGGTTGCGCGAACTCACGTATGAGGTGACGGCCGTGTCTCCGGAAACGGATGGCCGCGTGGACGCGGCGCGCGTGCTGGAGCAGGTGACAGGCCGTACGGGACTTGTCAGCATCATGTGGGTGAACAACGAGACGGGCGCGCGGCAGCCCATCGAGACGCTGGCGGTGGCCTTGCATGAACGGGGTGTGCCCTTTCATTCGGATGCCGTTCAGGCCATTTCGTCAGAACCTATTGACGTAAAAGCCTGTCCTGTGTCATCATTATCATTTAGCGGGCACAAGTTGTTTGGCCCAAAGGGTGTCGGGGCTTTGTACCTGCGCACGGGGACGCCTTTCCGGACTCCGTTGCGCGGCGGGTCACAGGAAAGGGGTCGGCGACCGGGCACTGAGAATCTTGCGGGGATCGCAGGGTTTGCCCGAGCTGTCGAGTTGCTGGTGCAAGAACGCGAATTTCGCGAAGCGCAGGTCAGACGGTTGCGATCGCGATTTGTTCGGGAGCTTGCCGGAGCGATTCCGGATGCGGCCATTCACGAGTCACTCGGTAGTTCGCCTCACATTGTCAACTTTGCGATCCCTGGTATTTCGGCGGGGACGCTTCTGATGAATCTTGATCTCGACGGCGTCGCGGCGTCTGGGGGGTCTGCGTGTACGGCGGGGAACGTGGCGCCCTCGCATGTGTTGCTGGCGCAGGGGATGGCCAGTGATTTGGCGGAGTCTTCCGTGCGTTTCAGCTTCTCGTCGCAGAACAGCGAGGATGAGGTCCAAGCCGCGGTCGGGCGGCTTCGTGCCATCGTCGATCGCTTGCGCGGTCGCGCCGCTCGCCTGGATAGTTTGTAGGATTTTTGGGCAGGCTTTACGTGAAAGGTACATGGTGGAGGAGTGAGAGCGCGTGGAACGTTGTCCGCACTGTAATTGTCGTGATATCGGGAAGATCGGCAACAACCAGTTTTACTGCTGGAACTGTTTTATGGAGTTTGCTGTGATCGGTGATGAAGTCAAGATCTACTGTGTCGATGAAGATGGCAGTCTTGTTGCGTGGAATCCGGAAGAACTCGCTGAAGATGCGTCAGCTGCAGTCTAGCGATGCCCTCATCGGCTCCCGTGCGGACAGGTGATGGCCCTGACTACCCGCAGGCATGTCCGCGGCGTGGGCAGGGTCGTTTTGTTATGTAGCGGCGTCCTCTTGTCATGGCGGTGTTGTTCTATGGGCACTCTTGCTTTACGTGCCCGGCCCGTGCTATAGTATCACTTGTCTGTTTCCGGGGCCTATAGCTCAGCTGGCTAGAGCGCACGACTGATAATCGTGAGGTCAGTGGTTCAAGTCCACTTAGGCCCACCAGCCGGACCCGGCACATGCGGGGATATAGCTCAGCTGGTAGAGCACCTGCCTTGCAAGCAGGGGGTCAGCGGTTCGAATCCGCTTATCTCCACCACGCACATGATACAGGAGGGCGCTTCTTCGGAAGCGCTCTTCTGCGTTGACGCGCCGAGATCGGCCTCTCCGACCGATTTTTGCTATCGATCTGGTACAATGGATGCATCACAGGCGTCATGCGCCCTGGGAGTGAAGTGGATGATCCTGACGACAGAGCGGATTGTGTTGGCGATTGCGGCATTTGGGGTGTTTATGCTCATTCAGAGCAAGCAACGAAAGGCCGCGGATCGTTATCTTCAAAATTTTCAACAACGTCAGCGGGATGACTTGATGCGCGATGCGCCACCTGAACCGATGGATTCGGTCGAGTGGAACGAGCGACGTGATTCCCGGTTCTCACCTGAGGGAACCGAACAACCCGTCGCCCACGAGCCAGGCTACCAAGCGGAGCCGGATGCGGAGCGGAGGCTCGGCCCCGAGCCTGAGCCTGAGCCTGAGCCTGGGAGTTTGGACCAGCATCTGAGTTCGATTTCGAGCGAACGAGAGGCTTCGCAGAGACAAGACAGCGACTTGACGTGACGACGTGACGCGACAGCCCTGAGTGAAGTGAGTCACGCACGTTCACCCCCGCCAGAGGTCTGACCTCTGGTGGACAGCCACGATCTCCTTCGATTCGGCGTAGGGACTGCCTTCCTGACATATACTAGCCAAGGCTCGTCTGTAACCGGGAGCCAGCGCTTGTATCGGGAGGGCGACCCCTTGAAGCTCAGTGATCACAAGGATCGCACGGTCTACGCTGCCGGTCTCACTCTCGTGATCTTGACCTGTCTGTTTCTGGTTGGGCAGCTTCGCGGCTTCTTCGTTGACATCTGGGCGATTGCCAGCGCGGTGATCGGACCCCTCGTCATTTCCGTGATCTTCACATACGTGTTGCGGCCCGTCGTCGACGCGTTTGAAGCGCGACATGTGCCGCGTTCCTTGGCCATTCTTCTCTTATATGTGTTGCTCGGGGCCATCCTTTCGGTGTTGCTGGTCAACACGCTCCCTCTCCTGATCGAACAGATGACCTCCTTTATTCGTCAGCTGCCCGCGTATGTGGGAATGCTCGACACCTTTCTCGATCATATGACATTTGCGGCGCGGGTTCTACCGAAAGGGGTCCGGGCAGGTGTCGAGCGAGCGTTGGGAGGCGCGGAAGGCAGTCTGGCCGCGTGGTTTTCGGGTGCCCTGATCGGCGTCAAAGACTTGATCGGTGGGACGATTTCGGCATTTGTCATTCCGTTTCTCGTCTTTTACTTGCTCAAGGACTATTCGCTCTTCACGAACCTGGTGATTCGATTGTTTCCCAAGGCATCGCGGGACATGGTGAGTGGGATCTTGGTTGGCATCGATCAATCGCTTGGGCGGTATGTTCGCGGTCAGTTGCTGGTGATGGTGTTGGTGGGTGTGGCGACATTCGTGGGCCTCTGGATCGTGCGCATGCCCAATGCCCTGCTCCTTGGATCGATCGTGGGCATCACGAATCTGATCCCGTACGTGGGCCCGTTTATCGGCGCTGCGCCAGGCCTATTCATGGCACTTGGCGTATCGACATCCATGCTGTTGAAGGTCCTGGTCGTCAACTTGGTGGTGCAGCAACTCGAGGGCAATATCCTCTCGCCGTGGATCATGGGCAAGACCATGAATCTGCACCCGCTCTTGATCCTGCTGGCGGTGATGTTGGCGGGGGAAGTTGCGGGCGTCACCGGCCTGATCTTCGCCGTCCCTGCGCTGGCGGCCGTCAAGGTTGTGGTCGAACAGGTTCGCGCCGCGCGCGAGTGATAGAAGAAAGGTTTTACACGGCGGATGGGCGGCCATTTGACATCGGGGCCAAGATCGGATATCATCACGATTATAGTTTGGTGGCGATAGCGGAGGGGACACACCCGTTCCCATCCCGAACACGAAGGTTAAGCCCTCCAGCGCCGATGGTACTTGGACCGCAGGGTCCTGGGAGAGTAGGACGTTGCCAGACAGAGAGAGAGCCTCGCCCGGTAGGGTGGAGGTTCTTTTGCCGTGGTGAAAAAGACTCGGCTTCTCCAGTGCCGTCCCGGCAATCCCCTCGACTTGCGAGCCCTGTCCGGAATTTGGTATACTTCCTGCAAATGCGGATCATGATTCGCATGACGAAGCGGACACGAAGTACCGTGTTGCCCACGACAGAGAGCGTCTCCACGCGAGAGCGGGTTGAGAGGAGTCGTCGACCGGGCGCAAGGGAAGGCCAGTTCGCGGATTGCGCGAGACGATCGCG
>JAPNUJ010000056.1:16078-16586 GCA_026627155.1 Bacillota bacterium | reverse complement strand
AGGCGACGCATCTGGCTGAATATAGCGGGGATGAGGCGGCGATTGTGGCCGTCGAGCTGTATGACCACCGCTCGCGGATGATCACCGCCCTCGCCAGGCGTCTTGGAATCGGTGGCGTTCAAGTCGTGACAGGGGATGCGCGGGCGGAGACGGGCCTGTATGACGCCGTGTTGCTGGATGCTCCGTGCTCCGGACTTGGCACGATCGCACGCAAGTCCGACATCAAGTGGTCCGCTTCCAGCGCGCGCATTGGTGAAGTGGCCAAACTGCAATCAGAGTTGCTGCGTTCCGCCGCTTTGCGCGTACGTCCAGGGGGCCGTCTGATCTACAGTACGTGCACTCTTTCGCCTGAAGAAAACGATCGGCAGCGCGACAGCTTTTTGGCTGAGCACCCGGAGTTTTCGCCGAAGCCCTTGACGCTGACCGGAGGGTGGAGTCCGTCGGACTCCTTGACAGGGCAACCGCGGGTTGGGGAGCTCAAGGTGTTGCCGCAGGATTTTGGCGGTGA
>JAPNUJ010000056.1:7380-16068 GCA_026627155.1 Bacillota bacterium | reverse complement strand
TGCATCACAAAAGGAGGGGCCGCGTATGGCACCGATGCCCGTACATTTGTACGGTTTGACTCTCGAACAGATGCAAGAGTGGCTGACGGCCGACATGCAGCAGCCCGCTTATCGTGCGAAACAGATCTATCATTGGCTTTATCAGCGCCGCGTCGAAGACGTCACGGCCATGTCGGATCTGCCGGCCTTCCTGCGCGCAGAGCTGGTCGCGGCGACACGTCTGGCGACCTTGCGCGAGGTGACGCGGCAAGTCTCGAAACTCGACGGGACGACCAAGTTCCTCTTTGCCCTCGAGGACGGCGCGACGATCGAGACGGTGATCATGCGCCATGATTACGGGATCAGCGTGTGTGTCTCCACCCAGGTTGGCTGTAAGATGGGCTGCAAGTTCTGCGCGAGCACGCTTGGGGGATTGATTCGGCACCTGACGGCAGGCGAGATCGTCGAACAGTTGCTGGTGGCCCAGCGTATGTTGGATGCGGAAGGCTTGCGCGTGTCAAGCGTGGTGCTGATGGGTTCCGGTGAGCCGCTTGAAAATTATGATCCTTCGATGGCGTTTATCGACATCGTTACGGACGCGGAAGGACTGGGCATCGGCCAACGACACATCACGGTGTCCACCGTGGGACTCGTCCCCGCCATCTACCGATTGGCGGATGAACGGCGCGGGATCACTCTGGCTGTGTCACTGCACGCGGCCGACGACGAGACGCGTTCGCGGATGATGCCGATCAATAAAGCGTATAATATTGCACGATTGCTAGAAGCATGTCACTATTACTACGAAAAGACGAGCAGGCGCATCTCGTTTGAGTATGCGTTGATTGCGGGTCATAACGACAGTCGTGACCAGGCGCGCGCGTTGGCTGACCTTCTGAAGGGTCTGCCGTGCCACGTCAACCTCATTCCGGTGAACTACGTTCCAGAACGAAACCTGGAACGAACATCGGCGAACCAGATCCGCGCATTTGCCAAGGAGTTGAACGATCTCGGGACTCCGGCCACGGTCCGGCGTGAGATGGGGGGAGACATCGCGGCAGCCTGTGGACAGCTTCGCGCCGAGCACGCAGCCATCAAGGCGGGCAGCTAACGGGCAAGGTGACGCGGCGTGTAGAGCATTCGGGGAGTGATCAGATCTATGGAGTTTGCGACCACGTCCCACGTTGGACTCGTGCGCAAAGTCAACCAGGACGTAGTTCGGGTGGACCGGGACCAGTCTGGAGCCTCTGCTGTGATTCTTGCGGACGGAATGGGTGGCCATGTCGCGGGCGAGGTAGCCAGTTCCTTGGCTGTGAAGACGGTTTGGGAGTGTTTGTCGGAGACGTCTGACAGCGATTTTGAACGACGGCTCTTGGAAGCGGTTCAGTCAGCCAATGCGATCATCTTCGAAGAATCCACGAGTCACGCGGACTACGCCGGGATGGGCACGACCATCGTTGCGGTCCTCGCTGATCTCGAACGACTTGTGATCGCGCACGTCGGAGACAGCCGCGCGTACATGTTGCGTCGTTCGGGGGAGTTCACGCAACTGACCTGTGATCATACTTACGTCAATGAACTGGTGCGTCGCGGCCAACTCGCACCCGAGGCGGCGGTCCATCACCCGCAACGACATGTGTTGTTGCGATCGCTTGGAACGGTGCCTGAGGTGGTTGTGGAGAGCAAGGAGTGGAGTTGGTCCGAGGGTGACTTGTTGCTGGTCTGCTCGGACGGGCTGACTGACGTCGTCCCGGATGACGAGATAAAACGGCTGCTCGGTGCAGTAGCTGCCTTGGCTGAGCGCGTCGAGGGGTTGCTGGCGGCCGCTCTCAGTGCGGGCGGCCGTGATAACATCACGATTGCGGCGATCGCCCATGATGGCACGCTCAAAGGAGGCTTCGACGCATGATTGGTCGCATCCTTGGAGGGCGCTATCAGATCCTGGAACGGATCGGTGGCGGGGGCATGGCGATTGTCTATCGCGGGCTCGATGTGCTCCTGCATCGCCCCGTGTCTGTCAAGACCCTGCGCCCCGAGTACGTTGGTGACGCAGACTTCGTCCGACGCTTCAAGCGCGAGGCACAGGCGGCGGCGAGTCTGTCGAATCCGAGTATTGTCAACATTTACGATGTCGGGCAAGACGCCGAGGCGCACTACATCGTGATGGAGTACGTCGATGGCAAGACGCTCAAGCAAATCATCGAGGAGCGCGCCCCCCTTCCGGTCGATGAGGCCGTGGGCTACGCGCGCCAGATCTGCGATGCCTTGGCGCATGCCCACGAGCACAACATCATTCATCGCGACGTCAAGCCGCACAACATTCTGATCAGCAAGGCCGGACGGGTCAAGGTGACAGACTTTGGCATCGCACGGGCCATCTCGGCCAATACGATCACGCACCACAGCTCGTCCGTACTGGGGTCGGTCCACTATTTTTCTCCGGAACAGGCACGGGGTAGCCTGGCAGACGCCAAATCCGACGTCTATTCACTCGGCGTCGTCCTGTACGAGATGTTGACCGGTCAGCTTCCGTTTTCTGGGGAGACGGCCATCAGCGTGGCCCTCAAGCACTTGCAAGACCCTTTCGTGGAACCGCGACGGATTGCCCCGCGAATTCCGCAAAGTGTCGAGAATATCGTTTTGCGAGCGTTAATGAAAGATCCGTCGGCCCGCTATCAGACAGTCCGGCAGTTGGCGGATGACCTGGACAAGTCCCTGCTCTTGCCGGACGTGCCGAAGTTTGTCACACCGCCTCTGCAGAGACCGCTCGAGGAGGGTCCGACGATCGCCATTTCGCCGATTCTGACGACAAACGACCGGTACGCTCCGACGGCGACTGATGAGGATGAACTGCCGCCTGAAGACGCGTTCGAAGAAGAGGATGACGAGTACTTGTCGCCGCGTCCTTGGTGGAAGAAGATCCTGATCGCGTTCGGGTGGGTCATTGGGTTGTTCGCCTTGTTGGGCTTGTCTGCGGTGGTGGCGATCTTTATTTTTCCACTTCTGTTCAAACCCCAGATGGTGACGGTCGCCAACGTCGTCGGCATGCCGTATGCGAGTGCGCGTTCGGAGCTGATTCAAAATGGGGTCCGCGCTGATGAGATCCACGAGCAAGACGATGCCAATTCAAGTTCGAAAGTGTCGATCGGACAAGTGGAGGCCCAAGACCCGGCGAGTGGGACATGGCCCGTGGATCGATCTGTCACACTCACTGTCAAGACCGGGACGACGCAACTGCAAATGCCTGATTTGGCCGGTTTGTCACTCTCCGCGGCGGAAGCTCAACTTCAGGCGGATGGGGTACCAAGCGGCAACATTACAGTGGCGCAGCAGCAGAGTTCGGCGGCGGTGAACCAGGTGATTTCGACCACGCCGGCCAAGGGGTCGCAGTTCGACACGGCGACGCAGCCCATTACGTTGACCGTGAGCTCCGGTGCGCAGTTTGCGGCCGTCCCGGATGTCGGGCAACAGCCGATTGCGGAAGCGACAAAGATGCTCACGGCGGATGGATTCGTCTTGGGGCACGTCGCGCATCAATTCTCTTTTGTGATTCCAAACGGCGTGGTGATCCAGCAGTCGCCAGCCCCTGGGCAGCAAGTGGCCGCGGGCAGTGCAGTGAATGTGCTTGTGAGTTCAGGGCAACCTCCGGGGACCACGATCACGACTGTCAACGTTCAGGTTACATTGCCGACCGATACGGTGCTTCCCGCGACGGTGAAAATAGATGTCTCGGATGCCCTCGGCAGTCGCACCGCTATCAACACGCAGCAAAGTGCGCCGGAAGCCACGTATCCTGTAAAGGTGACGACAACGGCGACGAAGAAGGCCGAGGTCGATGTGTACGAAGACGGGCAACTGATCCAGATGAATAGCGTGGCCAGCGATGGAACGGTGACGACAACGCCTGTGCAACCCGCTGGTGGGACGGGCACCGGAAGCGGTACGGGCACGGGAAGCGGTACGGGCACGGGAAGTGGAACGGGCACGGGAAGCGGCACAGGCACGGGAAGCGGCACAGGCACGGGAAGCGGTACGGGCACGGGAACAGCTACCGGCCCCGGATCGCCGAGTACCCCTCCGGGAGCGCCGAGCACGCCGGGAACTCCGGGAACTCCGGGGTCCCCAGGAGCGGGAAACAACTAACAGGGTACCGCGAATGTGGTGCAAAACCCTCGTCATATACCGTGATGGGGGTTGCGGACCAAGAGTCTTACTTGGTGGCCAGCCAGAGCGACTGGGAAGGGGATGGCGACGTATCTCGGAACTTGTGATCAAAGGGCGGATTGTCAAGGCGATCTCGGGATTTTACTACGTATACACGGAAGAACTCCGCGTTCGCAGCTGTCGTGCGAGAGGGGTGTTTAAAAAGCGCGGCGTCAAACCGGTGGTCGGCGATCACGTCGACGTCGAACCCATCGGGCTGGAGGAAGGAACGGTGGTTCAAGTGGCACCGCGCCGAAACCTGATGACGCGTCCCGTCGTCGCCAACGTCGATCAGGTGCTCCTCGTGTTCGCCTTGGCCGATCCGCCCTTGTCCCTCTATCAGGTCGACAAGCTTCTGGCCGCCGTCGAGTGCGAGTCGATTGCCTGCGCGCTGGTCTTTACGAAGTTGGACCTGCCGGGAGCGGTGGAGGATTTTGGGCGGGTCAGCGCGATCTACGGCCCGCTTGGGTATGAAGTCTGTGCTTTGGCCTTGCCCGAGGAGCAAGGTGGTGAGGCGTTGCGCGCACTTCTCGGAGGTCGGGTGACCGTCCTGGCTGGCCAATCGGGAGTCGGCAAGTCGACGATCTTGCGCAACTTGCTTCCGGGTGCCTCCGCGACACCAGGCGCTCTGAGTGAGCGCTCGGGACGCGGAAAGCAGACTACGACCCATGTTGAGCTCTTTGCCTATGCGGGTGGTTTCGTGGCAGATACGCCTGGATTTTCGCAGATCGATCTCACGCAACTGGAACTGACAGACTTGCGTCGGCTGTTTCGGGAGATTGATTCGATCTCACAGGAGTGCGAATTTCGGGGGTGTCTGCACGAGACAGAGGACGGCTGCGCCGTTCGTCCGGCGGCGGCTTCGGGACGTATGACGGCGTCACGGTACGACCACTACCTGCAACTGCTATCGGAACTCAAAGAGGCGAAAGCGAGGAGATATTGATGCCGATCCAGATCGCCCCTTCCATCCTTTCCGGCGATTTCGCCAACATGGGTCAAACAGTAAAAGCGCTCGATTTGGCTGGCGCCGACATGATTCACATCGATGTCATGGATGGACGCTTCGTTCCCAATCTCACGTTTGGCCCGCCCCTGATCGCAGCCATTCGCGAGTACACCAGCCTTCCTTTTGATGTGCACCTGATGATTGCCGAGCCAGAGCGTTCGGTCGCTGATTATATCAAGGCCGGGGCTGATCGGGTGACCGTGCATGCCGAAGCTTGCCTGCACCTGCAACGAACGCTCGCTCTGATCCGCGATGCAGGGGTGAAAGCGGGCGTTGCCTTCAATCCGGCGACGGCGGTCGATGCTTTGCCCTATATCCTGGACGACGTCGATCTCGTGCTGGTGATGACCGTGAATCCCGGGTTTGGTGGGCAGTCATTTCTGGCGCCCATGCTGCATAAAATGAGAGCGGTCCGGCAAATGCTCAGGGACCGTGGACGCGACCAAACCCACATCGAAGTCGACGGCGGCATCAATGATCGCACGGCGAAGCAGTGTATCGCGGCAGGTGCCGACGTGTTGGTGGCGGGCTCCCATGTCTTTTCCGCGCCCACCGTGGCGCAGGGAATCGCCAGCTTGCGCTGAACAGGCACATTTTCCTTCTCTCTTGCATAGAGTAGGGTATTGGTAGACTATGGTCTCCTACGGACTTGTCAGTCAAGAATCGTTGCTCTGGTGGGAGGGAAGCGGAGATGCGCTTTTATACGATCAAATTGCCGCGGTTTTTAGGTGGGATCGTCAAGGCCCTGTTGGGTGCTCGCAAATAGCGGGTCGTGCAAACGCCTTCGTATCTTGCGGCCGAGGTCGGCATCTACATGAGGCAAGCACAAAAAAAGAGGGGCGCTGGCTCCTCTTTCGTGTCTCCGTGTGTATCGTGCGCTATACGGCGCGCTGGACTTTGCCGCTCTTCAGACACTTTGTGCAAACGCGCATCCGTTTCACAGTGCCGTTCACGTTCGCGCGCACGGACTGGAGGTTGGGCAGCCAGCGTCGTTTGTTGAGAACGTGCGAGTGACTGACGGCATTGCCTACTTGCGGACCTTTGCCGCACACTTCACAACGCTTTGCCATAGGAGTAGCCTCCCTTCCATAACAATAACCCAGTTACTATAGCATAGCCGATGCGGTGTCGCAAGGGCAGTTCGGAGCGACGGAGCGCAAATCATGCCCGCTTCTGCCCATGTGTCTTTTCTGAAGGCCGTTGGTGTAGTACACTGGGCACATGCATGTGTGTTTGAGAAGGTCGGGAGGGCTTACCGATGCCGATGACGATTGCCAACGAGATGGGCCGAATTGTGATTGCGGATGATGTCATTGCCACGACAGCAGGACTCGCCGCACTCGACTGCTATGGGCTGGCGGACATGGCGCCGCGCAAAGGCGTGCGCGACAGTCTATCCGGCATGTTGGGACGTGAAAACCCGGGGCGGGGCGTGGAGGTAAGAGCATTGCCTGAGGGATTTACGCTAGACCTGTCGATCATCGTGAGCTATGGAACGCGCATCCCGCAGGTGGCGGAGAACTTGCGCGAAAAGGTGAACTACACGTTGCAGGAGTTTCTCGGTGTGATCCCGGACAAGATTAACATCAGCGTACAAGGGGTACGGATCGCCGGCGAGCGGTAGGGAGGATCTTGATCGGTGTCGCAACAGGAGCATTTGGATAGTCAAGTGTTTTTGCGGATGGTTCGCGAAGGCTACACGGCGCTGTCCCTGCATAAGGAAGAGATCAATGCACTGAATGTATTTCCCGTGCCCGACGGCGATACGGGGACCAACATGACGCTGTCTTTTGCAGCCGGTCTCGCCCAGGTCGAGCAGTTGCCAGCGGACGCGCCACTGTCCCGCATGGCCGTGGCGCTAGGATCGGGCCTGTTGATGGGAGCGCGTGGCAACTCGGGCGTGATCCTCTCTCAACTTTGCCGGGGCTTTCAGATGGCGTTTGCCACGGCGGACGTGGCGGATGCCAGACTGGCCGCCAAGGCGCTCACACTGGGCGTACAAACGGCCTATAAGGCGGTGTCCCGGCCTGTGGAGGGGACCATCCTCACCGTCGCTAAAGAGGCGGCCCTTGCTGGAGAAAAAGCGGCCGCTGCCCGCGGAGCAACTCCCACATCGGCCTTTTTGGCTGCGCTGTCCAAAGCGCGCGAGGCACTGATGCACACGCCGGAGCAACTGCCCATCTTGCACCAAGCGGGGGTCGTGGACTCCGGTGGACAAGGGTTCGTGTTCCTTCTTGAGGGGTTTTGTGACGCGTTGACCGAACGCGACGGAGGAAGCGTCCGGTTCGCCAACTCGAGTCTACCCGCGACGGGCGATGTTCAGGCCGCGGGTGTGGGTCCTCAGCTTGTCCTCGCTGCGTTGGCCGTGGAACATGGTGCGGGCGAGTTTGGCTACTGCACAGAGATGCTCATCCATGTTTCCCACGCCTCCGATGCGTGCGCCGAAGCGGTGCGACGCGCGATGGATCCGTTCGGCGACTCTCTGTTGGTGGTCGCCTCGGGAGACAGTGATCAAGCCGGAGTGATCAAGGTTCACGTGCACACGGAGCATCCTGGCAGGGCGCTCGAAGCCGGACTCTTATTCGGTGCATTGTCTGGCATCAAGATCGACAACATGTCGCTTCAGCATGAGGCGTTGCGGGACCGCTCGACCGATCAACGTCTCGTGCAGGAAGGCGCCGCAGTACCCGCGCCCGTGCACACGCCGTCCCCTGCTTCGCCGTGTGCCCTGATCGCCATCGTGTCCGGCGACGGACTGGCGGATATCTTTCGCGGTCTTGCTGTCGATCAGCTGATCGACTCCCCGGATGGGGTCAATCCCTCCACGGAGGAGATTATGCGGGCGGTCGAGCGAACGGACGCTGCGACGGTGTTCGTGCTCCCTAACCATCCCAATGTCATTATGGCGGCCGAACAGGCAGCCACCTTGTCTGGGGGGCGGGTGCGCGTGATCCGCACGAAGTCTGTGGCGCAGGGGCTGTCCGCAGCTCTTGCCTTCGTCAAGACGACGGATGCGTCTGGCAATGAGATGGCGATGAACCAGGCCATCGCGCAGGTGCACTCCGGGGCCGTTACCGTGGCCGTACGCGATGCGCTGGTGTTGGGTCAGTCTGTCGTGGCAGGCGACTGTCTTGGCGTCATCGACGGCGAAGTGCGCTTTGTCGAGCCGAGCCTGTCGGCAGCGCTACTGGCTTGTTTGACCGATCTCTGCGAGCGCTCTAAGGAGATCTGCACGGTGTTTTGCGCGCGGCGTGAGGACGAGGCGCCGGCGCTCCATGCAGTGGCGCAATTGCAGGCGCGTTTTGCATCGTTGCAGTTTGAGGTGCAGTACGGAGGTCAGCCCGTATACGACTATTTGCTTGCGGGGGAGTAATCGCCGGAGCGGGGATGGGGAGGGGGTAGCGGGCCAGCGCCCCACGATATGGAGGACGCGACGCACGCGGCACTGCGCGAGATCGGTGTAGACCGGGTTCCCGGGGTCGGGCCCAAGCGCGCGG
>JAPNUJ010000056.1:0-7370 GCA_026627155.1 Bacillota bacterium | reverse complement strand
ATACATACAGTGCATGACCTGTTGGCTCACGTTCCCGTCGATTACGAGGCGGGTTTTGGGGCGGCCGACTTGATGCGTCACCCTGGCGGTGCCGTCCGCTTCATCGCGGAGGTGGCCGGCCAGGCGACCGTGCGCGTAAGAAGAGGCGGGTCCACAGTGTCTGTGCCGCTCTTGGCCCGCGGTGAGGAGCCCCTTCGCGTCACTGGTGTGTTTTTCAACCAACCGTATCTGCGCCATCAACTGCCGGTCGGTCGACTGCTTCAGGTCAGCGGGCGGTACGATCCTGTCCGGCGCACCATAGCGGTGTCTACTTTTACGTTTCATGTCGGACGCACCAGAGGGCTGGATCCGATCTATCGATTGACGCAAGGGCTCACCGTGGAGCTCTTGCGGACTTGTATCGCCAAGGCGATCGAGCAGTTTGCCGATGGCCTGGTCGACGAGTTTCCACAAGTATTGCGGAGGCGATTTCAACTCATCGGGCTGCACGATGCCGTTCGCCAGATTCACTTCCCCGCCTCGGCTGCCATGCTGCACCAGGCGCGGCGCAGACTCGTGTTCGAGGAGTTCCTTCGGTTTCAACTGCGCATTCAGGGCTTTCGCCACATCCGTAAGGGGATGGCGCGCACGGTGTTGCCCCACGAGGCGCTTTGGGGCGCCGCGCAAGATTTTCTTGACCGCCTGCCGTTTGCCGTTACGGAGGACCAGCACCAAGCGGTCCGTGAGGTCATTGGCGACTTGAGTCGCGAGGAGCCCATGCATCGACTGCTGCAGGGGGATGTGGGCTCGGGCAAGACGGCCGTGGCACTTGCCGCGGCAGTGGCGATGGCGGCGCAAGGGTTTCAGACTGCCTTTATGGCGCCAACCGGCATCCTGGCGGGACAGCACGCCAACGAAGCGCGGACGCGGTTGACGCCGCTCGGGATCGGGGTGGTCGAACTGGTTGCGGGACAAGATGCACGCAGCCGCGCTAAGGGACTTCACGACATCGCAGCAGGGTGTGCGGCGGTCATTGTGGGCACCCATGCGCTCGTCGCAGAGGCCGTCGAGTTCAGGAATCTGCGGTTGGTCATCACGGACGAGCAACACCGGTTTGGGGTGGGTGTTCGCCGCCTCCTGCGTGAAAAGGGACGGGGTGCCGATGTGCTTCAACTGTCGGCGACGCCGATCCCCCGGACACTGGCGTTGTCCCTGTATGGCGACCTCGACATCTCTGTGATCCGACAGATGCCCACGGGACGCCAAGCAGTGCGGACGTTGCTTGTTTCATTGCGGCCCCGACCCATGGAGAGAGTGTTCCGTCTGGTGCGGTCGGAGTTGGCCATGGGTCGTCAGGCGTTTGCCGTGGTGCCTCGCATCGATGCAGCCGCGGACGGGCACGGAAGTCTGGACGAGATTCGCGCAAGGTGGGAAGACGAGTTGGGAGCGTTTCGCGTCGGCGTCCTGCACGGACGGATGACGGAAACCGCACAGGCGGACGTGATGAGAGGGTTTGCTGTCGGTGAAGTGCAGGCGCTGATTGCGACCACGATTGTGGAAGTGGGCGTAAGCGTCCCGAACGCGACGGTCATGGTGATCTACGAGGCGGACCGATTCGGACTCGCCACGCTTCACCAACTGCGCGGGCGGGTCGGGCGATCCGAGCAACCGAGCGTCTGCGTGCTCGTCGCCGATCCCTCGACAGAAACTGCCAAGGCCCGGCTTCGGGCGCTGCTTGACAGTCATGACGGCTTCTATCTGGCCGAACAGGACCTACGCTTGCGGGGATCGGGTGAGGCGTTTGGAGAACGACAAAGCGGGCTGCCCGCCTTTGCCGTGGGGGACGTCATTCGCGACCAAAAGATCATGCTCGCAGCTCGAGACGTGGCGCGCCAACTGCTCGCGGATGAAGACTTTTGGCTCTTGCCGGCGTTTTCGTCGTTGCGTCAATCCGCCCTCGATGCGGTGGATACCTTTGCGGACTCATGACCTACACGCGCACATCAAAGGAGTCTTGCCGGGTCCATGCCTATCTACCGACACGTGAGGGGTCGAACCTTGGTCGCCCTTGGCCTGACTGCCCTCCCCAAACGAGCGTTGACCCTAGCCGCTGGACGCCTTTTGCGCAGTCGCCTCAGCCGGCTCTGGATTCCTCTCTTTGCGAGAAAGTACGGCATCTGCCTCGAAGAGTGCGAAAGAGACTGGCGACAGTACGACACCTTGGCCTCGTTTTTCTCCAGACGCCTGCGTCCAGGTCTGCGGGGGCTGGCGGAGTCCGATGATACCGTTCTTGTCTCCCCTGTCGACGGAATCATCGCTGCTTGCGGTCGCATCACAGACGACACCCTGGTGCAGGCCAAAGGCCTCCACTACTCGCTGCGCGCGCTGTTGACCGACCGGGGATCTGAGTTTGTGGGTGGACAGTACGTCACCGTGTATCTGAGTCCGGGAGACTACCATCGTATCCATGCCCCCACGTCAGGGGCGATTGTTCGTGCAGTGCACGTCGCAGGTACCCTGTTTCCGGTCAACCAGTGGGGCGCGCAGTCCATCGCCGGATTGTTCACCAGAAACGAACGGGTGGTGTGTTGGATTCGACGACACGCCGGCACGGTCGCGCTGGTGTCGGTGGGCTCGTTGATTGTAGGGAGTGTCGTTCTTTGTGACAAGCTCGTCACGGTTCGCAAGGGCCGCAGCCGACGAGGACAGGTGCGGGCATTGCTTGATGAGCCTGTCGCGGTGAGCCGCGGTGAAGAACTGGGTTGGTTTGAATTTGGCAGTACCGTGATCCTGGTATTTGGCTTGGGGCAAGTACGGCTCGACGTGGCACTTGGAGAACGGGTGCGGGCCATGCAGCCAATCGGTCAGTTTGTCGGCGATCCGTCTCGCGCAGATGCCGCAGAAAGGGGCGCTGCAGGAGCGCCCCCCTCTTCAACTCTTTGAGTGCAGGGACGGGTCCCGCTGCACTCACGGTTTCATCAGTACGCTGCGCCAGTGCCGGCGCCTGCGCCATAGCCGCCGAAGGCCGGAACAAGCAGGAAGAACAGTACGAAGATAATCAGAAACACGACTGCCCAACGGGTATACCCACCAAATGTGCCCATGGTTTACATCCTCCCTTAATCTGTACTCTGTGGTTGCACCGTCACATCACGTGATGGCCTAGTAGACCGGCACGGTGGTGCATTGTTGCGTGTAAGACGGGACAAGCAGGAAGAACAGCACGAAGATGATCAGAAACACGACTGCCCACCGGGTATATCCGCCGAATGTTCCTTCCATTAGGGGTGACCTCCTCGCTTCTTTGTTTGCATCGGGTACATTTCAACAAATGCCGGGATGTGTAATTGCGTAAGGGGCATTCGCCCGGTCGTGAAAAAAACCCCCTCGCCCGGGTACGCGAGGGGGTTCCCGAGTCCGACGCATGCATGGACGGACGCTTGCGGTCGTCCGGCTATGTAGGCGCGTCGCACATCGGATACTGGGAGAGGAGAAACCGGAAGAGAGTGCTTGCGCGCTCTCTTTCGTTGCCTTCACGGCGTCACCGCCGCTTCTAGCAGTGTGGGCACGCCACATGTCGTCTATACCTCGACTTGAACAAATTTTGCGGACTTTGCGGGCTGTGATACAGTGATCAAAGATCGCCGTGTCGTACGCGCGAGGTGAACAGGCGCGAGCAACGAGGTCACAACGAGGGATGCGGCCGGCGGGCCTGCCCTCGCCGAGGAGGAGGATCTCGTGCGGGTCATTGCCGGGGATAAAAAGGGGCGGCGGTTGACTGCACCCACAGGGAACGGCACGCGGCCGACATCGGATCGCGTGAAAGAAGCGATGTTCTCCATGATCGGACCGTACTTCGACGGGGGGACGGTGCTGGATCCATTCGCCGGCTCTGGGGCGCTCGGTATCGAGGCGCTCAGCCGGGGGGCGTCTTATGCGGTTTTTGTCGACAAGCACAGCACGGATGTCGTCACCGCCAATTTGCAGGCGCTGGAGCTGGCGGGGCAAGCCACTGTCGTGCGCGGGGCGTGGCCCCATGCGTTTGCAAGGATCAAAGGCCTGGGATTCGCGTACGATCTGGTCTTTCTCGATCCTCCCTATCGACTCGATGTCTATGCCGACATCATGGGTTGGTTGGCCAGTGAGGCGTTGCTGGCAAGGGACGCCACCATTGTCGCGGAGTTTGCACGTGCACATGACCCTGTGCACCTGTCCGGATTTGAGGCATCGCGCGAACACGTTTACGGAGAAACCAAAGTATGCGTCTATCGCTATGAGTCGGAGGGACGATGACGGAAACAGAACATCGTGCAAAAGGAGAGGGAGCGCCAGTGCGCGTGGGTGTTTTTGCGGGAAGTTTTGATCCGGTGACCAGGGGCCATTTGGACATCGTCGAGCGGGCTGCCCGGTTGTTTGACGAGTTGATCGTGGCCGTCCTGGTCAACGCAGACAAGCAGGCGCGGTTTTCGATCGCGGAGCGGGTCCGCTTTATAGAGGAAAGCAGCGCGCAATGGGCGAACGTTCGGGTCGACCAGTTTACTGGACTCGTCGCGGATTATGTTCACAAGACAGGTGCGACGGCCCTGGTGCGGGGCGTGCGAACGGAGGCTGATTTCGCCGTCGAATGGCGTCTGGCGACGATGAACCGCGCCTTGACCGGGGGCGTGGAGACGATTCTGCTCCCGGCCAAAGCGGAACTGTCACACATCAGTTCGAGTCTGATCAAGGAGATTGCAGGTTATGGCGGTGACATCGGCCCCTTTGTGACGGCGGCTGTCCTTTCTGGGTTCGAGTGCCCCTCGTAAGTCGGTGAACAGACCTGGAGGAAAGGGGGTGCACCTGTGGCGGGAATGCCCGTTGGGGTTGCCCTGGGCAGCGGAGGGACGCGCGGCTTTGCCCACATTGGCGTGTTACAGGTTCTGTCGGAGGCTGGGATCGCCGTCGACTGCATCGCGGGGTCGAGCATGGGTGCGCTGATTGCGGCGATCTACGCAACAGGAGCGCCGCTCGAGCAGATGGAGCGATTGGCCACCCACCTGCCCCTCGCGCGCTTCATCGATGTGACGATTCCTCGTCTGGGCCTGGTCAGTGGCGAGCGACTGGAAAAACTCATCACGCTGCTGACCAAAGGCAAGACCTTTGCCCAAGCGGACTTGCCGCTCGCCATCGTCGCAACGGATGTCGAACTCGGGGAGCGCGTCGTCCTGACCGAGGGGTTGATCCACCAAGCCGTGCGGGCCAGCATTGGCATTCCGGGAATCTTCGTCCCCTATCGACTGGCGAATCGCCTGTTGATCGATGGTGGCGTCATCGATCGGGTCCCGATTCGAGCTGTTCGCGAACTCGGTGCACAGATTGTCATCGCTGTCGACGTGGGGTTGTTCGATCGCTTGCCGCCTATACGGCATGTCGTCGATGTGGTGGTTCAGGCCATCGACATCATGGAACGAGAGGTGTTCCGCTATCGAGTGCTGGATGCGGACTTCGTGGTGCGTCCCGAACTCGAGCTGATGAGTTCCACGGCCTTGTCTGGTGTCGACAAGGCGATCGCAGCGGGGCGGGTAGCCATGCAGTCTGCATTGCCCGGGCTCACGACGCTACTGCGTCAGAAAGGTGTCATGACGGATGGAACAAAGTGAACGTGTTGTGGGGCGGCGCCGGCGGTGGCGCGGGCCGCTCCTGTCTGTTGCCTCAAGTCTTCTGGCGCTGGCACTCATCGTGCTGTACTTTATTCCGCTTCCGTATTACATTTTCTTGCCTGGCGAGGCGATGAACCTTCAGCCGATCGTCACAGTGAGTGGTGGGCACAAGTCTGAAAAAGGTGCGTTCATGCTCACGACGGTGTCGGTGCTGTATGCGCAAAACGTCTACGACTATCTCTATGGCATTTTGCAACCGGATCACCAGGTCTACACAGCGCAGGAGATGAGCGGGGGTCTGTCTGATCGTCAGTACAATGACGTGGAGACCTACATGATGCAATCCGCACATCAGGATGCCGAGATCGCCGCGCTGCGGTTCATGCATAAACCCTATCACGTAGCAGTGCGCGGCGTGGAGGTCGTTTCGATCAACGGCAACTCGCCGGCCCGAGCCTACCTGCATCTTGGCGATGTCATCACAGCCATCGATGGTCACTCGCTCATCCACAATCCGGATGCCCTGTACACTGTGTTGGCAAAGAAAAAAGTGGGCCAGCGCATCGACCTCTCCTATCTGCGACAAGGTACGGGAGTGGCCCGAACCGTGTCGATTCCACTCATTGCCTTGCCACCTGAACCAGGACAAAAAGGCACGCACGCTGGAATCGGGTTGTTGCCGGCCCTGGCGATCTCGGTCTCGTCGCCCGTAAAAATCGCCTTTCACACGGGAGACATCGAAGGGCCGTCAGCGGGGCTGATGTTTACACTTGAGATTATCAGCCAACTCTACCCCGGTGACCTGAGCCGCGGATACCGGATCGCCGGCACCGGCACCATCAGTCCCACAGGCCAAGTTGGACAAATCGGCGGGGCCACTCACAAGGTCGATGATGCCAATGCCGCTGGTGCGGAGATCTTCTTCGTCCCACAAGACGAGGCCCCGGGCGATACCAACTCGGCGCATGCCTTGGCGGAGGCCAAACGGATTGGCACCCATATGCGGGTGGTTCCGGTGCGAACGCTGGCGCAAGCGGTGCACTACCTGCTGTCTCTCCCCGAAAAGGGGCACTGAGTTGGTCGTCACGTTTGACAGGGCGAGGAGCAGTCGGTATACTAGCTTCTGTTGATCGGAGTGAATGGCCCTTGTTGTTGCACTGGTTTCAGGCGGAAGCGCCGCAGGGTTGCGAGATCGCTGGGACCGTCGGGATGCCGGACCAACCATCCGGGCTCACGCCGTCCATTCCGGTAGTTGGTGAGGTTACAGTTTGCCTGCATGCCGTAGCGAATCGCCGAGAGTGCGAGTGCTCGGGAGAGATGACGACAAACGTTGACTATTTGTGTGCCCGGTGTCTGTGTGAGATCCACAAACGACTGGAAATCCCTTTTCATGAAGTCTTGGTCCGCGGGACGCTCTCAGAAGCCGAAGTCCAGGCCGATGTGATTCAGGTGACGGAAGACGAGATCGACCTCGATCCGTATGTGCGTCAGGCAGTGTATCTGGCCATCCCCTTTACAGCCGTATGCAAGGAAGACTGCGTTGGGCTATGCCCGCAGTGTGGCCGCGACCGTAACCTCGATCCTTGCGACTGCCAAGTGGATGTTTTGGATCCTCGACTCGAGGCGTTGGCGGCTTTATTAGTCAAGAACGACGAAGCGGAGTAAGAGACAAGGAGGTGTAATGATGGCTGTACCTCAGCATAGAGCATCCAAGACCCGAAAGCGCATGCGCCGGACGCATTTCAAGATTTC
>JAPNUJ010000055.1:357-16774 GCA_026627155.1 Bacillota bacterium | reverse complement strand
TGATGAGTTCAACCAGCTCGACCAGTTTTCCGCGCTTGCGTTCCCAGCCGAGCCATTGCCCCTCTCCAGGGTTGTATTGGCGAGGGCGGTGCAAAAAATGGAAGGTGGGTCCGTTGGATTTGGTGGCTCTGGTCTCTGTGGTTTCTCCGACTGCTCCGGTTGCTCCGAGGCCGTCTCCACGATACCGCGCCTGAAGCTCGAGAATCGCTTCGCGGGCGGCTGCTACGGTCTCTTCGTCGCCGGGTTGCGTCACGGTCTTCGACTCCTCAAAATCGCCGAGGAGCGCGTAGTGGACATGCGGGTCACGCGTTGCCAAGTGATGCAACTCGAGCCGCCCGACGAGGTCGCGGGCCTCCGCGGGTGACGAGAGCACCGCTGGGATGACGACCAAGGTGCTAGCGGAGGCGGGTATGGCACCAGAGTAGTCGGCCCGCAATACAGGATGTTTTACGCGTGTACAGGCGACCAGCCAGTGTGTCGTCGCCGTGGACCACTCGCTGGCCGGTAACAGCAACAACGCGATCGTCAGCAGATCGCGCCAGGGGGCGGTCGATCGAAAGCCGTCCAAGGCGAACCAGGCGAACACGGAAGCGAAGAGGGCAAGCGTCAGCAGGTGACCCGCCGCGAAGCCTCGCTTGGCATGTCGTGATAGCCCGAGCAAAGGGGCAGTTCGGGTCTTCGTGCAAGCCTTCTGCGCTTGCTTGAGCAGTCGGATTCCGACTGGGTCAAGAAGATAGTAGGCGCAAAAGCAGGGGCGCGGGAGTGGTTCCTGTTCGTCGCTTTCCACTTTTTCGCACTCGCCGTAGGCAGCGTTCGCCAACGTCACGGCCTGACTGGCGACGAGCGGCTCCATCACGCCGAGTGCGGACGCCATGCGCGCGACTTGCTTGCACAGATGATCGAGACTGCTTTCGTCCAGGCGTCCGATGGTGCCAGAGGCCTCGCGACGCAACTCCTGTTCGACGCGACACATACGGCTAAAAAGTGGGCGCCATGAGGTGCGCGTCAACTGTTTGAGACTGGAGATGGCCTGGCCCACCTGAATCTCCAGGTGAGCTTGCACTTGATGTTCGTAATTGACGATGCGGTCCAGCGGAGTGGCTGAAGTCTCGATCTGACAGGCGAGCCAATGGCGGAGTTGCTCTGCATCAGCGGCCGTCTCGCGCAACTGGGCAATCAGTTGTACGATCATCGGTCCGGGAAGAGGCAGCGAGTAACCCGCCTCTTCCAGAACGGCCCGTACAGTCTCGGCAGAGAGATCTCGCCCACGCCTGTTGACTTCACCCAAGAGCGCTGTCACTTCGCTGCGGGCCTCACAAAGTGCGATCACCCGGGACGACAGGGCATCCACACGCACCAGCAGCCCCGTGCGCAGGTAGTCGGGGAGTAGCCAGAGTTCCTCAAGGGTCAGGGGGGCTATGTCTTCATAGGCATTGACGAACGCCACCCAAAGATCCCCGTCCAGGCGTCCCTCGGTCAGTTCCCAATAGGTAGTGGCCATCGATGCGGCGCGCGGACGACCATTTGGCAACCGCCACTGTTTTGATCTGCGTTCGCGAAGGGCCGCCTGGGCCTCACGACTCTGCGTCAGAAGGAAGTCTGCGTGATCGATCAGCCAGCGTTCCGCGGAGCCTGCTGTCCATTCTGCCTGATTTTTCGAGTACTGACCAACGGATTCGATTTTTCGCGCCAGAGCATCGAGTACAAGTTCGAGGTCATCCTTGCGGGAGACGCGGCGCGCAACGTGTTCAAGTGCCATTGCGCGTGCGTCGTCTTGGAGTCGTTCAAGCAGTACAGTCATCGGGTCCCCCTGGGTACCAAGTGATTCGCAGCAACGCGTGACAGTGGCACCTTTTATGGTTTCCTTAAAGTGGATTTTTATAACGAATAGGGGGAATGGCCTCCACTCTTGCATCTTTTGCATACAAGAGTAGTATGAAATCAGTGTCAGCGAGCTCGTTGAACGCAGGCACAATCGTCACGGAGGGGGTTTCACGTATGGCCATTGAATTGTCACGCGGGAACGAGATCACGCCTGAATTGATCGCTCTTTATCAGGAGGGTCTGGCCAGTCGACCGCAAACCCGACCCTTGATGAACGCCATCATGAAAAACGGCATCCAGGCCGTCGCCATGAACCCGCAGTCGCCGATTGCGATGCAGTATACTTTTTCGCATGAGATCAAGACCGGCGCGATCACGCATCAAAAGCAGAGCGGGCGTTGTTGGCTGTTCGCTGGACTGAATGTCTTGCGCGTCGCCGTTGCCAAGGTGTGTAACCTCGAGTCGTTCGAGCTCTCTCAGAATTACATGATGTTCTGGGATAAGTTTGAGAAGGCCAACTACTTTCTGGAGAGCATTCTCGAGACACTTGACGAGGCGACGGAGAGTCGTCTGATCGCTTGGCTGCTGATGAGCCCGGTGCAAGATGGCGGGCAGTGGGATATGTTTGTCAACCTCGTAGACAAGTATGGTGTCGTTCCCAAGCACGTCATGCCGGAGACGTTTCACAGCAGCCAGTCGGCCGTGATGAATCGCTTGTTGACGGCGCGTCTACGTGAGAGTGCAGCGCGGTTGCGCGACCTGCACAGGCAAGGAGGGGCGACACTCGAGGTATTGCGGGAGCAAAAGGAGCACATGCTGGGAGACATCTACCGCATGCTGTGCCATTTTCTTGGTGAACCACCGACCGCTTTTGACTTTGAGTACAGAGATCAGGACAAGGTGTTTCATCGCGTGGCCGGGGTCACACCGCATGCTTTCGTCAAGGAGTATGTCGGTGTCGATCTTGCTGACTACGTCAGTCTGATCCACGCCCCAACGGCTGACAAACCGTTTAACCGCACGTACACTGTGAAGTACCTGGGGAACGTCAAAGGGGGACGCGATGTCCTCTACCTGAACATTACGCTCGATGATCTGCGCGCCGCGACCCTGGCAGAGTTGCAGGACGGGGAACCTGTCTGGTTCGGCTGCGATGTCGGAAAGATGCTGGATCGCGACAGTGGCATCATGGACATGGCCCTCTATGACTACGAGGGGGCTCTGGGCGTGTCCTTTGACCTGACGAAGGCTCAACGACTCGAGTACGGAGAGAGTCAGATGACGCACGCCATGGTCTTCACAGGGGTTCACATCGTGGACGGCGTGCCCGTGCGTTGGAAGGTGGAGAATAGTTGGGGGAAGGAACCAGGCAATGAGGGTTTCTTCGTCATGAGCGATGACTGGTTTGGGGAGTACATGTATCAAGTGGTGGTCCACAAGAAGCAGTTGCCCCCCGCTCTCGCGGCGGCGCTGTCCTTGCCGCCGATTGCCCTCCAGCCTTGGGATCCGATGGGATCCCTTGCAATGACCGATTGACAGGCGATGCAAAACTGCAGTGGGCCTTGGGGTAGCTGCTATCGGCTCCCGGGGCCTGCAAGGTTTTATAGGATGTGACTTGGAGGTAGACGTTTTGGACATTCGCGTTTTGCTCGGGCTGCCGGACCTCTTGATGGTGCGCACGCTCGTGTGTGTGCAGCCACATCCCGATGACAACGAAGTCGGGGCGGCAGGCACCCTGCTCGAACTGGTCGGTCGGGGGTGCGAGGTGGTCTATGTTACAGTCACCGACGGGGGAGCTGGCGCTTTTGGGGAAGTGACGGATCGCGAGGTCCTCGTGGCGTTGCGGAGTCAGGAGATCCTGGACGCGGGTGCCGTCGTCGGCGTGAAGCGACAGGTCAATTTAGGATTCCCTGATGGCGGTGACTACACCGAAGAACAAGTGAGAGAGAAACTCGTCCAGGTGTTTCGCGAGGTGCGTCCGGAGATCGTCATGACGGTAGACCCCTGGATGCCGTACGAAGCGCACCCGGATCACGTCAAGACGGGACTTGCCGTGGCCCGTGCGGCGATGTTCTGTGATAACGCCGTGCTGTATCCCGTAGGCGAGCGGCCGCTCTGGTCGGTTCCCCAAGTGGCCTTCTATGCGAGCAGTCACCCCAACACGTTTGTCGATGTGAGCGTTCACTGGCAAGACAAGGGGCGCGCCATGCTGGCTCACCAAAGTCAGTTCGACAATGAGCAATGGCCCGTGCTCTGGGGTTATTTGTCGATGAGCGCAAGAGCGCTGTTCGATCAGCATCTGGCGGGTCCGGAGGCGTCGGGACATGCCGAGGCGTTCAAGGTGTTGGCGACGCGACAACTGCATTTTTATCCGAGTGCAATCTATGAGTGATGATGTCGTCAAGGGGGCTGGCCCGTGGCAATTCAGACCATACAGGAACACCGTGTCCCGCTTCGCAAGAAGCTGGCGTATAGCACCAATCAGTTGTCGATCAACTTAGTTTGGCAGGCTTTTAACACGGTCGCCGTGTACTACTATGTGACCGTGCAAAACGTATCCGGGACGGCGATCTCGGTTGGCATGATCGTTTACGGCATCGTCAACGCGTTTTTAAATCTCTGGGCGGGTTATGTGAGTGACCGCACGCGCGGGAGGCTTGGACGCAGGATCCCATACGTGCTCTTTGGAACGATCCCGCTCTCGGCTGCCTTTTACTTTTTGTTCCGCCCACCGCACATCGGGCCGGGCCTGCTTCTCCTTTACTTCTTGGCCTTGACGTTTGCCTTTGACTTGTGTTTTACGGTCGTCGCCCTGAATGTGGGGGCGCTTTATCCGGAGATGTATCGCACACAGCGGGATCGATCCTATGTGTCGGCGTGGCAACAGTTTTTCGGGATCATCGGACTGATCGCAGGTGTGGCGTTGTCAAAGTCGCTCGGCCAGTCACTAGGGTGGGGCACTATGGCGCTCCTTTTTGCCGTCGTCAGCGTGATTTTTCTTTTCGTTTCGCTTTACGGCAGCTTTGAAGATCAGTCATTGCAAGAAAATTCTTTGCCATTCGTACGGGCCTTTTCTGAGACCCTGAAGAATCGACTCTTCCAGATGTACGTCGTCGGCAATTTCCTGATTCAACTGGTCACGACCATGTTTACAACGCTCTCATCCTTTTACACAAAATATGTGGTGCCGATGTCGTCTTTGCAAAGCACGCTGTTTCTCGGCTTCATTTTTATCGTGGCGATCCCCATGTCATTTGTTTGGGCCAGAATCGCCATCCGCTATTCCGCGGCGCGGGCCACGCTGGTGGCCACGGTCTTGTACGGGTTGATGGTGCTCGTCTTCCTGATTCTCCACACCCCTCTGCTGGTGATTGTCACGGGCGCTTTTGGGGGGATTCCGATCGCCGGCTTTCTCGTGCTGTTGAACATCTTGCTTGCGGATGTGATCGATCAGGACGAGAGGCAGACGGGGCGCCGTCGGGAAGGCATGTACCTCGGCGTTAACGGCTTCATCGTGCGCATCGGGATTTCCGTCCAGTACGCGATTATGGCGATTTTCTTTGCGGTGAGTGGGTTTAACCCGGATCGTGCTGTGCAGCAGATGGGCGCGATCAACGGGTTTCGGATCCTGATGGGTGCCGTACCTGCGGCGATCGTCGTTCTGGCCTTCTTGGCATTCGCTTTCTACCGCAGGCGCGTAGCCGAGGTCGCTGCTGTTTTAAAGGCGCAGTGACTCGTACAGGCGCCGCGCGACGTCTGGATCGACTGGCTGATCGCCATAGCGGACCGCGCAGTACTGTGCAATCAGCTCGGCTACAGACGGCGCCTCTGTCGTCAGCGTCGGTGGCTTCCCTTGTGACGCGAGCCAGGCGAGCAGGTCCTGCTCTGTTTCCTTTGGCGTCATCCAGGGACGAAGCGGATACCCTTGGTCCGCGTGCCGTGCCATGAGTCGGCGGTAAAGCCAGCGGATTCGCTCGGAGTCGAGGGTTAACAGGGCGTAGTCCCGTTCCCGACGGCGACCGCGACCCCTGCGTGAGGCCCGCTGGATGCGTTTGCGCTCGTCGTGCCAAGGGGCGAGGCGTTCGCGATTGTCGCTGAAACCAACGCCTTCTGCGCTCGACTCCGACAAATGGTCCAGAAGCATCCGCAGTCCGCGTGCGATCAGTCGGATGAGCTTGTACAAGGCATAGGAGACGCCGAGAGCCAACAGCGTCAAGATGACGATGTGAAGAAGCAGCGTGTCTTGCGGCTGCGCCTTGAAAGTGGGGGGAGCTAAGGGGTGAGGAAAGGCCGGAGGGTGTTTCGGCTTCTGTGTATTGGGCGGGGTACCGCCCCCTCCGGACAGGTGCCTGAGGAGGTCCGCGAGTAGTTGTGAGAGACCCGCACCAAACGCAAGCAAGGCCTGCAGGATTCCGGGAACGGCCGCCAGAAAGAGAATCATCGCCGCCAGAACGGCTGTGTAGACCCGGTTGTAGCGAAGCAGCGACGCCGGGATTGCGGTGGCTGGAGCAGACTCGCGCTGGTTCGTGATCGCGTCCAGATGGGCGCGGTTGATGGCGAAGAGGACGATGATGGTGGCCATGATCCCGGCTGTCGCAGTGATCGCGAAGATGGGGCGCAGGCCAGGCACGTTGTCTGCCAACACATAGCTCCCAAGGTAGAGGAAGACGGCGCTCCAGATGAGTCCTGGGTGAGGCTCAGGACTCATCTTACGGGCCTGGTAATAACCGATGGCGAAGGCGGTCTGTAGCATGCAGGCGGCCAGAAAGTGGTCCATAAACCCGTACGCCGGTGCCACGACGGTGGTGACCCACCACGCTATGGGGAGGAGAAGCACATAGAAGATCAGACGACGCCTCACCCGAAGCCCGCTTGTCGCCGCCCCAAGCAACGCGAAGACAAGCAGCAGTACGACACTTGGCCAAGCGCTATAGGCCGGTATGACAAGCCACGCAAGCAGTGCGTAGGCAGGGAAGATCAGCAGCAGTTCAGTGCTGGCCCACCACCACTGAAGAAGAATGCGTCGTGACCGATTCAATTGCGAAACCACCTCCGTCCCTGACTGTCGTCCACACATCACGGTTAAGGGGGAGCCACTCGACAGAGTTGCCAAGTTCCCGCAGATGGGCGGCTGCAGCCTGCAAGCGTGCCCCCTGATGAGCCGAGATGAGCAGATAGTCGCGCTTTGTCACACCCTCTTCTGCATCCTCTTCCAGCAGAGAGTGAAAGCTCCCGTTGCAGCGCATGCGCAGACGAGCCATCAGGGTCAGCAACGTGTCCAAGTGAGAGTCTCCTGTTTGCGCTGAACTCTTCACAAAACGAGGTTCGTCATCGGCGATCCACGCGTTGCAGGAAAATCCCGTCTCGAGCCCTTGTGCCAGGGACCACTGTGCGATCGTCGCTGCACACCGGATGCCATATTCGATCAGGTCGGGATCTGTCACGGCCTCCCACATTTGTTCCGATACCTCGACGTTCAGGCAGATCTGCAAGTGTCGGTCCGCTGTATAGTCCCGCTTTTGAACCTGCAGTCGCCCCGATCGCGCTGTTGCCTTCCAGTTGATCTGGTGCAGGGGGTCGCCGCTTTCATACTCCCGAGTGCCCGCCTGAGTGAACGGATCCGGCAGGGTCCACCGACGCACTGACAAGTCGCCTTGCCAGCTGTGAGAGGGCAGCGGCAGGTCGTCCAGAGACAGAAGCGCCGGATAGACGATCAGACGGGCTTTTGGTTCAACCGTGATGAATGCCGCTGTGGCGCCGAGCAGGTTGCCGCACGTGAGCGTGGTCTCCTGCAGGCCATAGACGCCTCGCTGCAGGCATGTGATGTGATGTCGTCTGATGATCCGGGTATAGGGAGGCAGACTGAATAGGCTCTGATGGAAGACGTGTGCTTGGCCTTGGACGATGTCTTCGTCACGTAGTCCGTGAAAGCGCAATCCCACCGGGAACATGGACTCGACTTGTAACCAGGGCAGAGGCAACCACTTTGCATTTTCAATTTCTTCCACGAGGTCGACGGGGTCGCCCGCATAGACGACGGTTTCGCTGTAGTGGCGCCGGTGCGAAACGGCGCGGAGGCCGTAACGCCGATAGGCCAAGGCCTGCAACAAGCTGATGCCGAGCGCCAGCGCGAGCAACCAAGGGATCACGGTCATGCGTTGACGACATCCAGCACTTCGGTCGGTACGGGTACGGTTTCCAGGATGCGGTCAAGGATGCGATACGGACTGTCACGTCGTGCGCGCGTCTGGCCAGTCAGCACAAGTCGATGTGCGAGTACCGGTCGCGCCATCCGCTTGATGTCGTCTGGGGTCGCGTAGTCTCGTCCTTGCAGTGCGGCGTACGCCTGCGTCGCCTTAAGCAATGCCTGGGTGCCGCGGGGGCTGACGCCGAGGACGACGTCGCTTTCGGCGCGCGTTTGCTCGGCAAGCTTGACGATGTAACGGAGCAGATCGTCGCTGACATGGACTGCAGCGTAGAGGTCTTGGGCAGAGCGCACCGCATCGGCGGTAGCCACAGGTTGGAGTGTTTCCGCGGGCGACTGTTGCATGAAGCGACGCAAAATGGTGACACCTTCCTCTGAATCCGGGTATCCCATTGGAATCTTCATGAAAAAGCGATCCAACTGCGCCTCGGGAAGGGGGAATGTGCCTTGATTCTCAACCGGGTTTTGCGTGGCCAAGACGAGAAACGGACGCTCGAGGACGTGGGTGACGCCGTCAACGGTGATTTGTCGCTCCTCCATGCACTCGAGCAGGCTCGATTGCGTGCGCGGCGTCGCGCGGTTGATCTCATCAGCGAGGAGGATGTTTGTAAAAAGCGGGCCCGGACGAAATTCAAAGGTCGCTTCTTTTTGATTGTAAAAGTGAATGCCGGAAAGGTCACTGGGCAAAAGATCGGGGGTGAACTGCACGCGCCGAAACTGACAGTCCAAGGATCGGGCCAGCGTCTTGGCCAGCAAGGTCTTTCCTGTGCCAGGCACGTCTTCGAGCAGGACATGTCCGGAGCACAGCAAGGCCACGATCAGCAGGTCGACGGTCTCTTCTTTGCCGACGATCACGCGGGCGATGTTCTCGCGGATCTGCGTGGCCAACGCTGTAATGGTGCCAAGGTCCACTGTGGCAGTCTCCTTACAT
This sequence comes from Bacillota bacterium, assembly GCA_026627155.1. Taxonomy (GTDB): domain Bacteria; phylum Bacillota; class Bacilli; order Alicyclobacillales; family SLC66; genus JAPNUJ01. The sequence continues at coordinate 7,814 of JAPNUJ010000055.1, read as the reverse complement.
GGCTGATGTTGAGGTAACAGTCTCCTGAAGTAGTATTCGCCGGGCGTCCCTAAAATCCTCCATGGGCTCGTGATTTGAATGGGAGTGAGCGTACTAAAGTTCGCGGTGATCGGGGGAGGGGCTTATCGCCAACGCCCAGGTAGAGTATCATGGACGGGTAAGGGAACACACATGGGACGGACGGGTGAGGTGGTCTTCTTGACGGAGATTTGCGTAGCGATCATCGGGGTGGGATCCATCGCCAAGTTGGCGCATTTGCCGAATTATGCGAAGGCAGAGCACGTACGGGTCGTGGGGTTTGTCGACACGGATGTGGAGCGCGCACGCGCAGTGGCAGCATCCTATGCCGCCGAATACCACGTTGCGGCTCCGACCGTCGCGGACACCTTGGCGGGCTTGCTGGCACAGACGCAGGTGGATGCCGTCAGTATCTGTACAGCGAACGTCAGTCACGCCGCGCTTGCGGTGGAAGCATTGGAGGCAGGATTGCACGTGCTGCTGGAAAAGCCCATGACGGTGTCACTCGAGCAAGCGCAGCGCCTGCGAAAGGTGGCGGCCGCTGCCGGGCGCGTCTGCATGGTCGGCATGTCGCATCGGTTTCGCCAGGACGTGGAGGTGTTGCGCCGGTTCATCGAGGCGGGGGAATTGGGCGAGATCTACTACGTCAAGACGCGCATCTTGAGACGGCGGGGAACACCGGCTGGCTGGTTTTCGGACGCTGCGCACTCCGGCGGGGGGCCGCTGATGGACATCGGCGTTCACGCGTTGGACCTTGCGTGGTGGCTGGCCGGTACACCGCCCATTCGCACCGTCAGTGGCATGCTCTGCAAGGCCATCGGCCACGATGCGCTTGACTTTGTTCAGCGTTGGGAATCGTCCGCCAGCCACAATGCCGACAACGCGATCTACTCGACCGAGGATTTCGCGAGTGCCTTCTTGCGCTTCGATGGGGGAATGGGGATGCAGATGGAGGTGTCGTGGTCCTTGAACGGGCCGGAGGACGACGCCTTGAAACTCGACGTGTTCGGATCGCGTGGCGGCATCAGTCTTGACCCGTTGCAATTCTATCATACCTCCCACGGCGTTTTGGCCGCTCAATCTCTCTCGGTGCCGATGGGTGACCTGTACGCTCGCGAGATTGAGCATTTTTTGTCATGCATTCGCACCGGCGAGACGCCAGTTTGCGATGTCGCACAAGGCGAGGCCGTCGTGGAGATGTTGGAGATGATCGCGCACTCGTCGGCACTGGGCCGCGAGGTGGCCGCACGGTGACCGCACGTTGACCGCACGTTGACCGCACGTTGACCGTAGTCAGTGCCTGGGGAGGTCGGATCGGGTGATTGGTATGAGTACCTACAGTCTGGCGCGAGCGTTGACTTCGGGTGAGATGACGCTCGCACAAGCGTTGCCGTGGATGGCGGAGCGAGGCGCCGCTCACGTGGAGGTGGTGCCTATCGGTTTTTCATTGACAGAAGCTGAGTGCGCGATGCTGCGCGCGCAGGCTGCCGAAGCGAAGCTGACCGTCTCAAACTATGCGATTTCTGCAAATTTTCTTCTCGTCGATGAGGAGGCGCGCCGGGCGGAAGTGGAACGTGTCAAGCAGGAGGTGCGTCTGGCTCATGCCCTGGGGACGAAGCGGATGCGCCATGACGTGGCGTGGCGGCCTGCGACAGAGTCCGGGATCGCTGACTACGCGAGAGCCTTGCCGGCATTGGTGACGGCTTGCCGGGAAATCGCGGAGTATGCGGCGGCGCTCGGTGTCGTGACCAGCGTCGAAAATCATGGCTACTTTGTGCAACACAGCGATCGCGTGCTGCAGTTGGTTGGGGCCGTCGATCACCCCAATTTCCGAATGACCATTGACATCGGCAACTTTTTGTGCGTGGATGAAGACCCAGTGGCGGCCGTGCGCAAGTGTCTCTCCGAGGCCTCGATGATCCACGTCAAGGACTTCTACGTTCGACGGCAACGCGAAAGTCCTGGCAAGGGATTCTTTCAGACTGCGGGAGGGCACTGGCTGCGGGGGGCGATCGTCGGCCAAGGCGATTTGCCTGTTGCCACGATCTTGAGAGATATTCGCCAAAGTGGGTACGAAGGCGACATTTCGGTCGAGTTCGAGGGCGTCGAGGAGCCGCGCATGGGTGCCGAGGAGAGCCTCAAGAACGTGTTACACCTCTGGGATGAAGCCGGTCGCTGAGAGAGTGGGAGTTCTGCATGTCGACCGGCACCGTGAGCGGCGTGCAGAACTCCCTCGCTCCGGATTCCGTTCGTTGCCTTCGGCACGACATCGCCCTGGATGGCGAGATCTGAACGCAGAGCAAATGAGACGTTGTCACAATTTTTTTGAAACCCTTTGACGAATCTTAATGGACAAGCTATAGTACCGCTAGGACCTGCACTCGTATAGGGTTTGCGATGGAAGTATACGCTAAGCGCAAACGTGTTATAGGTGATGTCGTGGGTGCGCCGCGCGGATCACTTCGGGCGGTCTCGGCGTAGGTGTGCGATCGCGCTGTAAAGTTTTAGTGGATTGCGTCGAGCAAGCCACATTTTAATTATAGAGGGGTCAGATTGAGGATGAAAAAGTTTTCAAAGGCCGTTGTACCGTTGTCCATGACACTCGCACTCAGCGCACTGCTTGTCGGCTGCAGCACCACGCCGACTGCGGCACCCATCACGCAGGTCAAGTCGGTCGGCCAGAGTGCGGCCGCCATGCATCACGCCGGCGTGGCCAAGATCAAGGTCGGCCTCGTGACAGACACGGGTGGCTTGAACGATCACAGCTTCAACCACCTGGCCGATGTCGGATTGCTGGCGGCCGAGAAGAAGTGGGGCATCATCGGCGGCGTCGTGCAGTCGCAAAGTGCCGCTTCCTATGTGCCCAACCTGACGGCATTTGCAGCGAAGGGATACAACCTCGTCATTGCGGTGGGCTACCTGATGCAAGATGCCGTGGCACAAGTCGCCAAACAGTACCCGCACACCAAGTTCATGATCATCGATGACCAGGTTCCGGGCCCGAACATCGTGTCGGCGCTGTTTGACACGCAAGAGTGTGGTTATCTGGTCGGTGCGATGGCCGAAATGATGAACCATGAGAAGGGCATCAAGGGCATCAACGGTCGCAACACCCTGGGCGTGATCGGTGGACAGGATATCCCGCCGGTCGAGAGCTACATCGCCGGGTTTGAAGCCGGTGCCCATCACGTCGATCCAAAGGCAAAGATTCTCCTGAACTGGGCACAGTCGTTCAGCGATCCGGCGACGGGCGAAGAACTGGCCAATCAACAGATCTCGCAAGGCGCCGACATCATCTTTCCGGTCGCTGGCGGCACGGGCAACGGCGTGATCAGCGCCGCTGCGCAGAAAGGGATCTTTGCCATCGGCGTGGATGCCAATCAAAACTATCTGGCTCCAAAGACAGTTATGACCTCGGCACTCAAGGCCGTGGATGTCGCGACCGAGACGGTCATCGAGCAGGCAGCGACGGGCAAGTTCAAGGCGGGTACTCAGTTTTTTGACCTCGCCAATCACGGTGTGGGGTATGCGCCGGCGATCAGTGCCGTACCTGGCGCGATCGTGAAAAAGGTCGAGGCCCTGGTTCCCTTGATCGAGAAAGGCAAGATCAAGATCCCGAGCATGCTGTCTTCCCACTGAGTTCGGAGGGTCGGCGCACGGTAGCATCCTGTTGATGCGTGGCATCGGCAAGGGGCGCCTTGCGCCTTTTTTCTTTGGTTCAATCAGGGACGGTCATCTGGCTGCCGTCTGGCAAGGGAACGGGCAGCCCCAGGACAGGAAGCAGGAGGTGCGTCGTGTCGACGCTGGAGATCAGGCACTTGCGTAAGGCATTTCCCGGCGTTATCGCCAACGATGATGTCAATTTGCTGGTGCAAAGCGGGGAGACGCATGCCATTCTCGGGGAAAACGGTGCGGGCAAGTCGACGCTGATCAAGATGATCAGCGGTCTCTACCAACCCGATCAGGGAGAGATCTTGATCGATGGAGAGGCACGCCGTTTCGATACGCCAAGGGATGCCATCCATGTCGGGATCGGAGTCGTCCATCAGCACTTTATGCTGATTCCGGCGCTGACGGTCGCCGAGAATGTGGTACTCGGCAGCGAGTTGTCCAAAGGACGTTTTCAGCGCAGCAAGACAGAGGCAGCCGTGGCGGAGATTTCGCGCTCCTTTGGCCTTCCGCTGGACCCGTCGGCTCGCGTTCGTGATCTGTCCGTGGGCATGCAGCAGCGGATCGAGATTGTCAAGGCGCTGTACCGCAAAGTGCGCATCCTGATTCTGGATGAGCCGACCGCCGTGTTGACCCCGCAGGAAACGCGCGAACTGTTCGTCGTGATGCGGCAACTCAAGGCAGAAGGGATTCCGATCGTCTTTATCTCGCACAAACTCGAGGAGGTGCGCGAGATAGCCGATACGGTGACGGTCATGCGCCTTGGCAAGACCGTGCAGACGCATCCCGTCGCAGGCACCACATCGGCGCAACTCGCAAACTGGATGGTCGGGCGGGATGTGGTGTTCAGCGATCACCCCCCAGCGTCGACGGGGATCGGCGATACACTGCTGGAAGTCGATCGGCTCACGGTGCTGGACGAACGCAAGGTGCAAGCGGTACGAGCCCTTACATTCGCCGTGCGCGCCGGGGAGATTTACGGGGTGGCTGGGATCGACGGCAATGGTCAGACTGAGCTGGTCGAGGCGATCGCGGGTCTACGCCCCGTCCAGTCTGGCGTGATCCGCTTTCAGGGCCGCAGTTTGGCCAAGGTCGGCGTGCGTGGCCGACTGCGTGCAGGGATTAGCTACGTACCGCAGGATCGGCAGCGCGACGGCCTCGTGCTGACCTTCACACTCACTGAGAACCTGATGCTGCGGGATCTCTCGCGTCCTTTCTCACGAGGCGGTTTTTTAACGCGCAAGGCCGCACGGCAGCGTGCCCAAGAGTTGCTGACTGAGTTTGATGTACGCCCAGACAATCCTTCGGCACTTGCAGGCAGTCTGTCGGGAGGCAATCAGCAAAAAGTCATCTTGGCGCGTGAGGTGGCCAGTCGTCCCAAGCTCCTGATCGCCGTGCAACCGACACGCGGGCTTGACGTCGGTGCCATCGAGGGCATTCATCGCCAACTCCTTCGGCTTCGCGACGAAGGCAATGCGGTCCTGCTCGTCTCGCTGGAACTGGAAGAAATCCTCGCGTTGGCTGATCGAATTGCGGTGATGCACGCCGGTCAGATCATCACAGAACTGCCACGCGATCAGGCGGATATCGAGACGATCGGGCTGGCGATGACAGGAGAGCGGCGTGCGGCCGTGACATCAGAGGAGGGATCGACGTGACACAGAGACTGCGCGGTGTTCTCATGCCGCTGTACGCCGTCGTCACCGGACTGATTCTCGGTGCCGTCATCATGGCGGTCGCACGGTATAATCCTTGGTCGGCGTATGTAGCCCTGTTCTCAGGCGCCTTCGGGAACCTCAGTGCGATCGGAACGACCATCACCTATGCGGTCCCACTGGTCTTGACTGGACTTGGCATCGCGTTGGCGTTTCGAGCGGGTCTTTTCAACATTGGAGCAGAGGGACAGTACTGGATGGGCGCGATCGTGGCCGTGTGGATCGGGTACCACTTTGCGGCCTGGCCATGGTACATCCACATTCCGGTCGCGGCCCTGGCGGCCATGCTCGCTGGAGCCCTTTGGGGTGGCGTCATTCCCGGGCTCACCAAAGCGTTTGTGGGAGCGCATGAGGTCATCACGACGATGATGCTCAGCTACATCGCGATTTTCTTCGGCCACTATCTTTTGGAGCAAGGCCCGATGATGGCACCCGGTTTCATTCCGCAGTCGCCTGCCGTCACGGCCAGCGCTACCATCCCCTATGCGCCTTGGTTGCCTACCTTGACAGGGGGGTTCTGGATCACTCTGGTCGTGATTGCGCTGACGCACATCCTGTTGTTTCACACGACGCTGGGGTACAAGTTGCGAGCGGTCGGCGCAAACGCTGCCGCCGCACGCTACGGCGGCATGAACGTGGCCTGGTTTACGGTACTGTCACTGGGGCTGAGCGGCGCGCTGGCCGGTTTGGCTGGCGCGCTTCAGATGCTGGGCGTCGAGGGGCAGCTTTCCGACACGTTTTCGTCCGGGTACGGCTATACGGCGATTGTCGTCGCTTTATTGGCTCGCAACAACCCGATCGGGATCCTGTTCTCCGGGATCTTTTTTGCGGCCCTGTCGGCGGGAAGTCAGTCCATGCAGATCGACTCCGGTGTCTCGCCGTACATGACAGACGTCATAACAGGGATCATCGTCTTTTTCGTGGCCGCGGACAGACTGTACACGTATGTTCGCGTGCGCCGTGCCCGCCCCACCGGAGCGGTAGGGGAGGTGCGGGCATGAGTGTCGTCGGACAGGTATTTGGCAACCCTGAGCTCTATGCTTCCACGCTGGCGATGGCGACGCCCCTGGCGCTGCCGGCGCTGGGCGGGACCTTTTCGGAGCGGACCGGCGTGGTCAACATCGCCATGGAGGGTAACATGCTCGTCGGCGCCTTCTTTGGTGTCATGATTGCGGCGGCCACGCATTCATCGTGGTTGGGCTTATTGGCCGGCGCGCTGGCTGGGGGCATCCTTTCCCTGAGTCTCGCTTGGGCCGCGATCCGGTTGCAGGCGGACCAGGTCGTCGTGGGGATGGCGGTGAACCTCTTTGCGGCAGGTATCACGGCGTTCCTGTTCAATACCATCTACGGTCCCAACGGGACGCCCCCCAACACGCCATTTCTGCCTACTGTCACGATCCCTGGGCTGTATCAGATTCCGTTTATCGGGCCGATCCTTGGACAGCAAAACGTACTCGTGTACATCATGCTGCTGCTCGTCGTCGTCAGCCACTATGTGCTGTTCCACACGACCCTGGGTCTACGCATGCGAGCCGTGGGCGAACACCCGGAAGCCTCTGACACGGTGGGGATCAACGTGGCTCGTCTGCGCTATCTTGGTGTCTTCTTGGGTGGGTTGTTGGCAGGGCTCGGCGGTGTGTTCTTGTCGATCGGGCTGCTCAACTCCTTTGACGTGGGTATGACGGATGGCCGGGGCTATATCGCGCTGGCTGCGATGATCTTTGGCAAATGGACTCCCTTGGGTTCGCTGGGAGCGGCGCTTTTGTTTGGATTTGCCACGGCGCTCAGTTTTGCTTTGCAGGGGATCGGAATCTCCTCCAATCTTGTGGCGATGCTCCCCTATGCCTTGACGATCATCGCACTGACTGGACTGATCGGGCGCAGTCGCCCGCCGGCGGCCGATGGAATTCCTTACGCCCCCACGAAGTAGTTGCGGCAGGCTCGTAAGATCGCTTGAGTGCGCACGGGGAAACAATCCAATCGCAACAAAAAGCGGGGGCGCGTCAGGCGCGCCCCTGCTTTTTAATCTTCGCACCAGTGCGTCCCTTGTGCATG
>JAPNUJ010000055.1:0-347 GCA_026627155.1 Bacillota bacterium | reverse complement strand
GGTTCTCGATCAGGACAGGTTGAACGGGTTCGGCCAGTTCAATGCCAAAGATGCGACTGTAAAAATACAGCTCCGCTTCTAAGGTGCGTACAATATTTTCCGCCTTGCGAAACCCGTGGCCTTCGCCTTCCAATGCGAGATAGGCGACGGGGATGCCGTTTTCACGCAAGGACTGGACCATCAGCTCGGCTTGATTGGGAAGCACGATCTTGTCATCGAGACCTTGAAAGAAAATCACGGGAGACTTCAGACGATCCGTGTGATGAAGCGGCGAACGCTCACGATAGATCGATTCCGCCTGCGGGTAGGGACCGACAAGGCTGTCCAGATAGCGCGACTCGAACTTG
>JAPNUJ010000054.1:7031-18081 GCA_026627155.1 Bacillota bacterium | reverse complement strand
CACCGGGATCGAGCTGCCTGTTTTTGAAAGGACGCGCAAGAAAGCGGTGGGTCGCTTTTTGTCGTTGCTCGATTCACCGCAGGGCCTGGCTAACGTGTACACCCAACAGCTCTTGCGCGGGCTCGATGTGCTGACGACTTTGGATCTGCTGCGCAATCTCTCGTTGAACGACGTCAACGCGGCGCTCAAGGCGCACGTTCAACCAGACCAGTTTTCCGTATCCATAGTTTGGCCGAAGGTGGATGGGAGCGACCCGGCTTGATTCAGATCCAGATTCTCGCGCAGGACAGCGGCAAGAAACTACACAGGTATCTGCGACAATCGCTGCCGGGCATGCCTCTGAGTGGTGTCTACAAGTTTATTCGAACCGGCAAGGTGAAGGTCAACGGCAAGAAGGGCAAGATGGAGACACTCTTGCAGCCAGGCGATGAACTTCTCCTTTACATGCCCGAGGAAGAGTATCATACGCTGTCGCGTCCCGCAAAAAAGTTTGGTGGGGTGTCGACCGAGCTCGATATCGTGTATGAGGACGATCACTTGCTCGTCGTCAACAAGCCCTCGGGGTTGCTTACCCATCCTGACAAGACAGAACACAAGGATACGCTGATCGGAAGGTCGCTCGCCTATCTCCACCGCCAGGGCGAATTGGCGGATGGACGCGCGTTCATGCCCGCGACCGCGAACCGTTTGGATCGCAACACCACGGGGATCGTGCTGATCGGCAAGGATGGCGACACGCTTCGCTCACTGGCGGAAGGCATTCGCTTGCACCAAGTGCAAAAACGGTATCTGACTGTGGTCTGGGGAACGCTGTCGGAGCCAGGAAGGTTGACGGCCGAGCTCGTGCGCGACGAGGCGTCAGGCAAGACCCTGCTGGCCAGTCGCCTGCGCGCGCGCACGGGCCCGTCGGGCGAGGTCGTGCAAGGACACAGTGCGACCACCGATTATCAACCGCTCGGCACGGCAGGCCCTTTTACGTTGCTGGCAGTGACCTTGATCAGTGGCCGCACGCATCAGATCCGTGCGCATTTGCAAGGAATCGGACACCCTCTCCTGGGCGATGCCAAGTATGGCGGCAAACCCGCTTTCGACATCAACCATCACCTGCTGCATGCGTATGAGGTTCAACTTCCTGACGGACGTCGCTTTCGGGCCACCCCTCCGGAAGAGTTCCTGGGCGTCCTGAACCAGGCGCGGTTGATTCGTTTTTTGCCGGAAGCGGCACGTGCCTGAGCGCTATCATCTCATGGCGCGAGCAGCGCGTCCCGTCCAGGATCATCAGACCATCAAGGTAAATGAGTCGTTCACGAGAGGCCCGTCAGGTCGCGGATGACGATGCTGGCGAGCACCATACCGGCTACAGGCGGTACGAACGAGATGCTGGCAGGAGGATTTGCGGCCTTGCGGGTCAGTGCCTGTCCTTGCGCCGGAGTCGGCGCAATCTTTGCCAAGACGTCGGGTCGTGCGAGACGTGGGGTCTCTTCTGAACAGACGACCGTGACGCCTTTGGCGATGCCTCGTTTGCGAAGTTCCCGGCGCATCACGCGCGCGATCGGATCCATCTTGGTGGCGAACAGGTCGCAGACGCGAAAGGCGGTGGGGTCGATTTTGTTGGCGGCGCCCATGCTGCCCGCATAAGGGACGCCATGGGCGCGACATGCGAGGACAAGGTCAATCTTTGCACTAATGGTATCCATGGCGTCGGCCACGTAGTGCAGAGGTCCGTCAAATAGCCCGGCTTGGTCGTCCCGGCTAAAGAATTGATGACGTGCGACGACGTCGCAGTCCGGATTGATCGCTCGGATGCGCTCGGCCATGACGTCGACTTTCGGCCGTCCCACCGTGTCACTGAGTGCGGGCAGCTGCCGGTTGATGTTGGTGATGTCGACCGCGTCCCGGTCGATCAGGAGGATGCGTCCCACCCCCGCTCGTGCCAATGCCTCTGCGGCAAAGGAACCCACGCCGCCTATGCCGACCACCGCGACAGTGGCCTTGCGAAGTGTCTCAAGTCCTTCGGGTCCGATCACCAGCTCCGTGCGTGAGAATCTGTGTAGCATCGCGTCCACTCCCTGTGAGGTCCGTCCATGTCCACGGCTAGTATATACTATCTGGTGCGACGTGCGACGTGCGACGTGCGACGTGCGACGTGCGGGCATGCGGGCGGTTGGCGGTTGGCTGCTCTCTTGACGGGGACGCCCGACTGGTTGCCAGAGCCCGGATTACTTTGGTATTCTATCCGTCAGACAGTGAACGTGGACAGGCTCGTGAGGAGCGATGCGGGTGGATTCGTATTTTGATATGACGAGGCGACGTATCCTTGTGACTGGCGCAACGCGCGGCATCGGGTCTCATCTCGCTCGGCGCTTGTGCGAACGCGGTGCGTCCGTCGCGCTGTGCGGCCGTTCGATTGAGGATCTTGAGCAGCAAGCGTCGCTGTTGCGAGGAGTGTCCGCCGGAGACGTCATCACTGTGGCCATGGATGTGCGGGATGTAGCGTCCGTCCGCGCTGGGGTCGCCACGGCGATCGCGGGTCTGGGTGGGCTGGATGGACTTGTGAACAACGCAGGCGTCAACATTCGCAAGAAGGCGCTCCAGTTTTCTGAGGAGGACTGGGACACTGTCGTGGACACAGACCTCAAGGGAGCCTTCTTTGTAGCGCAGGCCGCCGGGGAGTGGATGTGTGGACAGGGGCATGGCGCCATGGTCAATATCGCGTCGGTCGGCGGTCAGGTCGCCTTGCGAACAGGGACTGCGTATGCCGCCGCGAAAGCGGGTGTCATGCACATGACACGATCGTTGGCATGTGAGTGGGCTTCCAAAGGCGTCCGCGTCAACGCGCTTGGACCGTGGTACTTTAAAACGCCCTTGACCGAACCCCTGCTTGCCGATCCGGCGTACCTGGCCGACATTTTGGCGCGGACGCCGATGGGGCGCGTGGGGGAGTTGGACGAACTCGTAGGTCCCGTCGTGTTTTTGCTGTCGGACGCCGCAAGTTACGTCACAGGACAGACCCTCTTGGTGGATGGCGGCATGGGCGTTTACGGATTTTGAGATGAGACGTGCGCTGGTTCGATTTGTTTTGTTATACGCCCTCGTCGCGATGGTTTTGATCTTGTACCTGCAAGGGGCGCATCGTCTCTCGCTGAATTCCTTCGCGCGCTACGGAACGTTGACGGGCATCGGGGGCGTTTTCGTGTTTCTGGTGCTGACGCGATTTGGTGGCGGGTACGTGGAAGATGCGATGCGTATGGATGAGGAGTCGGAACAGAGGCGTACGAGTCGGCGATCGTGGATGTTTGCCGCCTTGGCGGTGGCCATCACACTGTTGTTGACGGGAGCCATCTGGGCCCGATGAAAGGCCGCCAACAAAGTGTCCAGGTGGCATGTGGAGGGGAACGTGCAGATGATACAGGCGATCAGGGCGAGCATTGCCATCGTCGTTAGCCGCTGGGTCGCCACCGTGCTTCGCTGGACGGGACGTGCTGGAACCAGTCTCCCGGGACTTGTCGCGACGCGCATCAGTCCGCAACTCGTGCACCGTCTGCTTCGACAACTGGACACGTGTGTACTCGTCACTGGAACCAACGGCAAGACGACCACGACCGAGTACCTGCATGCCCTGCTCTCCCAGGATGCCGACCGTTGGCTGGTGAATCGGGGAGGGGCCAATCTCTTGCAGGGCCTTCTCGCAGCCTTGCTCACGGTGAGTGACGCAAGAGGTCGCCTGCGCATCCGTCGGGCCGTGTTGGAAGTGGATGAGGCGACGCTGCCCCTCATTGCCCAGTCGGCCCACCCCAGGCTCGTGGTCTTGACGAACGTCATGCGCGATCAACTGGATCGATATGGGGAGATTGACCAGACGCTCGCTCTGCTGAATCGGGGCCTCAGTGATCCGTCTGTCACGCTCGTTGCCAACGCTGACGATCCGCTGTGCGCCGCTTTGGCGGAAGGCCGCATGGACACCGTGCTCTACGGCTTCTCCTCGGAGGTCGCGACGCCGGGGTGTCCCGATGGCGTTCGCGATGGCGCATTTTGCCTCAAGTGCGGAGCAGAACTCACGTATGCCGGTTATTTTTATGGTCAATTTGGCATGTACGAGTGTGGACATTGTGGGTTCGGCAGAGTGGAGCCTCACTTTACAGGCCGAGTCTCCAGCTGTGACGGCTTCAGGCAGCTTGAGGTCGAGGAAGTGGCGCGGCGAACCTCCATCCAGTATTCTGTGGCTCTTGGCCTATCGGGGCTATACAACGCATACAACCTACTGGCGGCCGTAGCCGCCGCCCGGACGCTGGGTGTGGCACCGGACAGGCTGAATGAAGGGGTGGCACGCTTTTCTCCGCCGATCGGGCGCATGCAGGTGTTCCCAGGAGACCCTGAGAGTGTCTTGGCCCTAATCAAGAACCCGGCTGGTGCGAACAGTGTCTTGCGCGCCCTGATCCAGGATCCGCGCGAGATGGCGGTCTGTTTTGCGATCAATGATCAGGATGCGGACGGACGTGACGTGTCATGGCTTTGGGACGTCGATGTCGAAGACTTTGTCGCGACTGTGACCTGTCAGCGCTTCTACTGCGCAGGCACGCGGGCGGCCGATATGGCTTTGAGACTGGCCTACGCTGGCGTGCCGAGAGAGCGCGTGACGGTCCTGGCGGCGCTCGATGACGTGACGGGGATCGCGTGCGGTGGACAGGTGCAGGTCCTCTACGTCTTGTCGACGTATACGGCACTGCACCCACTCGCCGAGCGCTTGCCCCGGCGTCTCGGCCTGCGCCGAATGGTGAGCGAGGAGGTACACGCATGACGCGCGCCATCAAGGTTGCCCATCTCTTTCCCGAATTGCTCAATCTCTATGCCGACCAGGGGAACCTCGCCGTTCTATGCCAGCGCGGAGCGAGACGCGACGTGTCTGTCGAGGTTGTGCCGGTGCGTCTCGGGGATCCACTACAACTCGGTGATTTTGACCTCTTGTTGCTCGGCGGCGGGTCAGATCGCGAACAAGCGGTGGTTGCCCGCGAACTCTTTCGTTATGCGGATGACATCAAGGCGGGAATCGAACTCGAATTGCCGGTGCTGGCGGTATGCGGCGGCTACCAGTTGCTCGGCCAGTATTACGAGTTGCCAGATGGGACTCGGATTCCGGGACTCGGTGCCGTGGATGTCGTCACGAAGGCAGGACCGGCGAATCAGCGGCTGATTGGCAACGTGGCCATCACCTGGGATCATGGCTCTGCGCGCGATCACAACACGGTTGTCGGCTTTGAAAACCACGGGGGTCGAACGTTTCACGACTACAACGCACTTGGCAAGGTCATACGAGGCCACGGCAACAACGGGGTGGATGGCAAGGAAGGCATCGTCTATAAAGGGGTCATCGGAACGTATATCCATGGGCCTCTTTTGCCAAAAAATCCTCACGTGGCGGACTTTTTGCTGCAAAGGGCGCTGCGTTACCGTGGCCACCCCGATCATCTGGATGACCTCGATGATGGGCTGGAGTGGCTGGCTCACGGAACGGTCTTGCGGATGCTTTCGATCAAGACGGGCGACCAAGGAGTGACGATCTGATGTTTGAAGTCCAGAAGATGACGGGTGATGCGGCGGATCGTGAACGACTGCTCATCTCGCAAGTCAAGCATTTGATTGAAGGCGAGCGCGATCCGATCGCAAATCTCGCCAACGTGTCAGCGCTGTTGTGGATGTCTCTGGAAGACGTGAATTGGGTGGGATTTTATTTGCGCAAAGGGGACGAACTGGTGCTCGGACCGTTCCAGGGAAAACCCGCCTGTGTGCGGATCCGGTGGGGACAAGGCGTGTGCGGTACGGCAGCGGCGACCGCTTCGGTGCAACTCGTCACCGATGTCAGTCAGTTCCCGGGACACATCGCTTGCGACGCTGCCTCCCGTTCAGAGGTGGTCGTGCCTCTGGTCGTCGGCGATCGCGTCATCGGCGTGCTCGATATCGACAGCCCATCAGTGGCCCGCTTCTCCACCGTGGACGAGAGGACGTTACAAGCTGTCGTGGATTCCGTGGTGGCGGGAACCGACTTCGTTTCCGCGTAGACTCGCTCCCATCCGGTCAAGACAGCGTGCGTTTCATCCGCTGCCAGTAGAGAAGGCCCTTGGCGTCGAGTTCGACGTCGATACCGAGTCGGTCCATATCCAGCGGATCCGTGTATCCCTGGCGGCGAAGGTCGGCCCCGATGAACCCCTGGAGACTCATGGCGAGTTCCTCCCAGGTCATCTCCTCATCGTACAAGGCGTCGGCCAATTCCGCGAAGGCGCGAGCCCCCTCTTTTGTTGCGGCCAGCGCCGCGGCGGCGGGAGAGGGCCCAAAGTGGGTATGGTAGATGGTTTCGGCTCCGAGCGTCTGAAGCAAGGAGACCGTTGTCGCGACCGCGTCGGGATCGAAATCTGTGGGACTCGTCGACGGCAAGATGAATTCAAAGTCCCATCCGGTAAACTCCGTCACGTAACGGATGCCCACCGCATCGCCCGCAAAAATCGCTGCGCGCGCGGGATCGTGAATGCTGAAATGATGGCGTGCATGGCCTGGCGTATCGTAAAACGTGAGGGTCCTGTCCGGCAGTTGAAGTTGCTCACCGTGCCGCCGGATCAAGACTCGGTCTTCGGGGATGGGGAGGATGGCTCCGAACAACGCCTCCATGGTATCCCCGTAGACAGAACGTGCACCGGCAATCAGCCGGGAGGGGTCGATGAGATGACGAGCCGCGCGCTCCTGTGCGATGAACAGGGTGTTAGGGCAAGCCTGCGCTAGCAACCCGGCTCCTCCAGCATGGTCGAGGTGGACGTGCGTAAGGATGCAGTAGTCCAGGGCAGACGGCGCAATCCCGATCTCGTCAAGCGCGGCCAAGATGCGGGTGTGTGATGGCGAGGATCCCGTGTCAACCAGCAGGGTCTTGGAACCGACAAGAAGGTAGCCCGAAGAGCGCCCTGGCAACCCCTGTTCCATCAAGTCAAATAGATAGAGCGTGTCGTCGAGCGGTCGCAAGAGGTTCATCCCATCATCCTTTTCGCGTGTCAAATGTGGTTTGATCGGCACGGCTCATGGCTTGGCGCATCCGTTTGGCCGTGCGCTGACTGCGCTCGCCGTCGGCTGGCAACGCACGAACGTTGTCGGCGAGGCGCCCGTTCAGTCGCGCGGGGGAGGTGTAGCGGGACAGGGACAGTAGCATGCCGGCTGCCGTCAATTTTACCACCAGTGCCGTCCCGCCGTAACTGATGAACGGCAAGGGAATGCCCGTGATCGGGATGATGCCTGTGGCCGCGCTGACGTTGATCAAGACGCCGAAGCCGATCATGCTCGAGATGCCAATCGCCAATAACGAGGCGAAGCGGTTCTCAAGGCTGCGCGCGATTTGAATGCCACGCCACACGACGAAGCCAAACAAGGCCAGGATCAAGGCGGCGCCGAGCAAACCCAGCTCTTCAATGATGATCGAGAAGATAAAATCAGCCTCGGGAACGGGAAGGAAGCCATAGGATTGAATCCCTTGCCCGAGACCTCGGCCGAAGAGTCCACCATTGTAGATGGCGATGAGAGACTCGCGCATCTGGTAACCGCCGCCATGCAAAAACGACAAGAGACGGCGACTGCGATACCCCTTCAGGAAGATCAAACCGACCATTAGCGGCGATAACAGGGCAAACAGGGCCACGATGTGCGACCAGCGGATGCCCGCTGCAAACATCACCGCCAGACCCGACAGGAGTAACAGCATGCCCGTCCCCATGTCAGGCTCAAGCATCACAAGTCCGAATTGCAACCCGAGAATGATCATGGGCGGAATGACGCCGCGGGAAAACCGTTCTGTGAGTTTCGCGTTCTTGTCGTAGATGTGGGCAAGGTAAATGAGCACACCCACCAAGGCCATTTCACTGGGTTGTATATGTAGCGAGATGGGGCCAACCCAGCGGCGTACGCCAAGGGAGGCGTGTCCCACGCCGGGGACGAAGACGAGTGCCAAAAGGACCACCGTGGCGATCGTGATGGGTTTCGCGAGTCGTTTCAGGACAGTGTAAGGAATATTCATCATGATGAGCATGAGCACGAGTCCGAGCGCCGCGCTGACGGCCTGATGCGTGAAGTAGTAGGCTGGCGACTGTCCGAGGACCAGTACCGCGTTCACCATGCCCGCGCTGTAGACCATGACCAGCCCGATGGCGACCAGACAGAGAATTGAGAAAAGAAGCAAGAAGTCCGGCTTGTGTCGATCCATTGCAGCGCCTCCGTTTGCGCAACTTATTCGCTGCAACGGGCCGGACTTCCTGCTATTTTTTAAGTCGCTCGCATAGATTTTCAAGGTGGACAGCCTGATGTGCTGGCGTCTCTCTCAGATTACCACCAGCCGCCGAGCGCGCCGAGCCCGATCGCGGTCACCCCTGCCACGGCAGCCAGCGGAATGGCAAGGGCCGCTCCGGGGAAGTAGGCCAGTTGCGCCGCCTCTTGGGGGCTGTGCACCAGGAGTTCCGTTCTGGTGCCGTCGCGCGGATCACATGCCGCTAGACGTTGTCCGTGCAAATGCAGATGGGTCGACGTCAGGCCGTGCAAGTGTCCCCTGTAAATTCCTGTACGAGTGTGAACCATGACCGGTCTGCCAACGAAGTGATGCCAGTGATGGCGTGGAATCCACATAGGTCTCCCTCCTTACACGCACCCTATGTGTGCTTGCGACCACCCGCGCAGGCGCTGGCCCACCCATCAACTGAAATGGTAACGAGGTCTGGGCGAGGCGCGCCGCGGGAGAACCGTTTGACAGGCCGACCGAATGAGTGACTGAGTGACTGAGTGAGCGAGTGAGCGAGTGAGCGAGTGAGGGGATTGTCTTGTCGAGTCTTCATCTCTTGGCCTGGATTCACCAATACGGCTATATCGGACTGGCTGGCCTTCTGGTCCTCGGCATCGTGGGACTGCCGCTCCCGGATGAGACGCTCCTGACCGCGGTCGGCTACCTGATCTATCGGGGCGACCTGCTGTACGTTCCCAGCCTCGTGGCGGGCGTCGTGGGCGGGAGCATCGGCATTACCATCAGTTACGTGGTCGGGTACAGAGTGGGGCGACCGCTGATCTTGTGGGCAGGCCGTTATTTGCACCTTACGGAAAAACGGTTCGCGCGCGTGGAACGCTACTTTGAACGATATGGAGCGCTAACGTTGTTGCTGGGGTTCTTCGTTCCGGGCGTGCGGCACGTGACCGCGATTGTGGCAGGTATCGGTGCCATGCCCTATTCCCGATTTGCACTCGCCGCGTATACAGGGGTCTGTATCTGGGTAACGCTGTTCATCACACTTGGCCGGTTTGCGGGGCCCCAGATCCTCGCCTTGCGGGCACTGTTCCCGGCATCCGACCTCTGGCTCGCGCTCATCATGGGGGCGGCGCTGTGTCTGGTGTTCTTGACATGGCTCTGGGCATGGTTGGCTCATCGCTCGTCCTGATCTCGCAGATGGTTCACAGTTTGGGGCGCGACGGGGATTGCACTCGAGGACGTCCCATGCGATGATAAAATGGTACATGTCTGGTTGGACAAAGGAGTGCCACTTCAGTTGGAGTCGATCGTCAAACGCAATATTCGAGACTTGGATTACGGGCTGATCCTCAGTATGATCGGCATTTCCATATACAGTTGCATCGCGGTGTATACGGCCACTTACGGCAAGGCGAATCCGGCAACAGGGGATGCCATGCTGGGCATCCCACCTCACATCTTGTACAGGCAACTCCTTTGGGAAGTGCTGAGCTATGGAGTCATGTTTGCCATCATGCTCTATGACTACAAGAGCCTCGCCAAAGTCCGGTGGATCTTTTACGGAGGGACCTTGTTTTTACTTGTCGCTGTGTTTGGCTTTCACGCCATCAACTACGCGCACAGCTGGATTCCACTGCCGGGTCTGAGCTTTGAACCGTCCGAGATCGCCAAGTTGGCTGCCATTATCTGGTCAGCTGACTATATGGCCCGAATGAACGAGCGCGAAGTCCCGGACTATACCATCCGGGGGATTTGGCCGATCCTCGCCGTATTTCTCATCCCGGTCGTCCTGATCCTCAAGGAGCCCGCGCTTGGACAGGCGCTGGTCTTGCTGGCTACGATGTTTTGCATGCTGTTGGTGTATGTCCGCCGCAAACACATGATCTGGATGCTCTCCATTGCTGGGGCCATCGTGGTGATTTTTGCCCTGGCGATCGGCGTCTTTTACACTCAGACGTTGCACTTTCTGTTGCACCAGCATGTCCTGAAGGGGTATCAGGCCATGCGCCTGGTCACGCTGATCGATCCGGCTTACAGCACGAGCCATTACGGCTATCAAGTGTCGCAAGCTGAGATCGCCGTAGGGTCGGGAGGAATTTACGGTACTGGGCTGTTTCGGGGATCGCAGACGGCGGGCGGCTGGATCCCTTTTCAGTGGACAGATTTCATTTTCTCGGCGGTTGCGGAGCAGATGGGCTTTATCGGATCGAGTGTCTTGATCATGCTGTTTTTGTTTATGTTGTATCGGATGATCCGCATCGCCTTGACGGCGCTCGATGACTTTGCCTCCTATATGCTGACCGGTGCGGTCGGCATGTTCGCGTTCCAGATCTTTGAAAACATCGGGATGAATCTTGTGATCACTCCTGTCACGGGCATCACGCTTCCGTTCATGAGTTATGGCGGGTCCTCGCTCATTGTCAACTTTATTTTCATTGGCATCGCGTTGAGTGTCTCCGTCCGTCGCAGGACGCTGCGATTCGATTGACGTTCCAACCTGAAGTCTGGCACGGTAGCTTGTGCACAAACGTGAGCTTAGTTGACATGCGGTGTTGACGAATATCGGCGCTCTATCGTATACTGGCAGTGCCGAAAGCGTGCCGGGCGTCGTCTGAGCGCGAAGGTCATTCTTAAACGGGAGTTGGAGAGATGACGAGTCTAGAGATTGTGCAGTTGATCAAGGAAAAGCAGATTCAGATGGTCGATTTTCGGTTGGTGGATATGCCGGGTCGCCAGCACCATGTGACGATTCCTGCTGTGGAAGTGGACGAGGATATGCTGAACGCGGGC
>JAPNUJ010000054.1:0-7021 GCA_026627155.1 Bacillota bacterium | reverse complement strand
GGGCATCGCCTTCGACGGAAGTAGCATCCAAGGGTTTCGCGGGATCGAAGAAAGTGACATGGTGATGCGCCCGGATCTAGGAACGGCCTACATCGATGCATTTACCGCGGTTCCGACGCTGGACCTGGTGTGTGACATCTACGACCCAGCCGGTGTGCGCTACAACCGAGACCCGCGCTTCATCGCGCAGAAGGCGGAGGCGTTCATGCGCAAGTCCGGTGTTGCGACCGACGCTTACTTCGGGCCTGAACTGGAATTTTTTATCTTCGATGATGTGCGTTTCGATACCTCGCAAGCAGGCGCGTTTTACGCAATTGACTCGGAAGAAGCGAACTGGAATACCAGCAAGAAAGAAGAGGGCGGCAACCTGGCGTATAAGGTCAAGACCAAGGGCGGCTATTTTCCCGTCCAGCCGACGGACAGCCAGCACGACATCCGGACAGAGATGGTGCAGGAATTGATGAATGCAGGCATCCGCGTCGAACGGCACCATCATGAGGTCGCCTCGGCTGGCCAGGCAGAAATCAACTTCCGCTTCAACACGTTGACGAAAGTGGCAGACCAAACGCTGCTCTACAAGTACATCGTGCGCAACGTAGCGCGCAAGTACGGCAAGGTCGCCACGTTCATGCCGAAACCCTTGTACGGGGATAACGGCTCGGGTATGCATGTTCATCAGAGCTTGTTTCGCGACGGTCTGCCGCTCTTCTTTGAGGAAGGCCAGTACGGCAACATGAGTGAATTGGCGCTACAGTACATCGGCGGCATTCTGTTGCATGCGCCGGCGATCCTGGCGTTTGCGACACCGAGTACAAACTCGTTCAAACGGTTGGTCCCGGGTTACGAGGCGCCGGTCAACCTGGTCTTCTCCAAGGGCAATCGGAGTGCGGCCGTACGCGTGCCGGTGGCGGCTGTGACGCCGAAGTCTGCACGGATTGAGTTCAGAACCCCGGATTGCACGGCGAACCCCTATCTCGCCTTCGCGGCCATGCTACTCGCAGGGTTGGACGGTATCCGCAAGGGAATCGATCCTCGCAAACTCGGGTATGGACCGCTTGACAAGAACATCTATGAGTTGTCGGGCGACGAGAAGGCCAAGATCCGCAGCGTGCCAGGGTCGCTTGACGAAGTCCTCGAGGCGCTTGAGAGCGATCACGAGTTTCTGCTCGAAGGCGGCGTGTTTGACCGCGACTTCATCTCCACCTGGATCGACTTCAAGCGCACGACGGAAGTCCAGCCGCTCAAGTTACGTCCGCATCCCTTGGAATTTCAGATGTACCTCGATCTGTAAGCCTACAACAAGTCAACAACAGGGATCGGCCGCGGGTTATGGGTCGGTCCCTGTTGTTGTGTTACACTACGGGTCAGGAGGCGATACCCCGTGAAACTTGGAGCCAATGTGTCGATTGCCAAGACAGGGTTGCTCTGCGCCGTCGAGGAATCTGTAGCCTATCGTGCGGACACCTATATGATCTACACGCGTAGTAATCGCGGTGGGCCCGCCCGTGCGATCGAGACGTTCAACCGCGACGAGGCGAGAGCGCTAATGCTGGAACACGGACTCAGCGATCCGGTTGTGCACTTGTCTTATCTCGTGAATCTGGCGAGTCCGAAGACGGAGACATTTGAGTATGGTGTGAGTGTGTTGGCGGAGGAGATCAAGCGGGTTGAATACCTTGGCTTCTCTTACATTGTCATGCACCCTGGCAGCCATGTCGGGACGGGCACCGATGCGGCTCTGCGCCGGATTGCGGAGGGACTTGACGCGGTTTTGAGTGGGACTGAAAACCTGTTTTTGTGTCTCGAGACCATGGCAGGCGATGGGTCGAAGGTGGGCAATCAGCTTGAAGAGATTGCGGAATTGATGACCTTGGTCAAGCATCGCGAAAAGTTGGGCGTGTGTATCGATACTTGCCATAACTACAGTGCCGGATATGACATCGTCCATGACTTTGACGGGTTCTTGCAGCGGTTTGACGAGATCATCGGGTTGCCACTGCTCAAGGTCGCGCATATCAACGACTCCAAGCACCCTTTGGGTGCCCGAAAGGACCGTCACGCCAATGTCGGGCGAGGCACTCTTGGCGTGGAGGCGCTGCGCAGGATCGTGCACCATCCCGTGCTCGCCGAGGTGCCGCAGATCCTTGAAACGCCTGGAGGACACTATGCGCATGAAATTTTGCTATTGCGCAACGAAACTGACGAGTTGCCACCCGATGCGCCGTCGGGGGAGGAGTCGTGATCGCCGCGGGAGAGAGGCGGCCGGGTGTCCCAGTCCGACCTGCGAGCCTGATGGGTCGACTGCCAGTGCAGTTTTTCGCAGCCTTGACACAGCGTGCGGCAGCGTTGGCCAGCAGCGGGGTGGATGTGATCAACTTGGGTCAGGGAAACCCTGACCTGCCAACGCCTCCGCACATCGTGGAGGCGTTGCGCGCCGCGGTCCTCGACCCCGCGACGCATCGCTATCCGCCGTTTCGAGGGTTGCCAGAGCTGAAGGTCGCCATCTGCCAATACTACGCCAGCGCGTACGGCGTCACGCTCGATCCGGAGCGAGAGGTGGCGATCCTGTTTGGCGGCAAGTCGGGGCTGGTGGAGTTGAGTCAGACGTTGCTGGATCCAGGCGATGTCGCGTTGGTTCCGGATCCAGGCTATCCTGACTATTTGTCCGGGATTGCGTTGGCTGGGGCTGAGGCCGTCACGCTCCCGCTCCTGGAGGAACGAGGATTCCTTCCTGACCTCACCAGCGTGGACCCGGATGTGGCTCGCCGCGCAAAGTTGCTCTTTCTCAATTATCCGAACAACCCGACGGCCAGTGTGGCAACCAAGGACTTCTTTGCCGATGTCGTGACGTTTGCTGAACGGCATGGCGTCATCGTCGCCCATGACTTTGCCTATGGAGCCATCGGATTTGGCGAGCGACCGCCGAGTTTCTTGCAGACACCGGGCGCGCGCTCGGTTGGCGTGGAGGTGTGCACACTCTCCAAGACGTACAACATGGCAGGGTGGCGGGTCGGGTTCGCACTCGGTCACGCGGACGTCATCGAACAATTGAACCTGTTGCAGGACCACTGTTTCGTGTCGATTTTCGGAGCCGTGCAAAAGGCGGCGTGTATAGCCCTCTCAGGCAGTCAGGACAGTGTCGAGGATCTGCGGCGAACGTACGAGCGCCGAAAAAATTCGTTCCTGGCTGAACTCGGGGCAAGGGGGATCCGCACACTGGTGCCGGGCGGGTCGTTTTTCGTATGGCTGCCGACCCCGGAAGGTGTTGGATCGCTTGACTATGCGGAACGAATAATGCAAACGGCGCACGTGGTTGTCGCTCCGGGGGTTGGGTTTGGTGAAGCGGGCGAAGGCTACGTTCGGGTGGGGATGTTGGCGGATGAGACGCGGTTGCGAGAAGCGGCCCAAAGGATCGCGGCGGCGTCACGTAGCTGATCTGCTTGGCCGTCCTACCTACGGACTCGCCGTCGTCCACGTGGACAGCGTCAAGGCCGGTTGCAGGCCGGGGCCGCTGGCTGAGACGGACAGCGTCCGATTGGCGCGCAGGTTGATCTCACTGGCTGTAATGGCGGCAGAAGAGGGGCTGATGAGGACGAACAGGGAACCGCCCTCTGCGTTTTGCATTGGCGGCTGTTCCTTGAAGGTGCTGAGCAGCCCGGACAGGGTCGCCTGATCAGGGACACTCGCCGGGGAGAGGAAGGGCCCCGCTTCGATGTGCCAGTGGAAGACGTCAAAACTGGCGAAGTAGCGTGTGAGCCCCGCGCGCGATCTGGCAGATTGCCACTCTACGGAAGGACCCTCGACAGACGAGAGAGCGAAGGTGTGCGTGATGCGCCAATCGCCGAACAAAGTGGGGACCTGTGCCGTGCGGTTCGCTGTGCCGTGAGGCTGCTTTTGGAGGTGTTGAAACACAGACACGGTCATGTCAGCCTCTTGGTTCGGCCCTGCCGGGAAACGAAGAGAGTATCCGCTGGCTCCGATCAGGGCGAGTTTGACACCCGTCTCTGAACCGGACGTCCCTACGGGCGTCCACGTAGCGTCCGGCATAAAAAGGGACGGCCAGGTCGCGAGGACCGTGTTTCGCACCAGTCTGGCGAGGACTGGACTCAGTGGGGCCGGCACGTTGGCCACTCGGTCACGCGCCGTGACCGTCAACAGGTGCCCCCCGTCCACGAGGGCCACCAGATCAGCTGCAGGGGGTTGAATCCAGACCGGCGGGGCGGTCATCGGCAAGGCTGCGTGGACAAGGGTCACTTCATCATAAAAGCCTGATTGGACGATGCGGATAAACCCGAGTGGATCGACTTGCGACGTCCAGTACAACAGCACGTGTCCTTCCTGGCGCACGTTCACGGCAAGTGGCGATGCGAGATTTTGTGATGCGGTGACCAGTGGCGTCACGGTACCGTCTGGCGCGATCGTCAGGTCATAGACGCGAGTTTGTGACAACGGGGGGTTCGAGGAGGACGCCGTCGACTTGATCGTCGTCAAGAGCACCCCCGAGGACAGCCCGGAGAGACCGACGGGTCGGCCGAGGGGCTCGGGTAGCACGGCCAAGACTCCGGCGGTCAACCGTTCGGGCGCGGTCTCGAGGCCCGTTCCTTTCAAGACGCTCTTGTAGACGCGAAGGGGCACTGTCGCCTCTGACGGATGTGTGTTTGCCGGACGCCTTTCAAACCAGATGACGTCAGTGGGGGAGGTTACATAGGTGATCGACGCGTCGGACGGTACGTCAAAGTAGTACCAGTGATCGCCGATTTGCACCGTATGCATTCCGTGCGTTGTGATGCCGGGGCTGGGCAGGGTAGTACTGGTGCGCGCGTTCGTCAGTGGTGGGAGTGTCACGGTTTGTGTCTTCGGGCCTGTCCGAATGTCCGTTGTCTTTGGCGGGTGCAAAGCGGGTGTCATAGCTCGCGCTGTGCCGCTTTGCGACGAGCTCATGCCGACAGTGTCGGCTTGGAGCCCGGTGCCTGCTGAAGAAGCGACAGTCTGGAATGATGAGGTGCCGCAACCGGTTAGGCCGAAGCCACTCAGCAGGATCATCACCATGGCAAAAAGTCTCCTGCGCACCCTAGCCACCGCCCCCTGATCGCGAAAATAGAACGCGATCCACTGAAAGTCCCTCTCATTGTAACAAATGAAGAGGGAGCGTGTCAGCCGTGTCCACTTATACCCAGCGCGCGCTACGGGCGCTCATACCCTTCCCCAAGCTGTGAGGGGCGCCGGAATCGATCCGCCAGTTGAATGAGCCAGAGACGATGGTACGGTTCTTGAAAGAAGACGGGCTCGACGCGCACGTCATTCCCGGGAACGATTTTGTATTGCCATATGGTCGTTTTCGTCACCTGTCCCTCATTCATGCGAACGCCCATGTGGATGGAGTCGCGATAGCCGTTCTTGTAGGAAATGAGCGTCAACTGCCCATGCAACTCATTGACCAGGAACCGGAAGCGTGCACTGCGGAGGACAGGAGCCTGGATCCATGGGGTGAGCCCATCCGCTCCCGTGCGATATCGTTTTTCAGTCTCGAGAACGACGACTTCAGCCCCTTCAAGCGGTTTGCGCGTACGACCATCGATCACTTTGACGCGCAGTTTTCCGTTTTGCGCGCCCGGGGAGAGCGGGACGAAACCCTCGCCCGATGGGGCGGGAGCAGGGGGGCTTGCTGGCGGCGAAGGGGCCGCTGGTGCGTTTTTGGCAGGGGACAGGGGGACCTTCGGTGACGCCAAAGGCACTGGAGTGCTCGGTGGCAAGGTGCCGGATGCCGCTCGCACCGCGCTGGCGGGAGTGGACGGGAGAGCAAGCAGGAGCAGCATGGCTCCGGCGGCGCAAAGGCGCCCGACAGGGCGGGACTGGGACGTCTTCATTGGTTCACGCTCCCGACTCCGGGGATGGTGGTGAGCATGCGCCCGGTATAATAAAATTCCAGGATCTGCAGCGGTGTCATCCCTTGGCTGGCCAAGTATTGCGTGCCCCACTGCGCCATTTTTTGCGCGTTGCGGTATTGCCAGTTCGGACTGTCCTGATACCCCGCCCGATAATTCAGTTCAAAGATCTCCTTGTCTGGCTTTACGTAGGCGAGACTGCGCGTGTTGTAATACGCTGAATCCGTTTGATCTTGTTGGGACTCCGCCCGGTAGGTTTGGAAGTTGACCGTGTTGTCCACATCGAATGTGAACCCGTCGACGGTCACGGGATGCAGCTGGTGATACCAGGCAAACATCTTGACCGCGATGGCGCCGGCTTCGAGCGACGCAAGCGGCCAACTCGGAAACCATTCGTTGGGGAGCACGCATCGGCAATATTCATCAAAATTGACATTGGACACGTAAATGATCCGTCCGCGTGGATCCGGTTCCCCTGACGCGTTGTTTTCCCTGATCGCGACTCGGATGGTGCTGGGGAAACCGGCTGCGCCCAGGTAGTAGGTTTGCGCATGTGCGGGCACGTTGCCAAGCCACGCGCCCATCATGATGATCAGTCCCGATAGAGAAGTCAGTCGTTTTCGCAAGACGCTGGTCGCTTCCTTTCGGTTTGTCCTGCCGACAAGTTTTGCAAGTCAGGCTTAGATGTTCCCTTGCCGGAGAATTTCATGCGCAATTTTGATACAATACAAGGCAACACATCACGCGATGTCAGGCAGGTGGATGCGATGGATAAGCTCCAACTCAAGGCGATCGACAGACACAAACGGCCGGACGCGCTCGCCAACCTTTCCGCGATCTTGATCGACGGAGATGAAGTGTACGTGGACAACCCGGCCATCCACGGCAAGGCCAAGGTGGAGAGGGGCATCCGGTTTGTCAAGGATGCAGATGAAGTCCCAAATCCGCGCAGGGTGGCCCTGGTCTGGGCGACGTTGCGGCGGGCGATTCAAGGGCACGGGTTGCATGGACTTGGCGCGAGCGTCATGTACATCGATGCCGAGGCGGGCGTTGGGTTCAAGAGCCTCGCCGATCAAGTGAACAAGATGGACGGTGCCGTGAAGGGCCGGGTGCAGCTTGAGGCACTGAATGAACGG
>JAPNUJ010000053.1 GCA_026627155.1 Bacillota bacterium | reverse complement strand
CGAAGCGCATATCACATTGCTTCGTGAGCGCGATCGGGTCAAGTCCAGGGGCATGGCGATAGACCAGGTTGTCCGCGAAGTTGGAGGCAAATACCACGCGTTTGGCCACGGCGTAGGCGCCGCCACCGTACTCATGGGCCCGAGTGCGAACGTTGAAAGGCGGGGGTGTGACATCGGTACAGGCACCGTCTTCTGTCTGACGGACGACGACGCAGCGTCCTTGTTCGCTCGGACGACTCTCGATCCAGTAACGGTCCGAACCGTCCGCCTTAAACGACTGCAAGCCAATCGAGCCGGCGACGATCACATCCGCCGTAATCGGTGAGCGCCAGGAGCCAAATGGCGCTTGTGTGCGAATGGTCATGATCATTCCTCCTTCTGTCCACTTCATCGTAGCACAAAGCGCCCCTGGGTGCGGTGCTCGCCACACTAGCCATGGGTGACTCGCAGTTTGGTCAGTTTCGGTTTCAGGCGTTTTGTGCCGTGGCGCGAGGTGAACGTAACCTCGAGCTCGAGGTCGTCGCCAGAACCTGTCACGTCCGTGATTACGCCGCTGCCGAACTGCGGGTGACGGACAGTCAAGCCGATCTCCCAGCGGGGGACGACATGACGCTCGGAGACCGAGGCCTCCAGCAAGGCGGACGGCAACTCGTCCAGAAAGCGGGAGGGGTCATTCATCTGGACTTGACCAAACAGCGAGCGTTCCGAGCAATAAGACAGGTGCAGTTTTTCACGGGCGCGAGTGAGGGCGACGTAACACAAATTGCGCTCTTCTTCCACCCCTTCGTCGGTGTCGATCGAACGCGAATGCGGGAACAGCGTCTCTTCCATGCCGACCACGAACACAACGGGAAATTCGAGCCCCTTGGCGGCGTGGACGGTCATCATGTGAACGGCATTCGGTTCTTTGCCGCTTTCCTTGTCGGTGTCCGACAACAGCGAAGTCTCCGCCAGAAAATCAGATAGCGTCGCGTGTCTGCGCCGACGGTCAAATGAGCGGGTGACCGTGATCAGTTCGTCGATATTGTCCAACCGATTCTGGTCCTCGTCTTTGTGGCTACTGGCGTACATCTCGCGGTAGCCTGTGCGAGCCAGGGCCTCCTGTACGAATTCGGTGACGGTCAACCCCTCCTGCACCGAGGCGAGGACCGTCATCAGGCGCGCGAACGTCGCAACCGACTGAGCGGCGCGGGGACCCAGGTCACTCGCCAAGAGTTCGGCATCATGGGACAGAGTGCCTGGCAGCGATGCGGCTCGGTTCTGAGAGTGCTCGTCGCTGTCGAGCGGCATCTGCCGCATGGCCTCAAGCAGGCTGAGGTCGTGCTCGTGCGCGAAGTCGAGCAACTTGCGGATGGTTCCCTCGCCGATGCCGCGTTTTGGAATGTTGATGATTCGCAGCAACGAAATCTCATCGGACGGGTTCGCCAGAACGCGCAGATACGCCATGACATCTTTGATTTCGCGGCGATCGTAGAACGTCAGGCCGCCCAGGATCTTGTAGGGCATCCCGGCTTGCATGAATGCCTCCTCAAGCGCGCGCGACTGCGCGTTCGCGCGATAGAGCACGGTGCAGTCACGAAACTCGCCTCCCTGTCCTACGTGTTCCTGGACGGATGACAGCACGTAGACGGCTTCGTCCTCTTGATCGACGGCGGCGTAGACGGAGATCTTCGCGCCGGCCCCCTTGGCTGACCACAGTGACTTCTCCCGGCGCTTTTCGTTGTTTTGAATGAGCGCGTTCGCGGCATCGAGAATCGTGCCGGTTGAGCGGTAATTTTGTTCAAGGGTAATCACCGTCGCCTCGGGGAAGTCGGTCTCAAAGTTCAGCATATTGCTGATGTCCGCACCTCGCCAGCGATAGATCGCCTGATCGGTGTCGCCGACGACGCACAACTGACGGTACTTATCTGCGAGTAGACGCACCAAGCGATACTGCGCCCGGTTAGTGTCCTGGTATTCATCCACGTGGATATAGCGAAACTTGTCCTGGTAGGCTGCCAGCACATCCGGATGTTGCTCAAACAATTCGACCGTCTTGAAGATCAAGTCGTCGAAATCGAAGGCTTGCACGGTCGCAAGTCGATGTCGGTAGGCTTCGTAGACGTCGACGACAACCGAGTCAATCAGCGTTTTCTTGCCCCCGCGTTTCATCTGTGAGGGAGCCAGCAGTTCGTTCTTCGCGGCCGATATCCGCCACTGGACTGTGGCGGGGTCAAACTTCTTGAGGTCGAGATTCAGGTCCAGCATGCACTGTTTGATCGCCGAGACTTGATCGTCGGCATCCAGAATTGAGAAGTTGTTTGCGTACCCGAGGCGCTCCCCCTCACGCCGAAGAATGCGCACACACATCGCGTGAAACGTGCACATCCAGATATCTGACGCAGCGTCCCCCACCAGCTTTTTGACGCGCTCATTCATTTCTTTCGCCGCTTTGTTTGTGAAGGTGATAGCCAATATGTTCCACGGGGCCACATCGCAGGCTTTCATCAGATAGGCAATGCGTCGCGTCATCACGCTCGTCTTGCCGGAGCCGGCTCCCGCGAGAATGAAGAGCGGGCCGGCCGTTGACAGAACAGCCCGTTCTTGCTCGGGGTTGAGGCCGTCAGTCAGTGGCCGATAGGCATCTTTGGTGTCAAGTTCGGGTCTCATAGGGGCCTCCCAAGAAAGAACGGCAGCCCGTCTAGAGTAGCACGGAAGACCCCCGCGGACAAAGCGCGTTGGGATGGTCCCTCATGCCCGACTTGACTCCTGTCGTGTACGCATGGATGAACTGTGCATACCTTGTCAGAGAAGGCCGTGGATGGAAGGGGGGATATAAAACGATGACCGGGTTCATGATGTACGCCCTGTGGCTCGTGCTGATTGCCATTGCCCTCAACGTTTTACTGGGCTCCGTGCGTGCGGCCATGCGTGGGCAGTTTGACGTAGACATCTTCGTGCACTATCTGGTGAATGGCATCCTCGGCGGGGTGTTACCGCTGCTTGTGATCGCTCACTTGCGGGGGATCGACCCCACCGGCTGGCTCATTCTCTTGTTTTACTATGTCAGTGCGGTTGGACTGTTCGTCAAATACCTGCTTGACGCCCTGTCCAAGATTCGGCGCTGACGCGGGCACGGGTTAGACAGAGAAGGAGGGAGTGGGTGCAGCGTCGCTGATCGTGACGCTGTCCCACATGCCGTCGGCGGCGTGGCCGGGAACGCCGCAAACAAACGCATAGTGACCAGAGGAGGACGCCTTGAACGCAAATTCACTGACGGTGCCCTGGTACAGACCGGAACCGGTGCTGGCCGTTTCGGCGCCTGCAAACGCCGCTCCCGTAAAGGCATCGTGCATGCGGTCCTTGAACGGAACCAGAATCAAACTGTGGGGAAAGTCGCTGCTGTCATTGCGAAATGTCACATGGACTGTCCAACCAACCGGGATCGTGATGTTCAGCTTGCCCATGCTATAGCCGTCGAAGTTGAAACCGCCGTTGTTTCCGGTTTGACCTGCGAACATCTTGAGGTCGACTGTTTTACTGTGCAGATTGTAGGCCAACCACGGGTTGGCTGTGACCAAACCGGATGTGCCCGACTGGGTAACCAGAGAAGGCACTATGACGACCCAACCGCCTGACAAGTCCAGACTGGCAACGCGTGCTGCGTATGCTGAATCGGTAAAGAGGACAGGTTTGTTGGCCCTCGTGATCAGCTTGCCCGTCTCGAGGTCCGTGACTCGAAGGGCAAAGTCTGCTACCGCGCGTTTTCCATGCGGCGCATCGCGACTCACGACAGTGAGTGGCGCGGTGACCAACTCGATGGAGACAAGGCCAGTAAATGCGCCTTTCGGGATCTGCACCCTGAGGTCTCCATATAGTAAAGTGGCTGCACGTCCGCCCGCGATGCGACTGTGTGCCACGACCTTCGTGAAGGGATGCCCAGCGACTGGGACAGTGGAGGATTGTGCCGCCCATGCGGGCCCTCCGTTGAGCGTCAAAGCGAGTAGAGCGCCAGCTAACAAGCCAGTGGTCTTTACGGTAGTCATTGATGCCGTCCTCATGGCCTTGCCTCCTTGTGTGTTTCCTGTAAAGACATACGCCCAATTCACATGACTGGTTTAGTTCTGCGCTAGGGAGATACGCACAAAGTTTCTGGACAACCTTTCGGTTCACGAAGAGTTTCATCTATAATGGACGATAGAAGAGGGGGTAGGTATCTATGGTTGACGAGCAGAGGTTTAGCCGC
This sequence comes from Bacillota bacterium, assembly GCA_026627155.1. Lineage (GTDB taxonomy): Bacteria > Bacillota > Bacilli > Alicyclobacillales > SLC66 > JAPNUJ01. The sequence goes on along the minus strand of JAPNUJ010000053.1, from coordinate 14,796 downwards.
ATCGCGGTGGAGCGCTACATGCACATGCGCTCGGCCTGGGGTCCCACCTTCTCGCACGATGACGAGTCCGTGTTTTTTCTGTGCAACTTGTCCGGCACCCCGCAAGTCTGGCGGCTCGATCCGCGTGCACCGTGGCCACGACAAGTCAGTTTCTTTACTGAACGGGTCACGATGGTGTCCGCCTCGCCGACTCAAGACCTGTTGTTGGTGGCCTGCGATACGGGGGGCAACGAACGCACGCAACTTTTGATCATGGATGGCGAGGGTCTGTCCGTTCGCAGTCTCACGAACGATCCCGCTCACATCTATCAGTTCGGAGGCTGGTCTCATGACGGCCAACAGATCTGCTACGCCAGTAATCGTCGCGACGGCGTCCACTTCGATGTCTTCGTATGCCATGTTGCGACGGGAGAGCACCGCTGCGTGCACGAGAGTGATGCGACAAACTACGCACAGGGATTTACGCCAGACGATCACAACATCATTGTGTCGCGCCATCATGCGAGTCTTTCCAACGACCTGTATGTCGTGGACCTGACCACAGGGGATGCGAGGTGTTTTACCCCCCATACGGGGGCGGCTCGCTTCAGTATGGCCCGGTTTGCCCCCGATTTGCGAGCGGTTTACATGGTGTCGGATACGGAAGGGGAATTCACCCGGTTGCTGACGCTGCGTCAAAGCACCGGCGAAGCGCTGCACGATGGGGCCGGACTCCCGGATCGTCTCATTGGGTTCACCAGAGAGTGGCTTACGGCCGACAACTGGGACGTGACGTCGTTGTCCCTGCGTCAAGATGGCTCGGCGCTCGCTTACGTCACCAATGAAGAGGGGACGTCGCAGTTATACGTTCTCGAGTTGGGGAATGAGGAGCCAAGTCGGGCCCCGGCTCTGCATGTGTCGTCGCTACCCGCCGGAACGTTCGGCGTCAAATGGAATCGGACAGGTTCCGTGTTGGCGCTCACGATCAGCGCTGCCTGTCATGGGACAGACGTCTGGTTCTATGATGTGGCGCGCGGTGAACTGACGCGAAAGACGTATGCCGCGATTTCATCCGTGCCCGCGGAGACCTTCGTCGCGCCGGAACTTGTCCATTTTCCGTCATTTGACGGGCGATCGATTCCGGGGCTGTACTACAAGCCTCGCCATAATGCGGGACCCTGGCCTGTGATTGTCGATGTGCACGGGGGTCCGGAAGGACAGAGTACGAACTCCTTTGCCGGTCTCACACAGTATTTTGTCAATAACGGTTTTGCCGTGTTCAAGCCGAACGTCCGCGGCAGTTCGGGCTACGGACTGAGCTATCTGCATCTTGACGATGTTCGCAAACGAATGGACTCTGTCGCTGACCTGGCGCACGCTGTCGCGTGGCTCAAGGAACACGGGGACGCGAAGGCGGGCGCTATCGCTGTCATGGGGGGCAGTTACGGGGGATTCATGGTGCTGGCCGCCTTGACCCACTACCCTGACCTGTTTGCGGCGGGCGTGGATATCGTCGGGATTGCGAATCTGCGTACCTTTATGAACAACACGAGCGCGTACAGACGGCACCTGCGGGAGTCAGAGTACGGCACGGTCGTGGACGACGGTGACTTCTTCGATGAGATCTCCCCCATCTTTCGGGTCGACGCGATCACGGCACCGCTGTTTGTGGTACACGGGGCCAACGACCCCCGGGTGCCGATCAGCGAGGCCGAGCAAATGGTGGCGGCGCTGCGCGCACGAGCACATCCTGTGGAGTATCTTCGCTTTGAGGACGAGGGCCACGGCGTGGCGAAGCTGGAGAATCGAATCTTGACCTACACGAAGATCGCCGCGTTTCTCCAGGATGTCCTGCGAGATCGGTGATGCCGCGTGACCGCGGCCTTCGGCACGGGGCTGGGCTGGTTCACCCGTGCCGAAGGCCGGATGGCTGTTTCCGGAACCTCTTACATCTCGAGCACCTTGTGAACGAGGGCGCGCACGACATCTCCACGACTGACAATCCCCACCAGTCGATCACCCTGCACCACCGGGACCTTCTTGATCTCCTCCTTCGCAAACAGTTGCAACGTGTCCAGCAGGCCAGTGTTCTCTCCGACCGTTACGACATTTTTCTGGGAGACGTCGAGGGCGCGCGCTTGGCTCGCCCGTGAGATGAGCTTGCGGAGTTCGGCCGTTTCGCCCGCCGCGCGCTCTGTTGGCGTGGGGTCCTCATTCACGCTGACGCCGTAATAGTAGCCGATGAGGGAGGCGAAGGAGTGGTGCTCAGGTTGCACGTGCTTGCCGAAGTGGCGCATGATGTCACCGTCACTGACGTAGCCGATGACCCGCCGGGTCGCGTCGACGATGGGCATGCCGCTGATCCTGTACTCTGTAAACCGTTCCAGTACGCTGCGGATTGTGTCGGTTTGGTGCGCTACATACACGTCGCGAATCATGATGTCGCTGACTTTCATGACGTCACCCTCCACACATGATCTGGCTTGCATCCTTTGCACGCGAGCGCTTCCCTGTTTCCTATTGTACTCTTTCCTCGACAAAGGATAAAATACAGCATACGCGTCTGACGCGCAGCCTTGCAGGGAGGCTGCGCGTCAGACCCAGGGAAACGCTGCGGACGTCGCGAACAGCCAAGATTCGCGCCACGAGAGAAGGGGTTTTGAGTCGCGTGTCCATACCAGAGAATTTTATCACTCAGATTGTCCGTGAGGATGTGGAGAAGGGGGCGGTGCGCGAAGTCGTGACCCGATTTCCGCCCGAGCCAAATGGCTATCTGCACATCGGACACGCCAAGTCGATCTGGCTAAACTTTGAGACGGCCCGCGCGTTTGGCGGGCGGACCAACCTGCGGTTCGACGACACCAATCCCCTGAAAGAAGACGAGGAGTTTGTGCGGTCGATCGAGGAGGACGTGCGTTGGCTCGGGTTTGCCTGGGACAAGCTCTGCTTTGCGTCTGATTACTTCGAGGAGATGGCAGCTTGTGCCGAGCGGTTGATCCACAAACGCCTGGCGTATGTCTGCGACTTGTCTGCCGCCGAGATTCGGGAGTATCGCGGCACGCTCAAAGAACCTGGGATGGCAAGTCCCTACAGAGAGCGGAGCGTGGAGGAAAATCTCGACTTGTTTGCGCGTATGCGCGCGGGCGAGTTTGCAAATGGAAGCAAGGTGTTGCGCGCGCGAATCGACATGGCATCGCCGAACATCAACTTGCGCGATCCCGTGCTCTACAGAATCGCGCACACGCCGCATCATCGGACAGGGGACGCCTGGTGCATTTACCCGATGTATGACTTTGCCCATCCGATCGAAGACGCGATCGAAGGCGTCACGCATTCGATCTGCACACTGGAGTTCGCGGATCATCGGCCCTTTTACGACTGGGTCATTCGCGAGTGTGAGATGGAAACCGTCTCGCGGCAGTACGAATTTGCGCGTTTGAACGTCACGAACACGGTGATGAGCAAGCGCAAACTCAAACTGCTCGTCGATCAGGGGATCGTGGATGGTTGGGATGATCCGCGGATGCCGACCATCTCGGGGTTGCGGCGTAAAGGGTATACCCCGGAGGCCATTCGTGCTTTTTGTCAGGAGACCGGGGTCGCGAAGAACTATGGGGTAGTCGATGAACGGCTGCTCGAGCACTTCGTGCGCGAAGACCTCAAGCAAAAGGCGCCGCGGACCATGGCGGTGTTGCGTCCGCTGAAAGTCACGATCACGAACTACCCCGCGGGTCAACTGGAGTGGCTTGATGCAGAAAACAATGCCGAAAATCCGGAGCTTGGCTTGCGTCAGATTCCGTTCGGGCGGGAACTGTACATCGAGCAGGACGACTTCATGGATGCGCCACCGCCCAAGTACTTTCGACTTTTCCCGGGCGCGGAGGTGCGTCTCAAGCATGCCTACTTCATTCGTTGTCAAGAGGTGGTGCGGAATGCCTCTGGTGAAGTGATCGAACTGCTGTGCACGTACGATCCTGAGACACGTAGCGGGAGCGGATTTGCGGGGCGCAAGGTGAAGGGCACGATTCACTGGGTGGCGGCCTCACACGCCGTTCAAGCCGAGTTTCGCCTGTTTGAGCCGCTTGTCCATAGTGACGCGCCTGTTATGGATGCCGAAGAGACGGCGGTAGCGGAGGAACATGGCTTCTTGCAGCAGATCAATCCCCAGTCGCGCACTGTGGTCACCGGTTATGTGGAGGCAGCGCTCGCCGATCCTGAGTCTGGTGCGAAGTTCCAATTTTTTCGGCATGGCTATTTTAGTGTCGACCCCGTGGATCGGGCGCAGGGTGGTCCCGTCTTCAACCGCGTGGTCGCGCTGAAGAGTTCCTTTGAGGTCTAGGTATGCAGTGTAGACACGTTCTGAACGAGGAGGCACCAGGATGAGGCAACGAACACTCGGTCGCCACGGACTACAAGTGAGCGCCATCGGTCTCGGCTGTATGGGCATGTCCGATTTTTATTCCGGGCGGGACGACGCAGAATCGATTACCACGATTCATCGGGCCATCGGCGACCGCTATCATGAACAAGGAATGCGGGGGGTCAATCGGTAGGCCGACCCTCTGGCAGGACATCTGCGCGCCGGCGGAGTCGCACTTTGGCGACACAGCAGGCGCGCAGATCGCTAGTACGGTGCGACGACGGATGTGGTTAGCTGTATGAACGGGACGGAGGCACCGAGTGGCCCGGTGTCGATCTCGATGGTTGAGGCTCCGCGAGGTAACGTCACGTCCATCTCGAGCGTACTGTCCTGGTTTCTGCGCGACGCGCTCCCTGAGATGGGAATCGACAGAGGCAACTGTGGTTGCCCGTTGATGATCAGATTCTGGGTCGTCGTGGCGCCCGTCGCGTTCTTGTAACGGACGTACATGCCATAGGTTCCGGCGCGTGCGACCGTCACGTCAAAGGTGACCGCTGTAGCGGTGGTCTTCGCTGGATTGTACGTCATGCGATTCGGGACTTCCCCCGCAGGCAGTGGGATGGCCTGATCCAGCGGAATCGGTGCGCCGAAGTCTGGCGTGCCGTTTTTGTTCCATGTAAAGGGCTGCGCGCGAATCGTGCGGTCCCAGCCTGACCCGTTGACGCGTGCGGCATGGTAGATCATCCAATCCTGTTTTCCGTTTGCGCTGGTGACGAAGGAAGCGCGTCCGGGTCCGTAGACTCCGTTTTGGGAGGAAAAGACGGGGTGAGCTGTCTTGCGCCAATCGCTCGGATTCAGTGGGTTGTCTCCGACCAGCGTCAGGAGCCCAAGACAGTAGGCGTTCTTCCAGCTCGCGTTCGCCGAGTATACGATGAACGTCTTGCCGTCGTGCTGAAGCGTCACGGGCCCCTCGTTGATCGGCGCGACACTCGTCTCCCAGGGGTACGTCGGAGAGGAGATGACGACACCGGGGCCATCGATGTGAGTCGGTGAGCTCATCGGTGCGATGAACAGGCGTTGTACCTGGTTCTGATCGTTGCGCCACCCGGACCAAAGAAAGTAAAGATGCCCGCGCAGGGAGAAGATGTTCGGGTCGATCATCCACTGGTTCGCCGGGTCGTGTACCTCGCCGCCGAAACGGTAGGGGCCCATCGGGTTGTCGGCTCGGCTGATGAGGACATAATCTCTGTGCAACGCGTTGTTACTGTTCTGGTCGGCGGCAAAGTAGATGTAAAAACGGTTTCCAAAATGATGAATCTCCGGCGACCAAATGTCGGTAAAGTCAGCTTCCTTGCCGCTCGGTGACCAGACGATCGACTGCACGCCGGCGGCGATGTTGGTGATCGTGGGCGACCGCCAGATCGTCACGTTGTCGCCGGTCGTCGCCGTGAGATAGTAAGAACCGTCATACTGGGTCATCCAGGGATCGGCATTCTGGTCCATGATCGGGTTGTAAAATGTCGTGGCGATGTGGCCGCGGTCCACGTCTCTCACTGTATGCGCCACCTTCGCATTGGCGAAAGCCGGTGTGACCGTACCGTGCAGTGCGGACGGCCACACGCAAGCGGTCAGCCAGGCCATGGACAGGAGAGCGGCCCGGGCAGGGCGATGACGTCTCATGATGATCCTTCCTTTCGATCGGGATGCGGGAGTGACTCCGGCGTTCAGGAAAGGGGTCGTCCGCGACCCTCTGTGATCGCTCTCAGCACATCGATGGGTGCCTTCGGGATCCGATCATACGTCAGCAGGCCATTGATCTCCTGTTCGACATCTGTCAACTGCGTGTAACAGAAACCCTGAATCACCGGAGACTCGAGCATCGCTTCAATGACCGCCTGATAGCGTGTGAGGAAGTCCTCCTCCGACTCCGCATGGGAATACCCCCATCCACTCCAGTCACTCTGCTTAAAGGAGATGCCCCCCATTTCCGTAATCAAAATGGGCTCGTTGTCGTACGCAAACCCGGGCGCGTGGATCAGCTTGTGGCCTGGCGTGGCGTTCACCGCGGAGGCGGCGGTCTGATAGCGGGCCTTCAGCACCTCCTTACGACTCTCATAGTCGTGGATCGTGCACAGATCCGAGACTGCATGCTCCCAGCCGTCATTGGAAATGACGGGTCGGGACGGGTCGAGCGCCTTGGTCAAGTGGTAAAGGGTCACCAGAAAGTCTCGTTGGCGCGGGTCGGAAAGCAGTTCCGGCACGCCCCAACTCTCGTTGAGCGGCACCCACGCGATGAGACAAGGGTGGTTTCGGTCACGCAGGACGGCCTCTTGCCACTCACTAGTCAGTCGACTGACAGCCGTCTCTGAGTAACGATAGGCGTTGGCCATTTCACCCCAGACCAGAAGTCCTAGGCGGTCACACCAGTACAGAAAACGGGGATCCTCGACTTTCTGATGTTTGCGCGCGCCGTTGAATCCCAGGGCCTTTGTCAGTTCGACATCGCGGCGAATGGCGTCGTCGGACGGTGGCGTGAGAATCCCGTCTGGAAAATAGCCTTGATCCAAGACCATGCGCAGATAGTACGGCCGGTTGTTGAGAAAGACTTTCCCGTTTTCGACAGCGATCTTCCTCATGCCAAAGTACCCATCCACATGATCGATGACCCGCCCGTCTGATACGAGTCGGTAGGTGATGTCGTAAAGCTCGGGGTGATCAGGGCTCCAGAGGGCAACCGGCTGTGGCAAGGCGATCCGCACCGTGCCCTGGGGCTCGAGAACCAACACCCGCTCATGTGCCTTGACAGTGCCGTCCAACCGGACTTCCATGTGCAGTTCCAGTGGAGACGGGGTTGCGGCAGCGGTTGCAAGGGCCGGAGGACGAGCGATTGCGAAGTGGATGTCCACCGCGTGCGCATCGACAAGGGGGGTGACCACGACGGACTCAAGGCGATCGACAGGGACGGCCTCCAGCCAGACTGTCTGCCAGATGCCCGTTGTTCGGGTGTAAAAAATGCTGGCCGATTCTTCCTCCCAGTACTGTTTGCCGCGTGGTTGAGTGACATCTCGGCTGTCATCGTACGCCCGAACGACCACCATGTTGTCGCCTTCTTGCAGGAGGTCGGTGATGTCGGTACCAAATGGCGTGTGTCCACCTCGATGCGACATCGCAAAACGGCCGTTGACCCAGACCGTCGCTTCATAATCCACCGCGCCAAAGTGCAACATCAGCCTCTTGCCGGCGAACTGTGGATCGACGGTCAGACGACGGCGGTACCAGACGATGTCGTGAAACGTGCGGTCGCCGATCCCGCTACAACGGCTTTGAAATGAAAACGGAACGACGATGGTCATGGGAAATTCGCCGCCCTCGTACCAACGCTCACGCAGTCCTGCATCGTCATCGTCGTAGGCGAACTGCCACAGGCCGTTGAGAATCTGGTAAGCGTCCCTGAAAAACTGGGGACGGGGGTGCTCGATGCGAGGGATCTCCGGGGTCGCGTCAACTGTGAGCTCCAGGCTGTCAGTCGCGATTCTGGCGACGCTCGGTGCAGTTGTAGACGTGTTGGTTTTCATGTTCAACGCTCCTATCAGGTATACCGGTGTAGGCTCGGTGGTCGTCAGAGATTGGTACCCGTCGTGGCGATGCCTTGTGTCAACTGTTTCTGTGCGAACAAGAACGCCAGCACCATGGGGATCACGGAGCACAGGGTGAGCGCCATCAGCAGGGAGTCGTTTGTGTTGTACTGGCCCACTGCCATGAGCTGCACGCCGACGGTCATCGTGCGCATGTCCTGAGATGTCGTGGCGACGAGCGGCCAGAAGAAGTCGTTGTACACGTTCATAAACGTGAGCAGGCCAAGCGTTGCCGTCGCGGGTACGCTAAGGGGCACCATGATCCGGCGCCACAGTTGAAATTTGTTGACCCCGTCCATCATGGCGGCCTCCTCCAGTTCCTTCGGGATACCCAAGAAGAATTGGTAGAGGAGGAAGACGCCAAACGCGTTGGATGTGTAGGGGAGGATCAGGACCCAGTAGGTGTCAAGCAGGTTGGCGTTGGCAAACTCCAGATAGAGGGGGATCAGGAGCGCAATGAAGGGCACCACCAGGGAGATGACGACGACGTAAAAGAGCGCGGTGCGTCCGAAAAACTGTAGACGGGCCAACGCAAAAGCGGCCATTGAGTCGATGATCATCACAAGAACGGAGACGGTGATGCTGACAAACAGCGAGTTTCCCAGCCAGCGAGCGACGGAGCCTGCGGCCCCGGGAGCAAAGAGGGCGGTAAAGTTGCTGAGTGTGGGGTGGGAGGGAATCAGTTGTCCGTCAAAGGCATCGGACAACGGCTTCAGCGCCGTCGAGATCATCCACGCGATCGGAAACAGGATACACAGGGCGCCGAACGAGAGGATGACCACACTGATCGTCCTTTTCACACGGTCCATCTTCATGGGTCGACACTCCTTCGACGGGCGCTATGCCCTTTCACGGGTAATTCTGTACTGCACGAGGGAGATGATGGCGAGAATCAGGGCCATCAGGTACGACATGGCCGCGGCCGATCCCATATGCATGGCGTTGAAGGCCTGATTGTAAATGACCATGGTCAAAGGCTCAGTTGAAGATCCGGGTCCGCCGCCTGTCATCAAGAGCGACTGGGCAAACAGGTTGAACGATGAGATGGTGCTGATGACCGTGATGAAGGCTAGCACCGGACGAATCTGCGGCAGCGCGATGGACCAGAACGTTCGCAGCGAGCCCGCGCCGTCCAGGGCAGCGGCCTCGATCGTGCTTTGCGGCAACTGTGTAAAGCCTGCGTAGGCGATGATCATATTGAACCCAAGTGTCCACCAAAGCGTGGCCATGTCGATGGAGATCCAGGCCCACGGCTGTTCCACCAACCAGGGAACGTGTGCTTGCAGCAGGTTGTTGACTGCGCCGCCTTGGGTTTGCAAGATCCAGCTCCAAAGGCTGGTGACGGCCGTGACAGACAGGACCGTCGGGAAAAAGAAGATGGAGCGAAACAGGGACTTGAGCGGCGAACGGTAGATCAGATAGGCGATCGTGGCGGGGAACGCCAACAGAAACGGTACGCTGATCACGACGAACAAAGCGGTGTTTTTCAGGCCCGTCCAGAACTGCTGTCCAAACAGACTGTTGGAGTCGAACAAGGTGGCATACTGTCCAAATCCTGTGTAACCCAGATCGCCCGCGATCGGATTCCAGTGATGGAGGCTGATGATAAATCCGTACACGATGGGATAACCGACAAAGGCGACAAAAGCGATGAGAAAAGGCACGACAAAGAGAAAGGAACTGAATTGATCCCAGACCACGCGCATCACAGGGCGTCGCCGTCTTTGTACGGACAGGGACTTTGTGCGGACTTCACTGACGGCCATTGGCAGCACCCTCCTCGACGGCGTCCAAGCAGGCGTCAGATGCCATCTGACGCCTGCTTGCGCTCACTGGAAACTAACTGAGCAGCGTCGCCATTTCCTCTTGCATCTTCTGGCCCGCGTCCTTGAGTGCGGCGGCCGGAGACATCTTGCCGAGGAGGGCGAGATCAAGGTCTTGGTAGAGGTACGTGCTTGACGTCGTGCCCCAGTTAGGGATCAGAGGATTCAGCACGCCGGAGTCGAGAGCCAACGACTCCTCATAGAGTGACGGGTACGTTTTCTTGAAGGCAGCGTTCTTCAGGTACGGTGTCCACGTGGGCAAGGTGCCGGACTGGGCGACCTCGGCGCTGTGATCGTAGTAGAACTTGAGGTAGAGCCCGATGCCCTTTTCCTTGGCCGCGTCCATGCCCGGCGTGTTCATGACCCAGAGGTAGTTCTGACCCAGGAAGTCGGCCTCCTTCGGACCGATTTTGGGCAGGAGGGAAACGCCAAGGTTTTTGCCGTACTTTTGGAGAAACGGTGCGTATTGATAGGCTCCATCCATGACCATCGCGTTCTTGCCGCTGAGAAAGAGGTTGTAGTTCTCGTTGGCTGACGCGTTTTTAGGCGAAACGTGCCACTTGAAGATTGTGTTATACTCGAACGTGAGTGCGTTCACGCCTGCCTGTGTATCGAACAAAATCTTTCTGGAACTCGGATCTGCCTCTTTTCCCCCGAATTGAGACAGAAGTGACGGGAACAGAAAGGGGTTCGGCCAGGCAGGCTCTTGTACATATCCCCACTGATCCTTCTTTGGATTGGTCAGCACCATGGCATCGTGGATGAACTGAGCCTCGTTGGCAGGCGGGACGTTTGGATTCAAACCGGCCTCTTTAAACAACGTTTTGTTCCAGAAGAACAGGGTCGGCAAGCCGTCGATCGGAACGACGTAATGTACACCGGCGACCTGCGTGCCGTTCCACATGGAGGCAGGGAAATCGGCGGGGTCGACACCGCCCATCTTAAGGATGGGGGCGATGGGCACCTCAAGGCGCTCGTACGCGTAAGGGGCAGATGGGGTGAGCGACTCCTCCAGCACGTCGGGACCCTTGTGGGCGGCCAAGGCGGAGTTGACGATCTCTGTTTCGTTGTTGTACGGGATCGCCCGGTACGCGATGTTGTAACGACCCTTGTACACCTTGTTGAACTGGTTGGTGATGGCGATGATCCCGGGATTTGAGCCGGAGTTCCAAAAGGTGATCGTAATGGCTGGTGCCGCGGCATGGCGCGGAGCGGGGTGCCCCGTTGCGGCGAAGGATGTGCTCACGATCCCCAGCGACATCGTCAGGGCGAGCGCGACGGTTGCTGCCTTGTGAATGGTTTTCATTCGTTGCTTGCCTCCTTGAGATGATGGTCTACTCCTTCTATGTCGTCGGGAGAGACGCCTCGGTCTCTCCTGCTCACCCCCTCTCAGCGTAGCCGATCCGCATCATCAGATCGGTTTCATAGTTTCCAAACCCGCGGCCGAACAGGTTGATGCCCCCTTCGTTGGCAGCGCCCGGTTTGACCCCGATCCGTACCGGTATGAACGGGGCCCGACCGATTCCAAGGTCTGCCAAACCAATGTTTGAGATGTGCCGCCCATCGATAAAAGAGGCCTTCTCGTCCACGCGCCAGGTTTTGAGCAAACCAAACTGCGTGTGTTGGACACCCCACCATTCTGGCGTCAGATACCCGCGTTCGCCACCAAAGTCGCCAGGGCTGGTCCAAGTCCCGATCTCGACGCCGTTGATCCAGACCGTGATGTCGGAGGGCCAGTCGTCGTTGTAGAGAGGGGCTTCGGAGCAGACTTCCATGGTGAGTTCCAGGCTTTGCACCAAGGCGGTGGGGGAGATCCGGTTGGGAAAGCGATACTCCACATAGCCGCTCTTAAACCAGAGCAGTTGCGCCATACTCCGTTCTGGTTCGTAAAAAGAAGCGGGCTGATCATACTCGCCGATGATGCCCGTGGCGCTGACGATGCCACACGTGGGGGTGACGTTGCAGTCGACGAACTGTCCGAGCGGCATGGGAATCTCAATCGAATTCGGCGCCTTTTTCGGGCTGTCCATGGCCTCCAGTACAATTCGACTGATGACGGCGGCGCACAGTTTTTGAGTCCCGCGAGTGCCTGGCACCATATCGGTGATGATCAGTCCGGCGTCTTCGAGTTTTTTGATGTTGACCGCGGCTGTAGAGACAGGAAGTCCGAAACGATCGGCGATCTCCGCGACGTTGAGTGGTCCTTGCAATAAAAGTCGAAACATATCGATTCGCAGCTGTGTTGACAAAGCACGGGCAATCTCGATGTAGTCATCCAAAGTCGCAGTCAGGACGCGGTTCACAGAGTACTTGTCTGTACGATCGACAGTCGCTTGCATGGTGTGCGCCCTCCCTTTTATCATCATATAAATCGTTTATTACGATAAAACATGTATGAAAACGACTTCATCCTAGCACTCTCGGGGTATCCTTGTCAACGTTTACATGGAGGATGGCCGAACCGACTTTTTAGCTGGGTCCGCGGGTTCCGTGTTTGGCCGTTCGCGTGATCTTGTCATAGGGCTCTCGCAAAGGTGCCGTGGTCTCCACTTGTCCGTCCTTTGCTGGTATGATGGAGCCACGGTTCTAATGCGCATCGAGCCGCTGGAACCCATCATTTTGAAGGAGACGTGCAATGTGGACTTGGATTGTGACGGCAGCCCCTGATTCTGGAGCCGCTGCACTGAATGAGATTCAGAAGGGATCTGTTCCTTCCCGATTTTGCAGCTGGCTGGCCCCGGGTGTCGCGCAGTTCACGAGTGCTGACAGGGCGACGACGCAGAGGGCGCTTCGCGAGCGCCCCCCGATTTTTGTGCGACATGTGAGTGCTGTGGACCTTCAGGTCCCATGTACAGGTCCGTCGTGGGACTGGGACGCTGTTTTGGCTGCGGTCTCTGGGTTAGACAATTTGGACAAGTCGTTGCGGACGTCTGTTCAAGTTCGACCTCTGGAGCCCATCCCGTCGGGGATGCGTCAGGAATTGACCCGGCGTGTCTCGTCGCACCTGACCGATCGTGGCGTTCCGATCGTCGTGGCGGGGCCTCAGCAGGTGGTCTCGATCGTTCTGGCGCAAGGCACTGCCGGGCTGGGGGTGCTATCTCTGGACGATGCCCTCAGCGCCTGGCCCGGAGGCGAATGCCGATTCAAGCGGACAGAGGGACAGGTGAGTCGAGCGGAGTTCAAGCTTCTGGAGGCGCTGGATCTGTACCCAATCCTGATTTGCGATGGCGCAACCGCCCTGGATCTCGGTGCAGCACCCGGCGGGTGGACGCGCGTGCTGCGCGAACGCGGCCTGCACGTCACGGCCGTCGATCCTGCGGTGCTGGACGCGAGGGTTGCAGGGGACCCGCATGTGCGACACGTGCAGCAGTCCGCACAGTCGTTTTTGCGCTCCACCCGGGAGCGGTTTGCTGTGGTCGTCAACGATATGAAGATGGACGCGCGCGCCTCCTGTGCTTTGATGGTCCAAGCAGAGGATTGTCTAGAACCAGGGGGCTTCGGCGTGATGACGCTCAAGTTGCCCGAGAAACACCCCGAGCTCACCGTACGTGATTCCCTGGACCGCTTGCGGGTCACGTACGATCTTGTGGGCGCTCGCCAGCTCTTTCACAATCGCAGCGAGGTCACGGTTGTCCTGCGCAAACGGGAGGCTCACGATGGCGGGGAACGCGCGTAAACCTGGACGCCCGCGGCGCTCCGATATGGATCAACCGACCGCAGAACGGATCTTGCAGACGGCGGCATGGGCGTTCTTGCGAGACGGGTACGACCACGTCAACTTGGCCGATGTCGCAAGTCAATGTGGGGTCACCAAGGCCACCATCTATTATCATTTTGCCAACAAGGCAGGGGTGTTCGCCGCATCGATGAAGCAGATGATGGAGCAGGCGCTACGAAGCACGCAAGCGATTCTCCAGAAACCCGTTCCGCTTCGAAGCCGCCTGCATGACATCGCATTGGCCCGGGCAACGGTGCAATCGCAGATGGACTTCGAGGCGGTGGTGCGAAGTGCCATGGCCGATTTGACACCGGCTCAGAGGGCGCAGATGCATGAGGCGGAGCACGAGCTCGAGAGAGTTCTGGCGGAGGCCATTCGCGAGGGGATCACAACCGGGGAGGTCAGGGAGCTGGATCCAACGCTCGCCGCGCGCAGTTTTACGCTGCTGGTGAGGGCGCTGCACCAGGTTGAGGGTCTTCGTCCGGGGACCCTGGAGTCGCGGGTTGAAGCGATCGTGTCGATCCTGTGGGATGGCATTCGGATCTGAGGAAAAAGAAAATTTTTCATTTCTCAAAATCCACGCAGGAACTGTGCGGAATTTGTCGAATCCTTGTATAAACAGCCGAAGAGGCTGTACATATCCATCACGCTGGGGCATACCTGCGGAAACGCAGGGTCGCAAAACTACAGGGGCTACCCGGGGAGACCCGAACGCCAGCCAGTTACCGTGAGTGCGCCCAGGCGTTCCCGGTAGGGACGTCTTTTCCGTTTTGAAGGCGCTTCTGCTGGGGGTGGAGTACAGCGCAAACTCGGCGACGACTTGAGTCAACTGAAACTTTGGGTGACACCGTAAAAGGGGTGAGGGCCGTGGGGGAAGCGAGATGGCAAGAGGCACACTCGTTGGGTCAGCAGAACCAACTGTTGCGTATGATCGCGTGCGGGGCAGCGGTAGGGGAGGTACTGGAGGCTGTGGTGGCGACTCTGGCCACGCTGTTTCCGGAGGCCGGGTGCGCCGTGTTGCTGTTTGAGGACGATGAGGTGGTCCTCCGGCATGCTGCGTCGATCGGCGTACCGGAAGCGTTTGTGCGAGCGCTGGACGGTGCGAAATTGCCAGTGCAAACCGGGGCAAGACGCGACAGTTCGCACGGATTGCGCCGGTGCGTTCATGTCAGTCAGCTTCGGTCCGACGGCTTTTGGAGTGGCTTTTGCGAAGCGGCGGCGTCTGCCGGACTGACCACTTGTTGGGCCGAACCGATTTGTGCTGAGGCTGGGCAGTTGTTC
>JAPNUJ010000052.1 GCA_026627155.1 Bacillota bacterium | reverse complement strand
GATCTAAGCTGACCCTTTGGCCCCTTGACTGTTACCAGATTATCTTCTGTCCAAGTCACCTGCACCTTTGGTGGCACCGGGATTGGAGCGCGTCCGATACGAGACATTCACATCCTCCTCGCTACCAAACGTAGCAGACGACCTCGCCGCCCACTTTCTTCTGTCTCGCCACTTTGTCCGTCATGAGTCCTTGCGACGTGGACAAGATGGCGATACCGAGACCACCAAGAACCCGCGGCAGTTGATCGTGACCTGCGTATACACGAAGCCCCGGTTTACTGATCCGCTTGAGACCCGTGATCACTTTCTCGCGGTTCGCACCATACTTCAGATGAACGCGAATCGTTCCCTGCTTGTTATCCGGAATAAACTCCGCGTCACGAATATACCCTTCCATCTTCAGGATGTCCGCAATCGACCGTTTGATATTGGACCCGGGAATATCCACTTTCTCGTGACCGACCAGGTTGCCGTTGCGAATCCGCGTCAGCATGTCGGCGATTGGATCCGTCATTACCATAGCTGTACAACCTCCCTCCGTCTCCTACCAGCTTGCTTTGGTTACACCTGGCAATTGGCCGACGTGCGCCAACTCGCGAAAGCAAATCCGGCAGATCCCGAACCGCCGCAACACTGAGTGTGGCCGCCCGCACCGTTCGCAGCGCGTATACGCCTGCGTGCTGAACTTCGGAGGACGGGACGCCTTGATCACCATCGATTTCTTAGCCACGGATGTACCCCCTTTTCCCTGACACGCTTGTCAGTGGTCTCAACTCTGGCGAAATGGAGCACCCATCTCGGTCAGCAACGCGCGTGCTTCTTCATCCGTCGCGGCGGTAGTCACGATCACGACCTCCATGCCACGAACCTTATCGATCTTGTCGTAATCGATCTCCGGGAAGATCAATTGCTCGCGCAATCCCAGCGTATAGTTCCCGCGCCCGTCAAAAGACTTCGGCGAGATCCCGCGAAAGTCCCGCACCCGGGGCAACGCGATGTTGAACAGCTTGTCAAGAAAGTGATACATGCGCTCGCCGCGAAGGGTGACCTTCACGCCAATTTTCTGCCCCTCGCGCAACTTGAAACCGGCAATCGACTTCTTGGCCTTCGTGATAACCGGCTTTTGTCCGGCGATCAACGTAAGATCAGCCACCGCGTTATCGAGCACCTTCTCGTTTTGCGCCGCTTCCCCAACGCCCAGGTTGATGACCACTTTCTCGATCCTCGGCACCTGCATGACGCTCTTGTACGAAAACTTCTGGACGAGGTTGCCTACCACCTGCGTCTGGTACTGCTCGCGAAGCCTAGCCACTCACGACACCTCTTTCACCGGGTTACTTATCCAGCACTTCGCCCGACTTTTTCGCCACACGCACTTTCGTGCCGTCAGCCAGGAACTTATAGCCTACGCGCGTGGGACCACCCGTCTTGGGATCCACCATCGCCACGTTTGAGACTTGCAGCTTCGCCTCACGCTCCACAATCCCACCTTCTGGAGCCGTAAAACTCGGTTTCACATGGCGCTTGATCATGTTGACGCCCTCGACAACCAGGCGGCTCTCCTTTGGATACACAGCGAGAACCTTGCCCTTCTTGTCGCGGTCTTTGCCAGCAATCACTACGACGAAGTCGCCTTTTTTAATTCTGCACTTCGGCTGAGTCACGTCTGCACCTCCTCACTTCACGCAATCGTTTCGTTACAGTACCTCTGGCGCGAGCGACACGATCTTCATGAATTCACGATCGCGCAACTCCCGGGCCACAGGGCCAAAAATCCTCGTCCCGCGAGGGCTCTTGTCTTCGCGAATGATGACGGCGGCATTCTCGTCAAAACGGATGTACGAGCCATCCTTGCGGCGAACCCCCCGGCGCGTGCGCACAACGACCGCTTTGACGACATCGCCTTTCTTGACAACGCCTCCGGGTGTTGCGCTCTTCACAGAGGCTACGATGATGTCGCCGATGTTAGCTGTGCGGCGATTGGATCCGCCGAGCACGCGAAAGCACATGATTTCCTTGGCACCGGAATTATCAGCCACAACAAGTCTGGTTTGCGGTTGAATCACTGCGCTCTCCTCCTTTCAAATGAACTGGATCAGATCTTCCAACGACTACAGAATCTCTGCCTTCTCGTTGATCTCGACGATGCGCCAGTTCTTGTCCTTGCTGATCGGCCGCGTCTCCATGATGGTGACGACATCTCCGACCTTCGCCTCGTTGTGCTCGTCATGCGCTTTGAACTTCTGCGTGTGCTTGACGCGTTTTCTGTATAGCGGATGCTCCTTCGTGGTCACAACAGCCACCACGACGGTCTTGTTCATCTTGTCGCTCACGACTTTGCCGATGCGAACTTTGCGCTCGTTGCGTGCTTCTGTCATACACTGTCCCTCCTCGCCTGCAATCTAGCTGATGCCAAGCTCGCGCTCGCGCAGGATCGTCTTCGCTCGCGCGATCGACTTGCGGACATCGCGAATCCGCATCGGGTTCTCACACTGTCCAGTCGCCAATTGAAAGCGCAGGTTGAACAGTTCGTCTTTCAAAGAGTCTAGTTCCTCGAGGATCTCGGTGTTTGTCCGCGACCTTAGATCTTTAGCCTTCAATCGACTCACCCCCGGCTTCCTGGCGAGTGACGAACTTGGTCTTGATGGGAAGCTTGTGAGCAGCGAGACGCAGCGCCTCGCGGGCGACCTCTTCCGTAACACCCGCCAATTCAAACATAATACGACCCGGTTTCACGACAGCCACCCATTTTTCAGGTGATCCCTTACCGCTGCCCATACGGGTCTCGGCTGGTTTCGCAGTGACCGGTTTACTCGGGAAAATCTTGATCCATACTTTGCCCCCACGCCGAATGTAGCGAGTCATGGCAATCCGCGAAGCCTCGATCTGACGGTTCGTGATCCATGCCGGCTCAAGCGCCTGGAGCCCGTACTCGCCGAAGGTGACTTCGTTGCCGCCCTTGCTCATCCCTGTCATGCGGCCGCGGTGTTCCTTGCGGTGTAAAACGCGCTTCGGCATCAACATGGTTGTGCCCTCCTTCACTAAAATCTGTTCCCGATGGGGCCGACTCCACGAGATCAAGCCATCCAGCTCGACGTCGCTTTGCCTCTCCGCTTCGGTCAGTGACTGTTGACTGCGGCACTGTCGTCGACTTCGCGCTTGCTCCGTGTCGGCAGAACCTCACCACGATAAATCCAGACCTTCACGCCGATGCGGCCGTACGTTGTGGCGGCCTCAGTCAACGCGTAGTCAATGTCGGCGCGCAAGGTATGCAAGGGAACTGTGCCTTCCGAATAGCCTTCTGTACGAGCGATATCGGCTCCGCCCAGGCGACCGGATACCTGCACTTTTATCCCTTTGGCGCCAGCGCGCAACGTCCGTTGCATGGCCTGGCGCATCGCACGGCGGAAAGCCACGCGGCGCTCGAGTTGCAACGCGATGTTGTCGGCCACCAGTTTTGCATCCAAGTCCGCTTGCTTGATCTCCGCAATGTTGATATGGACGCGTTTGCCTGTCATCTCGGTCAGTTGATTGCGAAGGGTGTCGACTTCCGTGCCGCCCTTGCCGATGACCATGCCCGGTTTTGCGGTGTGGACTGTGATGTTGATCCGATTGGCCGCACGCTCGATGTGCACGTGCGACACAGAAGCATCTTTCAAACGCTTCTGCACAAATGCCCGGACCTTGAGATCTTCGTGCAGCAGTGTGCGGTAATCCTTCTTACCAGCGTACCACTTCGACTCCCAATCGCGGATGATGCCGATGCGCAAACCAACGGGGTGGACCTTTTGCCCCATGCCGTGAATCCCTCCCTATTTTTCAGCCACCACAACCGTAACATGGCTGGTGTGCTTCAGAATTTGAAACGCGCGACCTTGCGACCGCGGATGGAACCGTTTCAGCGTGGTCCCTTGATCGACGAAAATTTTGCTGATGTACAGCCGCTCGGTGTCCATGCTGTTGTTATGCTCAGCGTTGGCCACCGCCGATTTCAAGACCTTCTCAATGACGGGCGATCCAGCTTTCGGTGTGTGCTTGAGAATCGCCAGCGCCTCACCCACGTTCTTCCCGCGAATCAGGTCCACCACGAGACGCATCTTGCGGGGGGCGATGCGGATGTGACGCGCAATTGCTTTGGCTTCCATGCGAGTATCCCTCCCTTGCCAGGCGATGCAATGCTTGAATTACCGGGACCGCGAGGACTTCTCATCACCGGCGTGACCCTTAAATGTCCGAGTCGGTGCGAATTCTCCGAGCTTGTGTCCCACCATATCTTCCGACACGTACACCGGCACGTGCTTGCGACCATCATGGACCGCAATCGTGTGACCCACGAACGATGGAAAAATCGTCGAGCGACGCGACCACGTCTTAACAACGCGCTTTTCGTTGGCGTCATTGAGCGCTGCGACCTTCTTCAGCAAGTGATCGTCAGCGAATGGCCCTTTCTTGAGCGAACGTCCCACAGGAGCACCTCCCTTTTTCCAAGCCTACTTCTTACGGCGACGAACGATGTACTTGTCAGTCGGATGATTCTTCTTCCGCGTCTTCTTGCCGAGCGTCGGTTTGCCCCAAGGGGACATCGGCGACTTGCGTCCAATCGGCGCACGACCTTCGCCACCACCGTGAGGGTGATCGTTCGGGTTCATGACCACACCGCGGACCGTCGGGCGGAATCCCATCCAGCGTTTCCGTCCGGCCTTGCCGAGGTTGATATTCTCATGATCGAGGTTGCCCACTTGTCCGACCGTTGCCCGGCACTCGATGCGCACCATGCGCACTTCACCCGACGAGAGTCGGATCTGTGCGTAGTCGCCTTCCTTGGCGAGCAGTTGCGCCTCCGCGCCAGCAGCACGCGCGAGCTGCCCACCCTTGCCAGGCTTCAGCTCGACGTTGTGAATCATGGTACCGACCGGAATGTTGATCAAAGGCAGTGCGTTCCCCACCTTGATGTCAGCGCCAGGGCCGGCGTGAATGGCGTCCCCGACCTTTAAGCCGACAGGGGCCAGGATATACCGTTTTTCCCCATCCACATAGACGATAAGCGCAATGCGCGCTGAGCGGTTCGGATCGTACTCAATCGTGGCAACACGCCCTGGTATGCCATCTTTATTGCGTTTAAAGTCAATGACCCGGTACTGTCGCTTGTGACCGCCACCGCGATGCCGCGTCGTGATCTTGCCTTGATGGTTACGGCCTGCGCGTTTCGCGAGCGGCTCGAGCAACGAGCGCTCCGGAACGTTGGTAGTGATTTCGTCAAACGTCGACACAGACATGAAACGACGTCCTGGCGAAGTCGGTTTGTACTTGCGAATGGCCACCTGTTGTCCCTCCTTTGCTGCGCGTTACCTCACATCCCGGCGAAGAACTCCGGCTGCTTGGAATCTGCGCTGATCTTGACGTACGCCTTTTTCCACTTGGATGTAAAGCCATAATGCTTGCCATAACGCTTGCGTTTCGGCTTGACCCACAGAGTGTTGACCCGCTGCACTTTGGATCCACTGAAAATGGATTCCACAGCTTGCGCAATCTCGATCTTGTTGGCATCGCCGTCCACTTCAAAGGTGTAGATGTTGTCTTCCATCATCTGCGTGCTACTCTCGGTCACGATCGGGCGCTTGATGATATCGCGAGGGTCCTTCACTTGGAGAACACCTCCTCGACACGGGCAACTCCCGCAGTGGTGATCACGAGACGATCATGGCTGACGAGATCATAGACGTTGATACTGTCCGCCGCAGAATAGGTTACGCCAGGCAGATTGCGCACCGACAGGTACACGTTCTGGTCCTTGGCGGCATCTACGACGAGGGCCTTCTTGCTCACACCCAAGGCATCCAAGGCGGTGCGCATGGTACGAGTCTTGATCTCTGCCAAGGCGATGCTGTCGAGCACGACAATGGCGCCTTCCTGCACCTTCGAGGTGAGCGCGGAGCGAATCGCGAGTCGACGGACTTTCTTCGGCAGTTGATACGCATAGCTGCGGGGCACTGGACCATGTACCGTTCCCCCACCTACCCACTGCGGCGACCGAATACTCCCTTGGCGTGCGCGTCCTGTCCCTTTTTGCTTCCAAGGTTTGCGTCCGCCCCCGCGCACTTCCGCCCGGGTCTTGACTTTGTGCGTCCCTGCACGACGTCCTGCAAGCTGGCTCTGCACGGCATCAAACACCGCCGACGAATGCACAACGGAGTTCCATACGTCTGCCGTGAGGTCAATCTCTCCGACCGCACTACCTTGCATGTTGTAAACCGGCACTTTCGGCATCTCTGTGTCCTCCTTTCAACGAGGCATCTTACCCTTTTTTGATCGCAGTCCGAACCGTCACAAAGCAGTTGCGCGGGCCTGGAACGGCACCCTTGATAAGCAACAGATTGCGTTCGGCGTCCACTTTAACCACTTGGAGATTTTGCACGGTCACGCGATCATGACCCATGCGCCCTGCCATCGTCTGGCCTTTAAATACCCGGTTGGCGTCAATCGAACCAAGCGAGCCGGTTCCACGATGGTACTTTGACCCGTGCGCCATCGGTCCGGTCGACTGATTGTGCCGTTTGATTGGGCCGGCCGTTCCCTTGCCTTTGGAGACGCCGATCACATCGACGTACTCACCACTTTCGAACAGGTCCGCCTTCACCTCGCCACCGATTTCCAGGGCGTCAGAAAAGCGAATCTCCCGAACGTAGCGCTTGGCCACTGTGTTTGCTTTCGCCGCATGGCCCGCTTCCGCTTTTGTCGGCCGCTTTTGATCAGCAAACCCCAGTTGAACGCTGTTATACCCGTCACTCGCGAGCGTCTTGACCTGCAGCACTACGCAAGGCCCAGCCTCGACGACGGTAACCGGTACGACATTGCCATCTTCCGTAAAGACTTGCGTCATGCCAAGTTTGCGTCCAAGAATCCCTTTCATCCCTTACACCTCCCACACACTACAATTTGATCTCGATATCAACGCCTGACGGCAAGTCAAGGCGCATAAGCGCGTCAACAGTCGCCGGCGTTGGGCTGACGATGTCGATGAGGCGTTTATGTGTGCGCATCTCGAATTGCTCGCGAGAATCCTTATACTTGTGTGGTGAGCGCAAAATGGTAATCACCGACTTGTCAGTCGGCAACGGAATCGGCCCTGCCACGCCTGCACCGGAGCGCTTGGCGGTCTCCACGATCTTCTCTGCGGACTGATCGAGCAGTTTATGGTCGTACGCCTTCAAGCGGATGCGAATCTTCTGTTTTGCCATGTCTCTTTCCCTCCTTGTCGTCCAGTTCTGCCGGTGCCGGAGCACTCCTTGGAGCGCACGATACGGGCCGCTTCTCGGCGACCCCCGGGACCTCTGCGTATGGACTTGCTCCGCAAAAATTCCCTCAGTGGTACCTGCATGGCGTGCGGTACATGAGCAACCTTTTGCCTCATCGCACAGTCAAAAGCCAACAATTAAAGAGTATACAAAACTCCGGGCGAAAACACAACCCTGGACGCGAAAGTTTATCGTGAGCCATGCACCTGATCAGTAAAAATACACCACCTGATCAGACAGTATCCCGAAAGAGCCTTACTTTTTCACTAAACCTTGCGGAAAGTAATGTTCCTGCGACGCCCCGATCACTTGGAACTTGTCCAGCGGCCAGAAGATCACGTCCACCCGCCCGATCACAGACGAAATGTTGATGGGACCAATCACCCGACTGTCCTCGCTGATGTTGCGGTTGTCCCCCATAACGAACAGTTCCCCGGCAGGTACCGTAATCGGGCCGAAGTTACGCGTTGGGTCCATGGGGCCGTCGATGAATGGCTCGCGAATCACTTTCCCATCCAGAATCAGCTTGCCGTCATAAATCTGGACGGTATCGCCAGGGAGTCCGATCACCCGCTTGACCCAGTCATCTCCGAAGGGAGACTGGAAGACAATGATGTCACCGCGACTCGGGATGCCGAAGTAATAAGGAATCCGATCCACAAGGAGGCGTTCACCGTTGGCGAGTGTTCGGTCCATCGACTGCCCATCAACGTAGAACTGCTCAAAAAGAAACTGGTGGATGGCCAGCGCAATCAAGATCGCCAACAAAGGGGCCTTGACCCAGTCCCAGACCGTTCGCCAGCGACCGCGGTTACCCGCTTTCAACTCGGTCTCCGTCGCGTTCGTCTCTGTGTCTTCCCTCACAAACGCACCCTCTTCCGCGAAGCGTTTACGCCCCTGTCTCGGAGGGGAGCGCAACTTGGCTGACTGGACGCCAAAGGGTCGAGCGCTTCACTCGACCCTTTGCATAGCACGTTTACTTGCTGATACCGACCACAACGCCGGCGCCGACGGTACGACCACCTTCACGGATTGCGAAGCGCGTGCCGTCCTCGATGGCGATCTGAGAAATCAGCTCCACCTGAAGGGTGATGTTATCACCAGGCATGACCATCTCGGTGCCTTCCGGCAACGTCACAATCCCCGTCACATCCGTCGTCCGAAAGTAGAACTGCGGACGATAGTTGTTGAAAAATGGCGTATGACGACCGCCTTCTTCTTTCTTCAAGACGTATACTTGTGCTTGAAAGTTGGTGTGCGGCTTGATCGAACCAGGCTTGCACAAAACTTGCCCGCGCTCAATGTCTTTACGCTCCACACCACGCAACAGGGCTCCGATGTTGTCTCCAGCTTGGGCAAAGTCGAGGAGTTTACGAAACATCTCGACACCCGTCACCACGGATTTGCGAGGATCCTCGGCCAAACCGACGATCTCCACTTCTTCACCCACTTTGATCTGCCCACGCTCGACACGACCGGTTGCAACGGTTCCACGACCCGTGATCGTGAAGACGTCCTCGACCGGCATGAGGAACGGTTTGTCGGTATCGCGTTCCGGGGTCGGAATGAAACTGTCCACCGCTGTCATCAGCTCATCAATCTTCCCGGCCCAAGCTCCGGTCGGATCTTCCAGGGCTTTCAGCGCGGAGCCGCGAATGATCGGGGTATCGTCGCCGGGGAATTCATACTCGGACAACAGATCGCGGATCTCCATCTCGACGAGCTCCAGCAACTCCTCATCATCGACCATGTCACACTTGTTCATGAACACGACGATGTGTGGCACACCCACCTGACGGGCGAGCAAGATGTGCTCGCGGGTTTGCGGCATCGGCCCGTCAGAAGCGGACACGACGAGGATCGCGCCATCCATCTGAGCGGCCCCGGTGATCATGTTTTTGACGTAGTCGGCGTGTCCCGGGCAGTCCACGTGCGCATAGTGACGATTCACCGTCTCGTACTCAACGTGCGCGGTGTTAATGGTGATGCCGCGCTCGCGCTCTTCCGGTGCCTTGTCAATGGCGTCATACGCCATCGCCTGTGCGCCACCGACCTTGGACAGCACCGTCGTAATGGCTGCCGTCAACGTGGTCTTGCCGTGGTCGACGTGACCGATCGTGCCGATGTTGACGTGCGGCTTGTTGCGTTCAAACTTTGCTTTTCCCATGAATGTCAACTCCTTATCGCGAGTTTAGTTGCCTTTGTTCTTTGCAATGATCTCCGCCGCTACAGACTTCGGCACTTCCTCATACGCGTAAAACTCCATCGAGAACGTCCCACGACCTTGCGATCTCGAACGAAGCGACGTCGCGTAGCCGAACATCTCGGACAACGGCACAAAGCCCCGAATGATCTGAGCCCCTGCCCGTGAATCCATGCCCTCTATCCGCCCGCGGCGAGAGTTGATATCTCCCATGATGTCGCCCATGTACTCCTCGGGAACGATCACCTCAACGCGCATGACCGGCTCCAGGAGATACGGATCCGCCTTCTGGGCACCACTCTTGAACGCCATGGAACCGGCGATGTGAAAGGCCATCTCGGAAGAGTCGACGTCGTGATAGCTGCCATCCACGATCGTCGCCTTGACGTCGATCGTTGGGTACCCGGCCACGATGCCGTTTTTCATGGCTTCCTCGATCCCTTCGCCAACTGGAGCGATATACTCTTTAGGCACCACGCCACCGACGACCTTGTTCTCGAAGACATACCCAGAGCCTCGCTCCAACGGTTCGAGTTCGATCCAGGCATGCCCGTACTGGCCTCGACCGCCGGACTGGCGAACGAACTTGCCCTCGGCACGAACCTTGTTCCGGATCGTCTCCTTGTAGGCGACTTGAGGCTTACCGACGTTGGCCTCCACTTTAAACTCCCGCACCATCCGGTCAACGATGATCTCAAGGTGCAACTCACCCATGCCCGAGATGATGGTTTGACCTGTCTCATGATCCGTGTGCGTTTTGAACGTCGGATCTTCCTCCGCGAGTTTGCTGAGCGCAATCCCCATCTTGTCCTGGTCGGCCTTCGTTTTCGGCTCGATCGCGACGTCGATGACGGGATCCGGGAAGTTCATGGATTCCAGGATGACCACGTTTTTCTCGTCACAGAGGGTATCGCCAGTCGTCGTGTCCTTCAGTCCGACGGCCGCCGCGATATCCCCCGAATAGACAATCGGGATCTCCTCGCGATGATTGGCGTGCATCTGCAGAATTCGTCCGATCCGCTCGCGCTTGCCTTTCGTCGAGTTCAGGACATACGAACCAGACGACAAGCTACCTGAGTAGACGCGGAAAAAGGCGAGCTTTCCAACGAACGGGTCCGTCATGATCTTGAACGCCAACGCCGCAAAGGAACTCTCATCATTCGCGGGAAATTCCGTCTCTTGACCGTCTTCATCCAAGCCTTTGACAGGAGGAATGTCGAGCGGTGACGGCAGATAGGCGACGACGGCATCCAGCATCGGTTGCACGCCCTTGTTACGGTACGACGATCCGCACAGCACGGGAACCAACTGCGAAGTCACTGTGCCTTTGCGCAGCGCCCGCTTGATCTCGTCGATGGAGATCTCCTCGCCATCGAGGTACTTCATCATGAGCTCTTCATCGACTTCCGCGACGGATTCGATCAGTTTTGTGCGATACTCTTGCACTTGCTGCTCATATTCCGCAGGAATGTCGCGCGCTTCCGACGTGGTGCCGAGGTCATCCGTATAGACGATGGCCCGACTTTCCACGAGATCGATCACGCCGAGGAACTTGTCTTCGGCGCCGATGGGCAACTGAATGGGAACAGGATTGCCGTTCAGACGCGTCCGGATCTGGTCTACGCACATGAGAAAATCGGCGCCGATGATGTCCATCTTGTTCACGTAAGCAATCCGAGGGACACCGTACTTGTCCGCCTGACGCCAAACCGTTTCCGACTGAGGCTCAACGCCGCCTTTTGCGTCAAACACCGCACAGGCGCCGTCCAGCACACGCAACGACCGCTCCACCTCAACGGTAAAGTCGACGTGGCCAGGGGTGTCGATGATGTTGATTCGGTGCCCGTCCCACTGCGCCGTCGTGGCCGCAGAGGTAATGGTAATGCCACGCTCTTGCTCCTGGACCATCCAGTCCATCGTAGCTGCCCCTTCATGCACCTCACCGATCTTGTGAACGCGCCCCGTGTAAAACAGAATCCGCTCTGTGGTGGTCGTCTTGCCAGCATCGATGTGCGCCATGATGCCAATGTTGCGAGTTTTCTCGAGCGGAAATTGCCTTGCCATGTAAGAGTTCCTCCTTTCTTTCCGTTCTGTTGCCGCACTGAGCTACACGCCCAGGACCTACCAACGATAGTGTGCGAAGGCCTTGTTCGCCTCGGCCATGCGATGCATGTCTTCACGACGTTTCACTGCGCCGCCGGAATTGTTGGCCGCATCGAGGATCTCACCCGCCAACCGCTCCCGCATACCTTTTTCGTGCCGCTGCCGTGCATAAGCGACAAGGTTGCGAATGCCGAGAGTGACTCGGCGCTCGGGACGAACTTCTACAGGGACCTGATAGTTTGAGCCACCGACCCTGCGCGCCCGTACTTCGAGTACCGGCATCACGTTTTTCATAGCGTTCTCGAAGACTTCCAGCGGATCTTGACCGGTGCGCTCACGCATCATCTCGAACGCGTCATAGACCAATCCTTGGGCGATGCCTCGCTTGCCGTCCTCCATCACCTTGTTAATCAGGCGAGTGACCTGCTTGTTGTTGAAAACGGGGTCCGGCATGACGTCCCGACGCGGAACTGGACCTTTTCTCGGCATATCATGTCCTCCTTTCGATCATCTTGTGTTTGACCAATAGCCACTATGCCTTCTTCTTCTTCGGACGCTTGGCGCCGTACTTGGATCTCGCCTGCTGACGGTCCTTGACTCCAGCGGTATCGAGGGCTCCACGCACAATGTGATAGCGAACCCCTGGCAAGTCCTTGACCCGGCCGCCGCGAACGAGAACGACACTATGCTCCTGCAAGTTGTGACCGATCCCCGGAATGTACGCGGTGACCTCGATCCCGTTTGTCAGCCGGACCCTCGCATACTTACGCAACGCCGAGTTCGGTTTCTTTGGGGTCATGGTCCCCACACGAGTGCAGACTCCTCGCTTCTGCGGCGACGGCTGATCCGTCTGCTGCTTCTGATAACTGTTGTACCCCTTCTGGAGCGCCGGTGCTTTGGACTTCTCTTCAATCTCAAGTCTGCCCTTGCGAACCAATTGGTTAATCGTTGGCATGTAAGTCCACCTCCTTTCACAAAACTGAATGTCCGAAACCGCTGTGCGCAACCTCAGCTATGACCACAGACCCTGGCGGTTCATCCGCCGGCAAACGGAGGCCTGAGATCGTGGATACCCGATCTGACAGGCAAACGCCACTTCGGCTCAGGACTCTGCGCCGATCACCTGGTCAGTGGCTTGGGGATTGCCATCTTCCCGCATGAAGCCCACCGCCGAGGTACTGATCTTGAGGCCGACCGCAAAGCCGAGACTCACGGCACTGTCCACCCAATTGATCTTGACTCCCTGCTCCTTGCACAGCGCTATCAGAGGGTTGATTACGCGTCTGTCGGTATCGCGGGGAAAATAGACCTCAGAGAGTCGCCTCTGTCGTAATGCGCGGAGCGTAGAGGAAGTGCCGACGGTTCGGCGCCCCTGCCTCTTTAGTCGCTGATACACGGCCATCCACCTCGCACCATCAATCGGCACACCCAAGCATGGTACCATTCTCACCGGATGTAAGTCAAGTCAACAGACTGCCGTGTGTCATGGTCTGCGACGGCACCACACAGGTCCCTCACACGCGAGAAGCAGGGGCGCACCGCGCGCCCCTGACCCCTGACTTTGATGTGGCGATGCCCTTACGTCACGCGACCGCTGCGAAGAACCTATTCCGCGCCATCGACCCCAACCGCCTCGAGAAGCGGCTCGCCCGCTTCTTGGTGAGCCCGATCCCCGTCATCTTGTGGCAATGATGGATCCACCATCGCGATGTTGCGATAGCGCGCCATACCCGTGCCAGCTGGAATCAGCTTGCCGATAATCACATTCTCCTTGAGACCCAGCAGACGGTCGACCTTGCCCTTGATCGCAGCCTCGGTCAGGACACGCGTGGTCTCCTGGAAAGAGGCGGCGGATAAGAACGAGTCGGTCTCAAGCGACGCTTTCGTGATGCCGAGCAGCGCGGGACGCGCCACGGCGGGTTCGCCGCCAGACAGAAGCGCCTTTTTGTTGGCGTCTTCGTACTCCTGCAGATCGGCGTAGGTACCCGGCAACAAGTCCGTGTCACCACTGTCGACCACACGCACTTTGCGCATCATCTGGCGGACCATGACCTCCACGTGCTTGTCGTTGATATCCACGCCCTGCATCCGGTAGACTCTCTGCACTTCGCGCAACAGGTAGTTCTGCACGCCGCGCATGCCCTTGACCCGGAGCATCTCCTTGGGATCCACAGATCCTTCCGTCAGCTCGTCACCCGCGTCAAGCTGATGCCCCACAGCCACCCGGATCCTGGACCCATAGGGAACCGCATAGACCTTGGTCTCCGTTTCCCCGGTGACTTCGATCTCCCGTTTGTCCTTGACCTCGCGCAGTTCTGTGACGGTACCCGCGATCTCGCTGATAATCGCCTGCCCTTTGGGGTTGCGGGCCTCAAACAACTCTTGAATCCGCGGCAGACCTTGCGTGATGTCGTCGCCCGCTACACCGCCGGTGTGGAACGTGCGCATCGTCAGCTGTGTACCGGGCTCGCCGATCGACTGAGCCGCGATGATACCGACCGCTTCCCCGATCTCCACCATCTGACCTGTCGCCAGATTGCGACCGTAACACTTGATGCACACGCCATGCCGAGCCCGACACGCCAAGACCGATCGAATCGTCATCGACTTGATTCCCGCATCGATGATCGCTCGGGCCATGACTTCATCGACAAGTTGATTTTTCTCCACGAGGATCTCGCCCGTCTCCGGATGCCGCACGGTTTGAAATGCGATGCGGCCCGTGATGCGGTCGTAGAATTCCTCCAGAAGCTCCTTGCCGTCGCGTAGCTCTTCCACGAAGATCCCGCGATCCGTACCGCAGTCGTCGATCCGAACGATCGTATCTTGCGCGACGTCCACAAGGCGCCGTGTCAGGTAACCCGAATCCGCCGTCCGCAGTGCCGTATCCGCCAACCCTTTGCGCGCACCGTGCGTGGAGATGAAATACTCCAACACAGTCAAGCCCTCGCGGAAGTTGGACTTGATCGGCAATTCGATGATGCGACCGGAGGGATTGGCCATCAAACCGCGCATTCCGGCCAGCTGGGTGATCTGGGACACGGAACCCCGCGCCCCGCTATTGGCCATCATATAAATCGGGTTAAACCGGTCCAAGGAGTCCATCAAGGTGTTCGTCAATTCGTCCTTGGCGCTACTCCAGATGCTGATGAATCGATCGTATCGTTCCTCCTCCGTGATCAACCCACGGCGGAACTGCACGAGGACTTTGTCTTCCTTTTGCTCGGCCTCGGCCAAGATTTTTTCCTTTTGCTCCGGTACGTAGATGTCGGCCACCGAGATCGTAATGCCAGCCTTCGTCGAATACTTGAATGCCAAACGCTTGACACTGTCGAGCGTCTCAGCGGTACGGGTCGTGCCATAGCGACTGAAACACTCCCCGATGATGGCACCCAAGAAAGACTTCACGACCGCTCCTTTGATAGGGAGGTTCTCGATGAACGCCTTGACGTTCGCACCCTTCTCATGGATGAAGAAATGATCGGGCGTCCCGTGCAACAGGTTCGTCCGGTCCGCGACGTTGATAAACGGAAAGTCCTCTGGGAGAATCTCGTTAAAGAGAATCTTGCCGGGTGTCGTCACAAACAACGCTTTATCCTGCTCCGGAGTAAAGCAGGTTTTTCCGAGCACCTTGGCCGGTAAGGCAATTCGCGAATGGAGAGTGACCTGTTCGTACTGATACGCGAGCAGAACCTCATCGGTGTTACTGAAGATCCGACCCTCGCCCGGCTCGCCAGCGCGCTCGATGGTCAGATAATAGGACCCCAGCACCATGTCCTGCGTAGGCGTCACGACCGGCTTGCCGTCTTTTGGATTCAAGATGTTGTGCGCGGCCAGCATGAGCAAACGGGCTTCAGCTTGCGCTTCGGCGGACAGAGGCACGTGCACCGCCATCTGATCCCCATCAAAGTCAGCATTGTAGGCAGTACACACCAACGGGTGCAACTTGATCGCGCGACCCGCCACGAGAATCGGTTCAAACGCCTGTATCCCCAACCGGTGCAAGGTAGGCGCACGGTTCAACAGAACGGGGTGTTCGCTGATCACCTTCTCCAGCACATCCCACACTTCCGGGGAGACGCGTTCCACTTTGCGTTTCGCACTCTTGATGTTGTGAGCCAGCCCTTGTGCCACCAGTTCTTTCATGACAAATGGCTTGAACAATTCCACGGCCATTTCCTTCGGAAGCCCACACTGGTACATCTTCAGTTCCGGCCCGACCACGATGACGGACCGTCCCGAGTAGTCCACCCGTTTGCCCAGAAGGTTCTGACGAAACCGCCCTTGCTTGCCTTTTAGCATGTGCGACAAGGACTTGAGCGGGCGATTGCCGGGGCCCGTCACAGGACGGCCGCGGCGGCCGTTGTCAATCAGGGCATCGACCGCCTCCTGGAGCATCCGCTTCTCGTTTTGGACGATAATGTCCGGCGCACCGAGATCCAGCAGACGCTTCAACCGATTGTTGCGGTTGATCACCCTGCGGTACAGGTCATTCAGATCGGACGTCGCAAAGCGACCGCCGTCCAACTGCACCATGGGACGCAAGTCCGGCGGAATGACAGGAAGCGCATCGAGAATCATCCAGGTTGGATCGTTGCCAGATTGCTTGAAAGCGTCCATCACTTCCAACCGCTTGATGGCACGGTTGCGTCGTTGGCCCTGAACGGTTCTCAGTTCCTCGCGGAGGACCTCGATCTCCCGATCAATCTCGATATCAAACAACAACTTCTTGACAGCCTCCGCGCCCATGCCCGCTTCGAAGGCATAGCCATACTTCTCGCGGTAGCTGCGATACTCCTTCTCGGAAAGCAGTTGCTTTCGCTCAAGCGGGGTATCTCCAGGATCTGTCACGACGTAGGAAGCAAAGTAGATGACTTCCTCAAGTGACCTGGGCGACATGTCCAGGACCAGACCCATCCGGCTCGGAATCCCTTTAAAATACCAAATGTGCGAAACCGGTGCAGCCAGTTCGATGTGCCCCATGCGCTCACGGCGAACCTTGTTCCGCGTGACCTCAACGCCGCAGCGATCGCAAACTACGCCCTTGTAGCGCACACGCTTGTATTTGCCGCAGTGGCACTCCCAGTCGCGCTGAGGTCCAAAGATTTTTTCGCAAAACAAACCCTCTTTTTCGGGCTTGAGCGTGCGATAGTTGATCGTCTCAGGTTTTTTTACTTCTCCGTGGGACCAGGAGCGGATCTTTTCCGGGGAGGCGAGTCCAATCTTCATGTATTCAAAGTTGTTCACATCGAGCAAAGTAGGGTCTCTCCTTTGTGTCACGGATAGTCAGGATGGTGGGAGAGCAGCCCGATCGCCACGTGGCGGCGATCGGGCGGGGGGTCATCGCGAAATCAGTCGTCGCCGACTTCGCGCATCTCGAGGCTGAAGTTGAGCTTGTCGGATGTGTCGTCGTCATCGTCAGACTCCCGCATCGCAATCTCCTGCTCGTCTTCCGCCAGAATCTTGACGTCCAGTCCCAAACTCTGCAGTTCCTTGATGAGCACCTTGAAGGATTCCGGGACGCCGGGTTCCGGGACGTTCTCTCCTTTGACGATCGCCTCGTAGGTTTTCACTCGGCCCACGACATCGTCTGACTTGACAGTCAGGATTTCCTGTAGCGTGTAGGCCGCGCCATACGCCTCGAGCGCCCACACTTCCATCTCGCCAAAGCGTTGTCCACCGAACTGTGCCTTGCCACCGAGCGGCTGTTGCGTGACCAGGGAGTACGGACCCGTCGAGCGGGCATGGATCTTGTCGTCCACGAGATGGTGAAGCTTTAGCATATAGACGAAACCGACCGTGACACGACCATCAAATGGCTCACCGGTGCGGCCATCGTACAAGACCGTCTTGCCGTCTCTGTCAAGACCCGCCTCTTCCAGCGCGTCGAACACATCGGACTCATGGGCACCGTCGAACACAGGCGTCGCCACGCGAATCCCAAGAGCGTGGGCCGCCATGCCCAGGTGCGTCTCGAGAACCTGACCGATGTTCATCCGCGACGGCACACCCAAGGGATTGAGTACGATGTGGACAGGCGTGCCGTCTGGCAGGAACGGCATGTCTTCCACGGGCATGATCCTCGCGACGACACCCTTGTTGCCATGACGACCGGCCATCTTGTCGCCTTCCGAGATTTTGCGCTTTTGCGCGATGTACACCCGCACCAGCTGATTCACTCCCGGCGGCAACTCGTCGCCGTTCTCGCGGGTAAAGACTTTGACGTCGACGACGATGCCAGCGCCGCCGTTCGGCACGCGTTGGGACGTATCGCGCACTTCGCGCGCCTTCTCTCCAAAAATCGCGTGCAAGAGACGTTCTTCGGCCGTCAGTTCCGTGACCCCTTTCGGCGTCACCTTGCCGACGAGGATGTCGTTCGTGAAGATTTCAGCGCCGATGCGAATGATCCCGCGATCGTCGAGGTTGCGCAGTGCATCCTCACCCACGTTGGGGATATCACGCGTGATCTCTTCCGGACCCAGCTTCGTGTCCCGCGCCTCGCACTCGTATTCTTCGATGTGAATCGATGTGTAGACGTCCTCTTTGACCACTTGCTCGCTAAGCAGGATGGCATCCTCGTAGTTGTACCCTTCCCACGTCATGAAGGCGACCAAGACATTGCGTCCAAGCGCAAGTTCACCTTGCTCAGTCGACGGTCCATCCGCGATGATATCGCCGGCTTGCACGACATCCCCAAGACGGACGAGAGGGCGCTGGTTAATGCAAGTTCCTTGGTTGGAACGCATGAACTTTTGCAACTTGTACCGATCGACGTTTCCGCTGATCAGTTTTCCGTCGACCATCTCCTGCACGCGAATCTGAATCTCGTTGGCCACGACCCGCTCAACCACGCCACCTCGTCGAGCCACGGTCGCCACGCCCGAATCCTTCGCTGCCTTGTGCTCCATCCCCGTACCCACAAGCGGCGCCTCCGGCACGAGCAGCGGCACGGCCTGCCTCTGCATGTTGGACCCCATCAAGGCACGGTTGGCATCGTCATTCTCGAGAAATGGAATCATCGCCGTCGCCACGGAAACCACCTGCTTTGGCGACACGTCGATGTAGTCCACACGCTCTTTCGGCATCGTCAGGATATCCCCGCGATAACGAACGATCTGCTCCTCCTCGACAAATGACAGGTCCGGCTTCAGACGAGCAACCGCCTGACCGATGATATAGTTGTCCTCTTCATCAGCCGTCAGGTAATCAATCCGCGGCGTGACAATCCCGGTGTCCGGGTCGACGCGACGATACGGTGTCTCGATAAACCCGTACTCATTAATGCGCGCATAACTCGACAGGCTGTTGATCAGCCCGATGTTGGGACCCTCCGGCGTCTCGATCGGACACATCCGCCCATAGTGAGATGGATGAACGTCGCGCACCTCAAAGCCAGCGCGCTCCCGTGTCAAGCCGCCCGGGCCGAGCGCTGAAAGTCGGCGTTTATGCGTCAGTTCAGCCAGAGGATTGGTCTGGTCCATAAACTGCGACAGCTGACTGGAGCCGAAAAATTCTTTGATCGCGGCGATGAC
>JAPNUJ010000051.1 GCA_026627155.1 Bacillota bacterium | reverse complement strand
CGAGACCGTATAGACGGTCCCTGGGGCTAGTGTGCCCGCGTTGATCGTGCCGTTGTCCACGTTCAGCCGATAGGTGCCGGATCGCCCCGGGATCGTCACCCGATCCACTTGATAGCCGCCGAACAACACCGGAAACGACTTGCCCACCACCTCAATCTTCTCTGTAAAATGGGTCGTCGGCGTGGCAAACGTCGGTCCAGACTCCTCCAAGAGCGACTCCGGAATGCGCTGACCGAAGCGAATCCGTGCCTCGTTGGCAGGCGCCTCGACCCAGCCCGTACCCGTGTACGTATCCATCGACTCGCCCCGATAATACGACGGCTGATTGGCGAAGACGCGCAGCATGACTTGTGTCGTGCCTTCAAAAGGTCCTCCCAGCGAGTTGTCGTGCGCGTTGTAGGACTGATGAGCTGTTCCCGCCGCCTCCAACTCGCGCAAGAGGGCGAGCGGTTTCGGCCACGTTCCGTCGGGCTTGGGGAGGGCCAATCCGACGACGACCATCACAGACACCACGATCGCCGGCGCCAGCATCTGGCGCATCACGGCCCGAGACGTCAGTTGACCGGATAGAGCCTGAACGCGCGGGAGATTGGCCAACGCCAGCAAAAAGACCCCCACCGCCAAAAACAGGACCATCTCCGTGGTGTCCGTCACATCGTAGGCGTAGGCGATATTGATCAACCCGAACTCACCGGCCACGAGCGCCGCCAACAACCAGAGTGGGCGAGCCAGACACTCTTCCAGCAACTTGGTGCCGAAGCTCACGACCCCAAGAAAAGCAAGCGTCCGCACCCCGTCATTGATCAAACTGATCTGACCGTCGAGAACCGAGCGGACCGCAAAAGACAGGTCGCCAAAGAGGGCTGCCACGAAGCCCGGAACGTTGAACCACGAAACATAAGTATAATACTCCCACTTGATTAACAACAGGGCGACGACAAAGACCAGCGCCCAGCGCAAGGGCCGCCCGGGGACGAACTGCGCGAAAAGCAGTACGGCAATGTAGCCTATGATGGGGAGCGTATCGCCCATATACCCAATGTTTTGCGACGCATATAAAAGGAGTGAGAGCCAGATCCACAACAGGCCGGCCACGACAACGCGATGCAATCGTTCACGCGCGACTTGCACTTTGCACCCACCCCGTTTCAAGCTGACGTAACGCTTCAAGATCTTGAAGTACGCGCACACGCCAACCCAGCGCTTGCAAGCGACCCACGATCTCCTCTTCCTGCGAGCTCAAGCGTGGATCCGATGGTCGTGACAAAAACAGTTCAACGCGCAACTGGCGTTCCCGCGCATAGACGCCAAAACGCAACCATTCGAGACCGAGCGAACGCGTTACAACCAGGGCCGTCGTTTGAATGGGCAAGACCGACAAGCGCCAGAGCGCATCTTCGAACGCCTCCTCGCCCGTCGGCTGAGCGATCGCCAGGTACTCCATCGCCCGCACCAACGTCAAGTCGCCCTTGCCGACTGGCAACGCGACATACGGTCGCCCGAGGACCTGCAGTCCATACGCGAGGTCCTGCCGATGCATCCACTCGACAAACGAACCGGTGATCGAGAGCGCCAGTTCGAACGCGACCTCATCGTGGCCGAACGCGGCGCGCGTGGAGTCCAGTATCAATACTACCTCATTCATCACATAGTGTTCAAACTCTTTGGACCGAAGGGCTCCCGTGCGCGCCGTCGCCGGCCAATGGATGCGGCTCAGGCGATCGCCTTGTACATACTCGCGGACGCCGATCACGCGAGCCGCATCATCGGACGTTCGCGAGTGACTCACGCGGGTCCCCAGGCGCGCTCGCTCAGCCGCACTCCAGCGGCCGATGGGTCGCGTCTCCGGATAGACGTGCAGATGGGATTCCACCGGGACAAACGTGCGTCGCGTCAGCAACCCGAACGCATCGCCACTGGTCACATACAACCCCGTGAGATGATAGGCCCCGCGGGTCACGCCTTTTAGCGAATAAGTCGCCGTCACAGTCTGTTCACGCCACGGATGGACCAGCGCCCAAGGAGACTCGCGACGCACGGCGAGCCGCGGAGGCAACAGATCTTCGACGCGCAACCAATGGAGTGGCATCCACCCCACGCGAGCGATGCGGATCTCCAACGCAACATCCACTTCTCCACCCGCCGGCACCCGCGTCGCCGACAGCTTGCGCACAACCGAATACCGGCGGCGGAGTGCCAAGATGGCGACCACCTCATACAGAACCAGTGCAGCGCTGGCGCCAAGCAGAAACCAGGGACCGAAGCCCCCGTAGATGCGCGCGAGCACGTACTCCCCAACGAGTGCCAAACACAATAGAAACATCACCAACGCGTTTCGCACCGGGGACCCCTACCTTCGTTGTGCAGAAACCGGCACCGCTGTGTCATGCAAGATCTCGGTCAGCACATCCTCCGCCGTGATCCCTTGAAACCGCGACTCCGGGTGTAGCATCATCCGGTGTGAGAGAACAAAGGGGACGAGTTGCTTAATGTCATCCGGTAAAACGTAGTCGCGTCCGGCCAAGAAGGCCAACGCCTGCGAGGAACGGGAAAGCGCCAACCCGCCACGGGGAGACACGCCCAAGTAAATGCGTGGGTGAACCCGCGTCTTGTGTACAATCTCGACCACGTACGCGTAAAGCGAGGCATCGATCCGCACGTAGCTCGCAGCGCGCTGCCACGCAAGAATGTCTGCTGGACCGGCGACCGGCTGCAAGTCATCCACGTGAATGCCAGTGGTCCCGCGCACGAGCACCTCGAGTTCGTCCGCGGACGACGGATACCCGATCGACAACTTCAGTAAAAATCGATCCAACTGCGCTTCAGGCAAAGGGAACGTCCCTTCGTACTCGATGGGATTCTGCGTCGCCAGCACAAAAGACGGGGCCGGCAGCGCATGCGTAATGCCATCGAACGACACACTGCGCTCTTCAAGAGCCTCCAGAAGAGCTGCCTGCGTCTTCGGCGACGTTCGGTTGATCTCATCGGCCAAGACCACTTGACTGAAGATCGGGCCAGGACGGTATTCAAACTCCGCACTCTTCTGGTTAAAAACCGATGTCCCCGTCACGTCCGACGGCAAGAGGTCGGGCGTGAATTGGATGCGTTTGAACTGACAGTCCAGACTCCTGGCCAACGCGCGAACCAGAACGGTCTTGCCGACACCTGGCACATCCTCGAGCAACACGTGCCCATGGGCAATGAGCGCCACCAAGCAGAGCCGGATCACCTCTTCCTTCCCGACGATCACCTTCTGCACGTTGTTCAGGACAACGTCAGGCTGCACGGCCACAAATTCCACTGTATCTTGCTGAACTCTCGCATTGTCTGTCATCTCGATCATCGGTAGCCCTCCAACACCCACAAGACCCGCATGTCTCACTGTACCACTTGGTCAACAGGTTCGGCAAAGGCAGACACAAATCCTCCACGTGAATTGGTGATATAAATGTAATTTATATATAAATAAGGGTGATGAGGGTTTGGGCGCCCATCACCGCACGAGCGCCCGCACTTCCCCCACCACACCGATGCAACCGTCAATCAGACATTCGCCGCCGGTCGACCGTGTCACCCTTTTACGGCACCGGCTGTAAGACCCGCCACAACCCATTTCTGAAAGATGAGGACGAGGATGACGATGGGGGCCACCGCGACCGTTGAACCCGCAAAGATGGTCCCGTAGGGAATCGTAAACTGGCCCGAAAACAGAGCAATCCCGACTGGGATCGTCCGGAACGCGGTGTCGTTGTTGAACGTGAGTGCAAAGAAAAACTCAGTCCAGCAGGCCACAAAAGTGAACACGCCCCCAGTAAACAGCCCCGGCGTCGCCAACGGCAAAATGACGCGAAAAATCGTCGTAAAGAGGTTGGCGCCATCCACGCGCGCCGCCTCATCGAGTTCCTTCGGGATCCCGACAAAATACGTGCGCATGACCCAGATCGCAAACGGCAGGTTGAACGCGACATACGGGATAATCAACGCCTGATAACTGTTCAGCCACC
Source organism: Bacillota bacterium (assembly GCA_026627155.1). Taxonomy (GTDB): domain Bacteria; phylum Bacillota; class Bacilli; order Alicyclobacillales; family SLC66; genus JAPNUJ01. The sequence continues at coordinate 15,132 of JAPNUJ010000051.1, read as the reverse complement.
CCAGTCTCTCCAAGAGGATAAACAAAGGCGAGATGACCGCAACTTGCGGAAACGTGGAAATCGCGAGCAGCCCCACCATCAGCGGCGCCTTGCCGCGAATTGGAAGCCTTGCAATGGCATAGCTGGCCAGCGAAGCGAACAAGATCACGACGATGGTAGCCGACACAGACACGATGATGCTATTGCGAAAGTAGACGCCAAACCCATACACGCCGAAGGCTTGTTCGTACTGTGTCAAGATGGGATGGTGCGGGAACAGCGTGGGTGGAATGTTGCTGATCTCGAGATTGCCCTTGAAGGACGTCACCACCATCCAGTAAAACGGGGCGATGATCACGAGCAGCATCAACACCAGCACCACATACCCGATCGTCTTCCTGACGATGACATTGCGACGGCTCATGCTCTCGCGCGGCGAAGGCGGTTTGCGCGCCTTACTCCGACGGACGACCGCGGCCGGATCAATCACGGCACCCACCTCCTGAAGAGACGACTGGTACGCTGTTCGTGCTCATCAACTCTCCACCTCGCCCACTTGAGTCCGGAGCGCTTTCAACGACGCCAGGGCCAGTATGATGACGATCCCCACAGTCGTCACAGCCACCGCAGTTCCAGGACCGTAGTCGCCATCATTAAAGATCGCCCGGTAGGCTAGCATCGCGATCGACGTCGTGCTGGTCCCTGGACCGCCACCGGTGAGCACAAACGGGAGGTCAAACAGTCCAAATGCCTGGAGAATCCGGAACAACGTGGCCAGGCCAAGACTAGGACGCAAAAGTGGAAAGGTCACATGCCAGAACCGTCTCCACACCGAGGCGCCATCGATCTTGGCGGCCTCGTACAGGTCCTCGGGAATGAGCTGCAACCCGGCGAGCAAAATCATCGTGACAAAAGGAGTGGTCTTCCAGATATCCGCCACCATCATGGCAAATGTGGCCAGACCCGCCGTGCCCAACCACAAGACAGGGGAACCAATGATGTGCACTTGCATCAACAGGTAATTCAACACGCCGTAAATTCCATTGTATATGTAAGCCCACATCTGCGCCGAGATGACCGTAATCAACGTCCAAGGAATGAGCATGACCGCCACAGCCACGCCGCGACCCCGAATGGGTTGGTTGAGCGCGAGCGCCACCAACAGCCCCAGCACGAGCTCAACGGCCACGGTCACGATCGCGTAGAAGACCGTGAACTCAAGGGCTTGCCAAAACTGCTGATTCGTGAAGACGATGGCATAGTTCGTAAGCCCGTTGAATGTAAAGGAGAATCCGTTGAAAGTAGATTGAATATTGTTGAGGCTCATCCAGATGGAGTAACCAATCGGAAAGATGGTCACGAGTCCGATGACGAGTAGTGCGGGTGCCATCATAATGTAGCCAGCGATTGCGTACTGCCGATCCAGCTTGCTGACGCGCATGCAGACCTCTCCCCCCATCCCCTTTATAAGACAATCAGTGGAGGCAGCCAACCCGGCCACCTCCACCGTGATGGACCTATGTTACAGCGACGACGAGCTGCCCGCCGATTTCAACTGACTGTTCGCCTGTTCCAGAGCGGACTTGACACTGACTTGACCAGACAGCGCGGCGTTGATGTTGCTGTAGATCGCCTGCGATACCTTCGCGTAGTACGGCGTTTGGCTCGGGCGTCCAACCAGGTGCGTCTTGGACACGATCGCCAACACGGGATTCAGCGCCTTGACTTTCGGATCACTCTGCACAGCGTAGTTCGTCGGGATCTCGGAGAACTTGCTGGCCATCGTGTACTCCGCTTGGTACCCGGTGATGAACTCGATGAACTTCAGGTCCTGCGCGATGTGTTTGCTGTGCGGGTTGATGTAGATGTCCCAGCCGCCGATGCAAGCGTGACCGGTCCCACCCTGACCTGCAAACGTCGGCAACGGAACGACGCCCACCTTGCCCACAACGCGCGATTGGTTCGGGGTCTGCGAGTTGGACCAAGCATAGTCCCAGTTGCGCAGGAAGGCCGCATCGCCTTGATCAAAAGCGTTCATCGCCTGTGGCTCCTGGAATGTCGTGACCGCCGCCGGCGAAGCGCCAGAGGTGATCAAGCCGCGCATGAACGAGAGCGCTTTGACAGCCGCGCTCGAGTCCATGACGGGCTGCCCTTTGGCGTTGAACACTTGACCGCCTGCATCGCTCAGGTACTCCATCCAGTCGCACGTCAGGCCCTCGTAGTCGGAACCTTCCCAGACGAAGCCGTATTTGACTTTATGCATCTTGACGAGTTTGAGCGAGTCCGCCTGCACTTGCTCCCACGTGGTCGGCACTGGCAAATGCGCAGCTTTCAGAAGATCTTTGCGGTAATACAGGAATCCGGCATCCGCATACCATGGAGCGCCGTAGACGTTGCCTTGATAGGAAGCGCCGTCCACCAAGCCCGGTGCAAAGCGAGAGAAAAACGACTTTGGCAGGTACTTGTTGAGCGGCAGGGCCAAGTGCTGCGATCCAAACTGCCCAGGCCAGATCACATCGCCCATGAAGACGTCAGGCGAGGTGGACCCGCCAGAGATCTGGGTGCTCAACGTGGCGCGCGTGGTGTCTGTGTTGGTCGGCTGTTGAAGAATCTGGACTTTGATTCCCGGATTCTCCTTTTCAAACAGTTGAATCATGGTCTTGCGCAGCCCAGTGCCAGTGACCGTACCGGACGACCACGTGATCGTGACCGGTGCGGATGCCTTCTTGACCATCGGTGCGGCCGCGCTTTGCGACGGGCTCGCGCAAGCCGTCACTGCAAACATGCCAGTGGCCAAAACGGCCAGCAGGGCCATGCGATTCTTCTTCATCAGTCAGTTCCCCCTTAGTATGTGAAGATGAGAGCGGCGATGGACGATCGCCACGGCCTACGACGAATCGTAGGTGATCCCGCGCACTGTCTCGCGGACGATGATGCGGTGCTGAAGGTAGCAGGTCTCGCTCACAAGATGCTTTCCTTGGCGACGAAAGGCGGTCAGAAGAGACTGTACGGCTTCGTATCCAATCTGTTCGAAGGGTTGGGCGATCGTCGTCAGTTTCGGCGTCACCATATCCGACACGCTGATGTTGTCAAAGCCGATAATCGAGATGTCTTCAGGCACGCTGAGCCCGTGGTCGTACACGCACCGCATGGCCCCGAGCGCCATCTCATCGCTGGCACAGAACACAGCCGTGATCCCCGTCCGCTCGCGTGCCTCAAAGAGTTGATCCATCGCCATCCGCCCGTGTTCATATCGAAAGTTCCCGTAGGCCACTTGCTCAGGTGAACAGGACAGCTGATAGTGAGCCAGGGCCCGCTCGTACCCCTCAAGACGCGACGAGCCGGCTATAGGGTCTGTCACCGGACCGGAGATCATGCCAATCTTGCGATGTCCCCTGGCCACGAGATACGCGACAGCATCGAACGCCGCGTTGACATCGTCCACTTTATAGGCTGGCAGGTCGCGGCTGTCGCTCTCCGTCAAGGCCAAGACGACAGGGATCCCCAACCGCTTGATGTGCTGTGCGTAGACGTCGCCCACGAAAGCGCTCGAGAAGATGATGCCATCGCACTGTTGTCGCTTGAGTGTCGTCAAGCCCTCCAGCAGTCGCCCTTCATCCAAGTCTGCATCAAACGTCAACACTTGCAGCCCGGCCGCTGTCGCCGCGTCGTAAATACCCTGATAAAGGAGCCCGAAGAAGAAATCCCGAATCCTTGGCGTGATGACGCCGATGATGCGCGCGTTGTTGGAACGCAGGCCGCGTGCGCGCTCATCCGGAAAGTAATCGTGTTCCTCCATCACGTCGAACACCCGTTGCCGCGTCTCCTGCTTCACAAGCTCCGGAGAATTCAGCACGCGAGACACCGTGGGCACGGACACTCCAGCTAGTTGCGCGATCGTTCGAATCGTCACTTTCATGTCCGTGCCCCCTTTCACCTAGCCTATCCAACCGAGCCTGTCGTCACTCCAACAAAAGGGCCTTGATTCCGTGCTCCCCTTATGTAGCCGCTTACAAACTCGTACAGACCCGCACAAACTCGTACAAACCCGTACATCGAGGTTTTTGATAACGATTTCATGTAGAATCGTAACATTGGCGTAACACCTCTGTCAAGAGGGTGGCGCGAGTTTCACAGCCAGCCTTTTGCTACATCCCGTCCATTATGCAACCAGTGCTACGATCGCCTCCCCCAACACCCAGAGCCCGAGCATCCCCAAAGCATACCCTGCTAGCCGTTCAGTCCACTCCCCGAGCCAGGGCCTGAGCGCGCGACCGAACTGAAGACCGACCATGGTCCAGATAAACGCCTGCAAAGCGATCAACAACACAGTCTGCAGAACCGGCACACCGATCAGTCCGATCGAAAAACCGACAGCAAGCTCATCGAGACTGACCCCAAGAGCCATCACCAGAAGCGGCCACCCACTGTGCGCAAGTCGAGCTGACCCGTGCAAAGCATCGGCGTCCGCGGCGTTCTCCGCGTGTGAACCGCCTTGTCGATCTTCGGCAGGACCGTCCTCCGGATCGGCCTTCAAAGCGTCGCCTACTTCGTCCTCCAGCTTGTCCTCCCGATCGAACCAAAGCATCCACGCGGCCACCGCGAGCAATGCCACCCCGCCGACGAGGTCCGCGAACCGGCCCACGAGATGTCCCGCACCAGCCCCCACAAATACCCCGACCAGGGGCATCAACGCCTCTGCCGTCGCAAACGCAAGCGCAATCCTGACCATTCCCCGCACCGAAACAGACCTTTCGGGCGTTCGGAAACCCAGTGCAATCGCCACGCCCAACGTATCGATGCCGAGCGACAAAACAAGCACGCCCATCTTCACAAAGAGCATCCGACACCCTCCTCCCGATCCGGTCAACGGCGCAAACTTCACTGCCGGACACAGGGCTACATACCGACGTACCCGCCATACAATTGAATGAGCCAGCGAATGACGAGCGTCATCTGCCCCGTTGCCAAGAGGATTCCCATGAGGACCATCACCGCACCGCCGACCTGGCTCACGCGCACACTGTAGCGCTGCAACCACTTCACCGACCCGAGCGTGTAGGCCAGAACCAAGAAAGGCAGGGCAAATCCGATGGCGTAGACCGTCATCAAGATGGCGCCACTGACCTGGCTGGTGGCAGCGACCGTGATCACAGAGGCCAGTATGGGACCGATACACGGCGTCCACCCGGCCGCAAAGCTGATCCCGACGATGAATGCACCGAGGTACCCACGCCGACGCGACTGCACGTGCCACTTGACTTCGCGCATCAGAAAGCCAGGTGTGAAGATACCCATGAGCACAAGGCCCATGATGATGACGATCACGCCGCCAATTTGGCTGATCAGCGTATGGTACTCAGCGAAGAGGGTTCCGATCAGACTCGCCGACGCCCCCAGCGCGATAAAAATCACCGAGAAACCCAGCACAAAAAATACGGCATGGGCCAAGGCACGACCGCGCGTTCGCGCCGTGATCGGCCCTCCCAACGGAGCACCTTGCTGGCCACCGCCCGCGACCGCGCCCCCTGCAGCCGAGACACCGGATATGTAGGAAATGTACGACGGATAGAGTGGCAAACAGCATGGCGAGACAAACGACAGGAGTCCCGCAAGAAACGCGATCCAGATCGACGGGGCCGCTTCCACGATCAGCCTCCCTTCTTCTTCATGTGATGACGCACTCGAAACGGATCCTACGCGCCACCAGCCAACTGCGAAAAGTCAGTCTCCATCGTGGCCGGCGTCATCCCGCCCAACACACGATTTTCGATAACGCCTTTTTGATTAATAAAGAGACTGGTTGGAATCCCGACCACCTGGTACCGTTTGGCCACCTTGCTGTCGAGGTCAAGGAGAACCGGGTACGGGATTCGATAGCGGGCAGCGAACGCCTCCACATCAAGCACCGAGTCCCCTCCCGTCAAATCCACGGCGACAAAGACAACCCGTTTCCCGTACCGCGCGTACATCTTGACGAGGTCAGGCGTCTCCTCTTGACACGGGGGACACCACGATGCAAAAAAATTGAGATAGACCAGGCGACCACGCAGTGAGCGCAAAGTAAGTTGTGCACCAGTCAGGGAGGCGAGTCTAAAATCGGGTGCCATTTCCCCCACTTGCACTCCCACGGCGGCCTGGGATGTAGAGACATGCAAGACGGCCGCCGCGACAAGCAGCAGGACGACTAAGAGAGTAATCAGGCTATTGCGAATCGGCAACGGATCTCCTCCTCCCGGCCACAAAACGCCCGGCACCAAGCCCCGTCGCCACGAGACGACTCAACCGACGTCATATCCGGCATCCTCTACCGCCGCTTTGAGATGCTCCGCTTTCGTAACACCTGACTCATGCGTCACGGTGGCCTGTCCATGAGCCAGATCCACGCGCACATCCTTCACACCCGGTACCGCCTTCAAGGCATTGGATACCGCGCGCACACAACCGTCACAAGTCATCCCTTGCACTGCAATCATCGTCGTCTCCATCTTATAACCCCCCATTGGATTCATCCGTCTTCTGTGAATTCTTCGCCCAGACAGCCATCATAGTCGCGTCCGGCGCAACAACAGCGAGTTGGTCACCACGCTAACCGAACTGAGCGCCATCGCCGCTCCTGCCATGACGGGACTGATAAAGCCAAGTGCCGCCAAGGGGATGCCGAGCGTGTTATACCCGAAGGCCCAGGCAAGATTTTGGCGGATCTTCGCCAAGGTGGCCCGCGACAGGTGGATCGCCGCCAGCACGGCTTGCAGGTCTCCGCGCATCAAGGCAATATCAGCCGTTTCCAGCGCCACGTCCGAACCCGAACCGACGGCAAAACCGATGTCCGCCACGGCCAGAGCCGGCGCATCATTGATTCCGTCCCCCACCATGCCCACGACGTGGCCCTGCTTTTGCAACTCCGTCACAATGGCCGCCTTGTCTGCCGGAAGCACCCCAGCGCGAATGCGCTCTGGTGCGATCCCCACGTGTGACGCGATGACGTTGGCTGTTCGCAGATTATCTCCTGTCACCATGTAGACTTGCAGGCCCATACCCTGCATCGTGGCGATCGCCTGGGCTGATGTGGACCGTACCGCGTCAGCCACAGCAATCAGACCCAGGAGTTGTCCGCGTCGCGCCACCCACATCACCGTCTTGCCCTGCTCCTCAAGCGCCACGGCCCGGTCGACGGCCCGACTTGTGATCACTCCCTCGTCTTGCATCAGCAAGCGATTCCCGACGGCCACTCGTTCACCGCCCACCTGCGCCACGATGCCACGACCAGGTAGCGCCAGCGGTTCCGAGCTATCAGGTTGCACACGCTCCGCGCGTCTTGCCTCCTCGACGATCGCGGCGCCGAGTGGATGTTCTGAGAGCCTCTCGACCGCTGCCGCAAGCGCCAACACCCGTCCGGATTCCATCCCGGAAATCTCCGTCGACACGACGTCCGTGACGACCGGCTTGCCTTGTGTAATCGTACCCGTCTTGTCCAAAATGACGGCCGTGAGTGACCTCACGCGTTCCAGCGCGGCGCCCCCTTTTATCAATATGCCGGCCTCCGCCCCTCTACCCGTCCCCACCATAATCGCGGTCGGCGTGGCCAGCCCCAAGGAACACGGGCACGCAATCACCAGGACCGCTACGGCACTGATCAAGGCGTGCGTGAACCCGGCAACCCACAGCCACCCGGCAAAGGTCACCACAGCAATCACCAGAACGATCGGGACGAAGATTCCGGAAACGCGATCCGCCAACTGTTGCACGGGCGCTTTCGAGCCTTGCGCTTCATCAACCATCCGGATGATCTGCGCGAGTGCCGTGTCGGCGCCCACTCTGGCTGCGGTCATGCGAAAGGCACCATCTTTGTTCAGTGTCGCGCCATACACCCAGTCGCCAGGACTTTTCGTGGTTGGCATGCTCTCGCCGGTCAGCATCGACTCATCAACATTGGATTCACCGGAGAGAAGTTTCCCATCCACCGGCACGCTCTCACCCGGACGCACCAAGACGACGTCGCCCACCTGCACCTGCTCCACGGGTACATCGTACTCCGTGCCGCCGCGCACTACCTTCGCCGTCTTGGCCTGCAACTTCATCAGCGCCCGGACGGCACGCGACGCTTGCGCCTTGGCTCGGTGCTCGAGCACCTTTCCCATCAGGATGAGCGTGGTAATGACCGCCGCCGCGTCAAAGTACAGTCCCGTGGGGATGCGGAAGATGACGACGGCCAGGCTAAACAAGTAGGCCGACGTCGTTCCGAGCGCAACGAGTACATCCATGTTGGGAGCGCCACCGCGAAGAGCGTGGTAAGCCCCCCTGTAAAATCGCCACCCCACCACCCACTGGACGGGAGTGGAAAGGGCAATCTGGACCCCTACCGGGAGCGCGAATGTCAAGCTTGGCACAAACTCGCTGATCATCTGCAGGAGCAGCGGCAGCGTCAACACGCTTCCGACGAGAAAGGCGATGCGAAGCCGCCGCCAGGCAAGGCGCTGATCCTCGCGTTCGCCCGAACTGTGCGGCGTCGCCACACTCGCTCCGTAGCCCGTTTTTTCGACGATCCGGAGAATCCCGTCGACCCCGATCTCCCCCGGATCAAACTCGACTTGCGCCTTCTCGCTTGCCAGATTCACGTTGGCCTGCAGGACTCCGGCCGCTTTGCCGAGTTGGCGCTCTATGCGAGCGGAGCATGCCGCGCAGGTCATCCCGGTGATCTCGAGTTGAATTCGTTCTCGAGCCTCTGTGGAAGCGGGCGGAACCAATTCCCTAGGTGCGGGATTCGCCATCACGTCACCTCCCTATGCGATTCGCCTCCCGAAGCCACCGCCAAAGGCTGGACGGGATACTGTCGCGTCGCACGAATGAGGCTCATCAGCTCTTCGACCTTCCCCTGCGCATCGTCTTTGCCGGTCGCCAAGGCGTCCGTGACACACCCGCGCATATGGCTCTCCAGTAGAGACAACTCAACGCCCGACAAGGCCGACTTGACCGAGGCAAACTGCGCCAGGATATCAATGCAATAACGGTCTTCCTGAATCATCTTCTGAATCCCGCGCACTTGCCCCTCGATTCGACGCAAACGCACCAGCAACGCTTCAGCTTGATCATGATACGGATGCACGACCTCACCACCTGCCACCATACTATACCCCACCACCCTATGCGTCAAGCGGGCTTCCTGCGGAGTGCAGGGTCGGTGACTCGTGACGATGACCATTAAGTTCATGGATCAAGGAACGCATCACCTGCCGTTCCTCCCGCGCCAAGCGCAGCTCGTCCTTTAAAACCGACAATTGCTCCATCACCGTATCGTGCGTCTCGATCAGCACCTTTTCCTGCCGTTCTCCGGCGACGCGAGAAACATACCCCAACACAGGCAGCGCAATGCCCTGAAAGATGCTTTGAACCACGTACTCCACCCAGCTGACCAGTCCTTCAGGTCGTGAGAAAAAAAGGGGTACCATCACCAACAGGCTAATCAAGTAGAAACACGCCATCGTCGACAGCCAGAAAGCCAGTCGATCCCCCATCCAGTCATTGAATCGTCTGACGAGGTGCTGCACCCATCCCCAAGGCGATCGCTGTTGTCGTCCGAGCATTACGGCCATCCCAATCCCCTCCTCATCGAGCCAACATCGGGGCCCGTCCGATCATTCTTACGGTATGACAACATTTCTTTGACGCAAAGGTTCAAACTTGAGTCGTCATTTTACAGCAAATCTAAAGCAACTCCCCTTACACTGACCCTGTGAAGAACCCCCCCTTGTACTATGGCGTCTCTCCCCCGAGAGGCGCCCCTTTTTCTCCTAGAGCCAATCAGATGCTCCGCGTTGCAAACGCTTCTGGATAGCGTTCCCGCAATGCCCGCGCCAAGTCTACGGCGCCCTCCTCTAGCAAGCGCTGCTCCCACTCACGCGGGCCAAAGTACCGAAACGGGCCAGTCTGCAGGATCTCTTGCATGGGATCCACGATCTCGCCGTGACGTCGGACATTGTCCGCCAGCCAGTCATTGAGACGCGTATCCATCTGGTGTACGACGTCAGGGTACTTTCCGGCCACGTTGACCAGTTGATGTGGGTCTTCAAGCAGATCATAGAGCACCACCGGCTCCCAGTCATAAAATCCCGTGTGATACGTGCGCATGAAAAAGAACCGTTCATCCCGCACAGCCCGCTGACAGGCATACAGGCCGTGCTCCAACACCAGCGAGTCGCGACTCCACTGCGTCGACGAACCATCGAGCAGCGAAGTGAACGGACGCCCATCCCAACCCGTGGGGACGTCAAGTCCAAGGAGATCCGCGATCGTCGCCACGACGTCGACATTGTATACCAACTGATCGCAAACCGCTCCGGCCCTTGCCAACCCCGGGAACGTCATGATCAGAGGCACGTGATGCGTGGATTCCGACGCCATCCCATGTTCCATGTAGATGCCCTGTTCCCCGAAGGACTCGCCGTGGTCTGCCGTGATGATGAAGCAGACCTCGTCCTCGACCCCGATGTCCCTCAACACATCGAGGATCTGGCCAATGTGATGGTCCAGGTAGGCGATGCCGCCGTCATACCCTGCGATCAACCGATCCACGTCGACCTTATCCCGCAAGTGGCGGGGCATCTTGTCCGGAATCGGCCAGTCGAGCGACCAGTGGAAGAACTCAGGTGAGCGCGGATGCGCCAGTTGCCTCTGCCGTTCCAGCTCGTCTGGTGACGGGAAGTCCAAGGGCTCGGCATGCAGGAAGGGTTCGATGTACTCCTCCGGATAGGTGTAAAACCCGTGGGCATCCCAATACTGTATATGCAAGAAGTAGTCCTCATCGCGACCGTGCGCTCGCAGCCAGGGCACTACTTCGCCGTTGACCTCGTCCGCGTTCTCCGCGCCCCCCTTGAGAGTGAAACTGTGCACCTCATTCCATCCCGAGAAAAACCAGGGGGCCAGATGTCGATCTCCGAAACTGGAAAAGGTGACAGTCTTGTACCCGGCCTTTCGCACATGCCTCGGGAAAAATGCATAGCGCTCACTGTGTCCGCCCGCCTCAGGATAATAGAAACGCCCGCCCGGGCCCCAATGGGTCAACGCACCGTGATTGATGGCAAAGCGTCCGGACACGAACGAGGCACGCGACGGGACGCAGGGACTGGAAGCGCAAAACGCATGAGTAAAGCGCACGCCCCGCTTCGCGATCTTGTCGATGTTCGGAGACGTCGTCCGCCCATACCCATAACACCCCAGATGATCGGGCCGCAGTGAATCAATGTCCAGATAGACGATACGCATCATCGGCTCCCCCTCATGCAAGCGACAATCTCAGTATCCTCATCATTTCGCCATCTGCCCGCCCGATTCCTGTCCAGCCAGACTCCCTTCCTCCAGGCGTTGCTCCGCTCGCTGCGCGGAAGAGTTGAACGCGCGCGGGGGGACAGGAGCAGGCCGCCCCCTATTCCACGGCAACGTGAGTTACTATAGTGCCGAGTGTTGTTTACTACTCAGGTAGTGGCTCGCGAAGGCAATGGCATCGCTTAGGCAGTTGAGTTGTTTAGACTGTCATCGACATCCTCTCGTCTTGACCCCCGCTCAATCAAGGCGCTGCATCCTGCGGTGAGTAGCGATCTACTGAACTAGGCACACAAAAACGCGGGGCCCCCGACTTGATCAGGGTCCCCGCGCCTCTGGTGCAAACGGACATTACATCATGTCCATGCCGCCCATACCGCCCATGCCGCCGCCCATGCCACCAGGCGCCTTATCCTTCTCTGGTTTGTCCGCGACGACCGCTTCGGTCGTCAGGAACATCGCTGCGATGGACGCCGCGTTTTGCAGCGCAGAACGCGTAACTTTGGCTGCGTCCACGATGCCAGCCTTGAACATGTCAACCCACTCGCCCGTGGCTGCGTTAAAGCCGATGCCTTGCGCTTCTTTCTTCAGACGCTCAACGATGATGGCCCCTTCGAGACCAGCATTGTCAGCGATCTGACGAACCGGCGCTTCCAGAGCACGACGGACCAAGTTCACACCGGTCAATTCATCGCCGGTGGCCTTGACGTTGTCGAGCGCCTTGATCACGTTCACGAGCGCCGTGCCGCCGCCTGGGACAAAGCCCTCTTCAACCGCTGCACGCGTCGTGTTGAGCGCGTCTTCGATGCGGAGTTTCTTTTCCTTCAGTTCCGTCTCGGTCGCCGCGCCGACTTTGATCACCGCAACGCCGCCTGCGAGTTTCGCCAAGCGCTCCTGCAGTTTCTCGCGATCGAAGTCAGAGGTGGTTTCGTCCAGTTGTACCTTGATTTGATTGATCCGCGCATCGATGTCGGTACGGTTGCCAGAACCGTCCACGATGATTGTGTTCTCTTTCGAGACGCGCACTTGACGAGCGCGACCCAATTGATCAATCGTGGTGTTCTTCAGCTCGAGCCCGAGCTCTTCGCTGATCACCTGACCGCCGGAGAGAATCGCGATATCCTGGAGCATCGATTTGCGGCGATCCCCGAAGCCCGGCGCTTTGACGCCGACAGCGGTGAACGTACCACGGAGTTTGTTGACGACCAAGGTAGCCAACGCTTCGCCTTCGACGTCCTCGGCCACCATCAGCAACGAACGGCCGGATTGCACCACACGCTCGAGAACCGGCAAAATCTCTTGGATGTTGCCGATTTTTTTGTCGGTGATCAGGATGTATGGCTCGTCGAGGACGGCCTCCATCTTGTCAGAGTCCGTCACCATGTACGGGGAGATGTACCCGCGGTCGAACTGCATGCCCTCGACAACTTCAAGTTCCGTCGTGAAGCCTTTGGACTCTTCAACGGTGATAACACCGTCTTTGCCGACCTTTTCCATCGCGTCCGCAATCAGTTGCCCGATCTCATAGTCCCCAGCCGAGACAGCAGCGCCTTGGGCGATGCTTTCGCGACCCTCAACCGGCTTCGCAATGCGCTTGATCTCTTCGACAGCAGCCGAAACGGCCATCTCGATTCCTTTGCGCAAGCTCATCGGGTTGGCGCCCGCTGTCACGTTTTTAAGACCTTCACGGATCATGGCCTGCGCCAAGACCGTTGCCGTCGTGGTACCGTCGCCGGCGACGTCATTCGTCTTCGTTGCAACTTCTTTCACGAGTTGGGCACCCATGTTTTCAAACGCGTCTTCGAGTTCAATTTCCTTGGCGATGGTCACGCCGTCATTGGTGATCAGCGGCGAACCAAACTTCTTCTCGAGCACGACGTTGCGGCCCTTCGGACCGAGCGTCACCTTTACCGCGTCGGCAAGAGCGTCAACTCCACGCAACATGGCGCGACGCGAATCTTCGCGAAACTTGATTTCCTTTGCCATTATCCAGACCTCCTCAAACTTTTACTCCATGTCGTTTCACAACACCGCAGCGGACATCGACGTGCGCCGCCGCGCAGAGTCCCTCCGAGGGGCGCCTAGCGCTCCACAACAGCCAGGATGTCGGACTCACGGCAGATCAGGTACTCAACCGAGTCATACTTGACTTCAGTCCCGGCATACTTGGAGAAAATCACGCGGTCGCCCACCTTGACGTCCACCGCAACCAACTTTCCATCTTCATAACGGCCCGGGCCAACAGCCACAACTTCCGCCTCTTGCGGCTTTTCTTTCGCCGTGTCTGGAAGCAAAATCCCGCTCGAGGTCTTTTCTTCGCGCTCAACAGCGCGCAAGACCACGCGGTCACCGAGTGGTTTAATCATACGAAAACCTCCTTAAGGGCTGTAAGTGTCATTCGCTCTGTTAGCACTCACTTTCATCGAGTGCTAACGACAATCCTTATATTAACCATTCGCTTCGGAATTTGCAACTGCACTCGCCCATGCAATTTGCAAATTTATTGTTACAGAGGTACCGCTTCGACTGGCCCTATGCATTTGACAGGGACCAAAAACCTGTGGGAAGATCGAAAGGTTACACTTTAGCGATGGGGATGATGACAGATGACACGGACGATATTTTCAGGGATTCAACCCTCCGGGCAGATCACTCTCGGCAATTACCTCGGAGCCCTCAAACAATTTGTCGCACTTCAACCGCAAGTGTCGGATTCCAGCACGGACCAGGCCTACTACTGCATCGTCGATTTGCACGCCATCACGGTGCCTCAGGATCCCAGAGAACTGCGTGAGCGCATCCTGGATCTTGCCTCTTTGTACTTGGCCGTTGGCCTGGATCCCAAGCGCTCCACGCTGTTCGTCCAGTCGGATGTGTCCGCCCACAGCGAACTGGGTTGGATTCTGCAGTGCGTGGCACATATGGGCGAGCTATCGAGAATGACGCAGTATAAAGAGAAATCCGAGGGCAAAGAGAGTATCCTGACTGGACTCTTTACCTATCCGGCGTTAATGGCCGCCGACATACTCCTGTATCAAACCAGCCTGGTTCCGGTGGGAGACGACCAAAAGCAGCATCTTGAATTGACACGGGACCTGGCCGACCGCTTTAATATGCGCTTTGGTGAGACGTTCACCGTGCCCGAGGTCCTCACGCTTAAGCAAGGGGCGCGCATCATGTCGCTGGACGACCCGACCAAGAAGATGAGCAAAAGCAATCCAAACCCGCAAAGTCGCGTCGAACTGCTCGACAGCCCCGACGAGATTCGCAAAAAATTCAGCCGAGCCGTGACGGACTCAGATCGCGCGGTCCGCTTTGACCCAGCTGGCAAAGCCGCCGTATCGAACCTTCTCGTGATCTATTCCTTGACCACAGGACAGACTATTGACGACATTTGCACCGCGTATGACGGGAAGGGATATGGGGACTTTAAGAAAGGACTCGCTGAAGCCGTCGTTTCCCACCTGCAACCGATTCAAGCACGGTACCGAGACATTCGCAGCAGCGGCGAGGTCGAGCGCGTATTGCACGAAGGCAGTCTACGCGCCGCGACCGTAGCTGAGCGCACGATGAAACGCGTTCGTGAACGCGTTGGCCTGGGTAGCGGCTCGCGGGGTTAGGGGCGCGGGGCTGGGGGCGCGGGACGCGAGGTCGCTAGGCTAGGGGCGGGCGATTGCCGGACGCGCAGGCGCTAGGCTAGGGGCGCGGGCCAAAGAGGGGCGCGGCGGACGTGGTGGTCGCAGTTGTCGTGGTTCCCTCCTGGAGTGCAAGGAGCGAGCCGATCACATAAGTGGCATGCGCGATGGACGCCAAAAGATTGAGCGCCACCGCGAC
>JAPNUJ010000050.1:7158-19820 GCA_026627155.1 Bacillota bacterium | reverse complement strand
GGCTGGTAGCCGAATCTCCGGAAAATCGCTTGCCCTGACGGCGAGAGCATCATCGCCAGGAGTTCATGCGCCAGTTTCTGGTGCGGCGCATGAATAGGAACCGCAATATAATTGGTGGCAACCACATTCAGAGAAACAGGAATCCTGATGACGTTGACCTCAGAGCGAACATTGGGCGTAACATCGGTTTGATATACCACACCAGCCTCTGCGTCACCCAAGGCCACCTTTTCGAGGATCTGTTTGACGTTGACCTCCTCGGACACCACGTGCCGTAACGCTGTCGTCGCAAATTCCGGCCCATAGACGCGATCAGCGCGCTGGAAGATCTCGCGCGTATACTTGCCAATGGGCACGCTGGTCACGCCAATGATGAGACTGACGGGTTCGGTCGCGAGATCCTCAAGGGATGTAATGTGAGCAGGATTGCTTTTCGGTACGACGATGACCTCGTCATCGCGAGACACAGGAAAAAAGTCCGACACGAGTCCCTCGCGCTGAATCGCCACGATGTGGCTGCGATCGGCAGAGAGAAACAAATCGTCTGGTGCCCCTTGCTGCAACTGCGTCTGCAAGATCTGCGTTCCCGTATAAGAGGCCTGTACGTCTACCCCAGGGTGAGATTGATCAAATGACCGGATCACCGAGTTAAACGGGTCCGTTGCATTGGCCGCAACGAATGCGATCAGGGTCTGCCCGTTCTGTGTATCGTCCGCGTGCGCACGGACAAGAAACGGAAGCCACGAAAAAATGCCCACGGCCAAGATCAGGACAACAGCTGACGTCACAGGCGATCGCATGAACCGAAGCCGCGAGGGAGGTCTCCACGCGGTGGCGGAATGCTTGGCCCCACCGGACTCAGAAGCCGCATGCAAACGGTCCACACCAACGGTAGAGGACGTCAAGACAGATGCCACCAAGGCAGGGCCGCCTATTTGATTCAGGTCAGGCCACACCGCACCCGAATCTCGTGAAATCCCATAACGCCGCACATGCTGTCCGTCGATGGCGACATAGACTGCATCCCCGATTTGGTAGCCGCGCGCTGGCCAATCGCCTGCCTCGACGTCGACAAGCAAAGGGGTTGCTCCGCCAATCCAAACCCGCATCGCCCGACCGAAACTCGCCACGTCTGTGACGTGGCCACGCCACACAAGAGGTTTCGCGGGCGCAGACGTTGCCAAGATCGCATGCCACGGGTCAAACGACAGAACTGTGACCCCACTCCCATGTTCGGGGTCACCAGTGATCGGGTCCAACGCATAGTTGGTTCCTGCAAACTGAGCGACGAAGCGATTGACAGGGTACAACCCGATGTCTGTGGCCGTTCCCCTTTGGACGACATGCCCACGATCCATTACCACAATCTCATGGCCAAGAACCCGTGCATCTTCATAGTCGTGAGTCACGACTACACAAGGGATGTCGATCAGGTCGAGCAATCCGCGCAATTCTGAGCGAACATGCCCACGCGTGCTGACATCCAGGGCCGACAGCGGTTCGTCCAGCAGCAAGAGCCTTGGTTTCGGGGCCAACGCACGGGCCAGCGCCACGCGTTGCTGCTGACCTCCGGACAGCGATTCCGGCATGGCTTGTGCCAACGCCTCAATTCCGAACAGGTGCAGGATCTCCTGCACGCGAACCGAGACCTCATCGCGCTTGAGATGCCTCAACCCATAAGCGACATGGTCGCCGACAGACAAATGCGGGAAAAGAGCATAATCCTGAAACACGATGCCAACATCACGCTTCTCCGGTGCAAGAAAGAGCTTCCGGGACGTATCCAAGAACACCTCATCGTCGAGTGCAATGCGCCCTTCATCGGGTGCGAGCAAACCTGCTAAAATCTGCAGCGTCGTTGTCTTGCCACATCCGGAGTGCCCGATGAGCACCAGTGTATGGGCTTCAACTTCCAGCGAGATGTCAAGCTCAAACTCACGTAGTCGCTTGCGTAAATGAAACGAGAGCACGGTCGTCTGGGACCTCCTTTCTCCTCCTACGCCCGATACGCGACCCACGCCCTAGCGTATAGACAAGGATCAGCAAGAGAAAGGAGACAAACAGGAGCAGGGCGGACATCGCGACAGCCACTCGAAAGTTGGACTGCATCGCCGTGTAGATCGCCAGTGGCAACGTCTGTGTGATTCCGGGAAGATTTCCCGCAAACATCATCGTGGCACCGAACTCCCCAAGCGCACGTCCCCATGCCAGTGCCGCGCCCGAGAGCAACCCCGGTGCGGCCAAGGGAATCGTCACCCGCAGGAAAGTTTGCCAGCGCGAGACGCCAAGCGTTCTCGACACGGACAAGAGCTTCTCGTCGATCGTCGCAAAAGACTGCATGGCGGAATGAATGTAAAACGGACTACTGATAAACGTCTGCGCCACGACCACGGCGGCGGTGTCAAACGATAGCGACAGCCCGAAGGTGGACAAGACGTGCCCAAGCAAACCCATGTTGCCAAACACAAGGAGTAAGCCGACGCCTGCGACAGCAGGGGGGCTCACGATTGGCATCTGAACAGCGGCACGGATCAAGGCCTGCCCTCGAAATTCACTGCGGGCCAGCCAATAGGCGATCGGCGTGCCCAACACCACAGTGATCAATAGGGACACGACGCTTGTCTGGATACTCAACTGCAAGGCTTGGTAGGATACCACGGTGTTCAAGCTGGCCCATAAGGATTCGGGGGACATAGACAGAAAAACTGCAAGAAGTGGAAAGAACAAAAAGCCCAGTCCTATCACAATGATCACAGCCCTGAGCAGACTGACAACAGCTCTTTGAATGCCCATCCTACGGCCCCCGTTCATGACGTTTTATCATAGTATACATAAATAAAAGTCATGATGCCATCACGACTATAAGGTGATCCACCAGGGCAGCTTTTGACGTCAGGCCATCGTCGACTGCTGAAACGGAAAAGCCCCGACAGCCTGGCGCGACATTCTCGCCAGGCTGTCGGGGCACTACTTGCGCGTGCTACCGGGGCCAAATCTGGGGAGGGACCAAGGCGCTCTCACGCCGACCCCGACCCTGGCACACACTCAGGCGAATCCCTTTTCGACTTCGTCGACCAGCGACCCGACATACGCCACGGCTTTGCGGATCGGGTCGGCCGTAGACATGTCGACGCCTGCCAGCGCAATCAGGTCCAGCGGTCGGAGCGTGCCGCCCGCTGACAACGCCTGAAGCCAACGATCGACAGCCGGCTGGCCCTGCTCGCGAATGTTGAGCGCTGCCGCCGTCGAGATTGTCAACCCCGCCGAGTAGGTGTACGGATACAGCCCCATATAATAGTGCGGCTGCCGCATCCACGTCAGGCGAGCGCCGTCATCGATCTCCACGGCATCTCCCCAGAAACTCTCCAGGACTTCACCCTTTTGCTCGCAGAGGACCTTCGCCGTGATGGCGTTGCCCGCCTCGGCCAGTGCGTAAACGCGACGTTGCAACGCGCCTTCGAGCAAGTGCGTGACGAAGTTGTGGTAATACGTGCCGAGCGACTGCATCGCAATCCAGCGGCGCATGCGCGGGTCCTGCGTGTTGGCAAAGAGGTGTTGCGCAAGCAACAGCTCGTTCATCGTGGACGGCGCTTCAATAAAATACATCGACGGCCGCGTGTTGCCAATCCGTTGATGCCTTTGCGCAAAGGAAAAGTGACCCGCATGCCCGAGCTCATGGGCCAACACGAAGGCCCCACGCATGGTGTCCGTCCAGGTCACGAGGATGTACGGATGCACCCCGTACGGCGAGGAGCAAAACGCGCCCGTCGACTTGCCGACGTTGTCCGCAAAATCCACCCAGCGGTTTGCCAGCGCCGATTCGACCACTTTGCGATAATCGGGCCCGAGCACTGACAAGGCATCGATGATCACTTGACCCGCCTCGGCGATCGTGGTCTTTGGCACAAATTCCGTGTCCAGCGGCACTTTCAGATCACAGTGGCGCATCTTGGGCAACCCCAGCACGCGCTGGTTTACCTTCGCCAGCCGCCGCATATGCGGCGCCAGTTCCGTCTGGATGATGTCCAGCTGGCGATGGTACATATCGAGCGTCACTTGCTGTGGCTGCAGCAACATGTGCGTCGCCGACTCGTATCCGCGCTCTTTCGCCATGGTGACTTGACGCCGGACCTCGGCGCTGTATCCCGCCGCAAATGTATTTTGGTAGTGTTTCAGCGTATCCACAAACGAGGCATACGCCTTATGTCGCAGTTCGGTGTTCGGCAACTCTTCGTAGTGATCCTCATACAGTGCCAGCGACATCGGATGTTCCTGGCCCGTACTGTCGACCACCGGGGCAAAGGCCATGTCGGACGACTTCGCCCGACTGTAAATCGTATACGGTGCCCCGAACACGGGGCCCAGTGCCGCCAGAAGCCGTTCGGTTTCGGCTGAGAGCTGATGGGGTTTGCGTTCCGCCAACTCGCTCAGGTACTTGCGAAAGTCCGCGAGCCCCTTCTCCTTCGCGAGATAACCCTCGATGGTTCCGTCTGGCAGCGCGAGAATCTCCGAGTCGATGAACGAGAGTACCGCCTGAATGCGCGCCATCACGCTACTGAACCGCTCCATGTCCGACTGCTTCTCGGAGTCAGACCCATCCTCGGACAGGCGCAGACTGGCATACGTCATGACCCGCGTCAGCCGGATCGACAGGGCTTCCTGAGCCTCCAGGCAGGCGAGGAGCACCCCGGCGCTCTCACCGAGACGGCCCTTGTACTTCGTCACCGTGGTGACATCGGCGTCGACCGCAGCCTGCTCCTTCTCCCATGCCGCCTTGTCGGCAAACAGGTCAGCAAGATTCCAAGTCAACTCTGCGGGGACTTGCGAGCGCAACATCCTTGTGGACAAATGACATACCCCTCTCGAACGCTATTTCGAAGACCGAACTATTGCTAGTATAGCAGAGACTCGCCCGTTCAGGCAGAGGTCCGACAGGTGATGGGCAACGATTTCAGTCCGTACACGACCGAAGACCCGATCGGCTCGCGCAGGCTACCGGGCACCTCTGCAAAATCCGCGTACTGGCTGAGCAAACGCGTCAGGGCAAGTTTCGCCTCCAGACGGGCCAGCGGGGCCCCCAAGCAAAAATGAACGCCGTAGCCGAAGGCAATGTGGCGGTTTCCGTCGCGGTCCACATCAAAATGATCCGCGTGCGCGAACTGCGCCTCATCGCGGTTCGCCGATCCGATCCAGGCGATCACGGGCTGCCCCGCGCGGATGTCAACCTGACCGAGCCGGGTCGCCTTGACGCAGACGCGATACATCGACTGCACCGGGGACCGATAGCGAAGCACCTCTTCGATGGCCGCGGGCAGGTCTTCCGGCTGCTTGCGAAGACGCGCAAACAGGGCTGGTTGCTCGAGGAAACACAGCATGGCGTTGGTGATCAAATTCGTCGTCGTCTCGTTGCCCGCGACCAATAGCAGCACACAAAAGCCCATGAGTTCGATATCCGACAGGTGCTGGCCATCGATCTGCGCAGCCAGCAGACCGCTGATCAGGTCGTCTCCCGGATGCTGCCGACGCTCCGCCATCAACTGCATAAAGTACGCCGCCATCTCGCGCTGGGGATCGCCTTCGATCACCCCATCCACGCCAGCCGACTCGATCTCATGACTTCCTGTCACCACCGCATCCGACCAGCGCTTAAAGCGGTCGCGATGCTCCGACGGGATCCCCATCATCTCCGCGATGACGATCACAGGCAGCGGATATGCAAAGTCAGCCACGATATCCATCTCTCCCTTGCCCGCCACCCCATCGAGCAGTTCTTTGGCAATCTGCTCGATGCGCGGCGTCAGTAACTCGATCCGCCGGGGCGTGAACGCCTGCGACACCAACGACCGCAAGTCCCTGTGCCGCGGCGGATCGGTGGAGATCAGACTGGCACTGATCGGATGGTTCTCGTCGTGGCCCCCGCTAAAATTGGAGGAAAAGTATTCGTGATCAGACAGTGCCCGTTGCACGTCCGCGTACCCGAACACGTTGACCACGCCGCGGGCGTTGACTTGCACTGGGCTCTCGCTGCGCATCCTGTCGTACCAGGGAAAGGGATTCAGTTCATCATACTCGGCGAGATGACTCATCGTGGGGGTGCCTCCTTGGCGTCGATCTGGTTGACCTCCCCGGCGCAAATCAGTTAGCCGGAGATCGAAGTTAGGATTCCTTATATTGGGGCCGATCATCTCTATTGTACATCGTCTCATCGGTCGCTGCCACGAGCCAGATCCAGCCCCTCAAGCAGCGAGCGCCTGCCACGCCATGCCGGTCATCACGAGCGCCATCCCGACGAAAGACGGCCAACCGGGGAGTCGACTGGAGATGAACAGAAGCGTCGCCGCCAGGGTAAATACAATCTCCATCGCCTGCGTCGCCTCCACCCGGGCGAGCAAGTGGGCGTCCCCTGCGGCACGATCTGTGGCCGAGAAGAAGAGCACCGTGGCAATGACACCGGACAGGACCGCAACAGCCGCCGATTGCGTCACTTGTCCAAATGTCGGCCACCCGACCCTCAAGTAGGCGACGATCGCCAGTGCGATCCAAAACGGAAGACTCGCCATCGTCATGCCAAGCATCCGATCGAGCGCCCGCAGCTCGCCCTGGCAGACCGCCATCATCTTGCGGTTGCCGATTGGATACGCCGCGGCAGACAACACAACAGGGAGAGCCGCGAGCAGCGCCTGACGACCCGAGTTGTGGACCGCCTGTTGCTGTTCGATGATCAAGACGCCGACGAGCATGACGCCGGACAACCGCACCGTGCGCCAAGGAATGACCGGGATGGGACGTTGGCCAGTGGCGCTCGCCGTGAGGCTCACCGCTGCGCCCTGGCGCGACCGCGAGAAAAGGGGATACAGCAGGGGCCCCGCTAGAATGGTCAGTTGAAACGTTCCAGCCACCGCCCAAGCGGGCGCATAATCGGATGCAAACGCAAGCGGGGCATAGAACAGCCCGAAGCCCACTGTACTCCACAGCAACCAGGCACCCGGCTTGCGGCCAATGGCCCGCAAGACCGTGCCCTGGTTGCCCCCTCTCGCGGTGACGACAAGCAGCAAAGGCAGCATGAAGAGGTAGCGCAGCGACGCCGTCCACATCCAGCTGCCTCCAGCCAGGCTCATACGACTATTGAGCACGTAGGTCGATGAAAAAAACAGGGCCGCAAGAATCCCTAACAAGACTGGCCGCAACAAGTACGCCTCCGCTTCACAAGATGTCCCTTCAGTCGCTCGGCAAGACCCATGCATAAAGCGGTCTCTTGCATTATGATACAGGAGAACGAAAGGACGTGGGCAGATGGAGATCACGAATCACGTACATATCCTGGAGGAAATGAAAGGCAGCTACGTCTATCTCGTGCTGGGCCAAGAGCCTGTTCTCATCGATACCGGGATGTCCGGGCGAGCGGACAAAGTGGTGAAGGCGCTCGCGGCGCTCGGCATGCAACCAACGGACATCGCTCACATCCTCCTCACCCATCAGGATGTCGATCACATCGGCAATGCCAAGCGCCTCCAGGAGCTGTCAGGCGCTCGCCTGTGGGCTCCGAAAGGCGAGGTGCCTTACATTCACGGCGAGGCAAAAGGACCGGGGTTGCGCAAACTGATTCAAACACTGATGAAAGTGGATCGCCCGACCGTGACGGACACGTACGCGGCAGGTCAACGCATCGGCGACATCGAGACCATATCAGCCCCAGGGCATACACTGGACCATACCTGCCTGCTCTACGGTGACGTCTTGCTCGCCGGCGACCTCGTCACGACGCGACGCGGTCGCCTGCATGCTTCGCCAAAGTTTCTCGCTTGGGACCTCACCGCCTTACAGCGCTCGATTCGCGAGGTGGGCGCTCGCTCGTTCGACTGGGTCTGCCCCGCTCACGGCGAACCCGTTCGCCGCGGCAACCTGTGGGAGGCCATGGGCAGATGACGGCAAAGAGGCGCGTGTCACTTCCCGAAACGGCGCTGTATGAGCCCGTCCGCGATTTATTTGCGAGGGCGGGCTACTCCGTTCGCGGCGAGGTTCGAGGCTGTGACCTGACGGCTGTGCGCGGCGATGAACTGGTGGTGGTGGAGCTCAAGACGTCGTGCAACACCAGCCTGCTGATCCAGGCCACCACCCGGCAAAGAGCCGCTGACAAAGTCTATGTCGCCTTGCCACGACCGGAGGTCTCCTTGCGCAGCGCGCGCTGGACGGGCATCCTGCAATTGCTGCGACGCCTGGAACTCGGCCTGATTCTCGTGCGCCCGGCGTTTCAGGCAGGGCTCGCGCAAGGCACGGCGGAAGTCGCGCTGGAGCCAGGTGCTCCTGCCGTTCGCAGACAGTCCCGTGCCCGTCAGCAGATCGTACGGGAGGCTGTTTCCCGGTCTGCCGATTACAACGTCGGTGGCAGTGTGCGGCAAGCGTTGATCACGGCCTACCGTGAGCGCGCCTTGCACATCGCCTGCTGCCTGGCGGCCAGAGGCGAACTCAAACCGCGTGAACTTCGCGCGATGGGGACTCACAAAGCGACCCTGTCCATTCTGTCCGGCAACGCCTATGGCTGGT
The DNA here is from genome assembly GCA_026627155.1 of Bacillota bacterium. Lineage (GTDB taxonomy): Bacteria > Bacillota > Bacilli > Alicyclobacillales > SLC66 > JAPNUJ01. The sequence continues at coordinate 11,276 of JAPNUJ010000050.1, read as the reverse complement.
TCGAACGAGTGTCGCGCGGCGTCTACCGACTGACGGAGCAGGGGCGCGAAGGGATCCACACCTACGCCCACGTCGCGGCCCCCTACGTGGCGGCGATTCAGGCTCAGGCCGCCGCGTCCGAAGTCAGCCCCGGGAACACCGTCCAAAAGGAGACTGACCATGCCAAACGATTCGACACGTCCGCCGCACACCCCACCTCGCGAGCCGTTCGTGCGAAGCACAGATGACCTGTTCGCGCATCCGTTTACCTTCTTTCTCTCGAGTTCTAAATTTGCGCTGATCCTGTCGGCCGCCGTCAGCGCCCTGTTTTCACTGTTCATGCCAGCCTTCCTGGCGTCGATCCTCGCCTCGCTCCTCGCCGGGATTCTGCTGGCGCGACTGCAAGAGCGCATCCTCCGTCGCTTGCACTGCAAACCCGCCTGGGTCCGCTACCTGTTGGCCTCGCTTGGCATCTCCGTGATGGTGGCCATCTGTGTACAACTTGCGTCCTTGCTGACGCTCTTTCTGTTCGGCTGGTTCTGGAGCCTCGCGGGTGACGGAATCTTCTACCTGCTCCAATATCGCCTGTTCAAACGCTATGTATTGCGGCGAGCCGTCGATCCATCCAACTTGCAGTAAGTCCCGCCTACCTGCGCCCAACAAGATTCGCCCCCTGCGCGTCACTGCCACGAGCAGCCCTACCATTCCCTACACTCAGGCTCCATCCTGTTGTATCATGATCCTAGCGTCTCAGATTCGCATGGTTATGCAAGGGAGGTCGGCCGCGATCTTGACAGATCCATCCTATGCGGAGTTCCCGCAACACGCTGACGCGCGACTCTGGCGCGACCTCCTGAGTGCGGGGCGACCGGTGTGGCAACTGTCTATTTTACTGTATTACACAGCCATCACGACGGCGCCGTGGCAAAGTGCCATCATCGCCGTCGCAGGAGCGACCGTGCTCGCAAGCAACATCGTCCTGTCATGGCCACTTCGCAACGGTCGCGGTTCTCCGATGCGGCACGTCGTGGCAACCTGTGAATCGGCCATACTTTTGCCGACGGCGGGCATGCTCGCCTTTACGGCCCCGTTCGGGCCTGCTTGTCTACTCTTGCTACCGTCCTTGTTCACGCTCTCGACGACATCGGTAAAAAACGCGTTTGCCATCGTCATCGCCTATGCCCCACTCCTGTTCGTCAGTCTTGCGCTCGCGAGCGACCTGCCCGGACCACTGCGAGACCACACGCTGTTCAGTGCCTGGCTTGTCCATTTTGAGGAAAGTGGGACAAGCCTGACTCAACAGTCTTTACTCCTCTTGGCTACCTACACGGGTATCATCCTGTCAGGGTCGTTCCTGGCATTTGTCCTCCAAGGGGACACTGTCCACCAAGAGCAGCTCAAGGAAAGTGAGCGGCGGGCTGACGCGCAAGCCATCGAGTTACATCAGCTCAACACACAACTGGAATCGTACGCCGGACAAGTCCATCTCCTGGCGACGGCGCAAGAGCGCAACCGCGTCGCGGGCGAAATTCACGACACCACCGCCCATCGACTCACGGCGCTGGTCGTTCAACTCCAGGCTGCGCGGCGCCACGTCCAAGACGTCGGGACCACTGATACCACCACCGGCGGAACCGACAGCATAGATGTTGATGCCGCCACTGCGAACCTCGACGTTTGCGAGGCGCTGGCGAGAGAGGCGCTCGACGCCATTCGTCAGTCCGTGCGTGCAGTCCGGAGCCCAGATTCCGGACGTGGTGTCGCCGCGATCAAGCGCATGACGCAGGACTTCGCCGCGGTGACAGGCATGATCATCGACTGGAGCGCTGCCGACGACTTGCCGCCGCTTTCGGCGCAGCTTTTTTCCATTTTGTACAAAATCGTGGAAGAGTCCCTCACCAATGCACAACGACATGGCCAGGCAACGAGAGCTCAGATCGCCCTCCGCCAGTGCGTTGGACGACTAGAAGTGCAGATCGACGATAACGGCGTCGGGACCTCGTCGCTCACTTACGGGTTTGGTCTCCAAACCATGCAACAAAGACTGGCCCAAGTCGGGGGAGCGATGCAAGTGACCTCCGCCGCTGGCCAAGGTTTTTCAATACGCGCAACCATGGCACTTTGGGAGGTGGAGATGGCGTGATTCGCCTTGTGATCGCCGATGATCAACGACTGATGCGCGAAGGCCTGCGGACGTTACTCGCCACAGAAGCGGATATGGAAGTCATCGCACTCGCTGGCGACGGAGTGGAGGCCGTACGCCTCGCAAACGAGTTGCGACCGAACGTGATACTGATGGACATCCGCATGCCCGGGCAAGACGGCATCCTCGCCACCCGCACGATTCGCGCAAACCACCCCGACATCCGCGTCCTGATGCTCACCACCTACGACGACCGCGAGGACGTGACCGCCGCGTTGGCTGCGGGAGCGCACGGCTATTTGCTTAAAGACATGCCTGCTGAGACGATCATGGCGGGCATTCGCGCCGTGTACCAAGGAGCTGCGGTGTTGCCCCCCGCCCTCATGGCCACCGCGTTGTCGGAGGCGCCGAAGACAACGTGCGCAGACGCGACCAGTGATCATGAGCCACTCGGGTCCGAGGCAACCTTCATGGCACTGCACGGCCAATCCCTCGCCTCTCGTGATCCTACTACTCCTCTGGCAAAGGCAGCCACGCCTGCTTCCACTCGACCGGACCCCCTGACTGAGCGGGAGCTGGACGTCCTGCGCCACATCGCCCGGGGCCTCTCGAACCGCGAGATCGCCGCCGCGATGAGCGTCACGGAGGGTACCGTGAAAAATCACGTCAGCAACGTGATCGCCAAGCTGGGCGTGCGCGATCGCACGCAGGTGGCCCTTTACGCCGTCCGTGAAGGCTACGGACCAGCGACTTCCTGAACTGCCTGCAGCAGGCTGCAGGTGCGTACTGGGGAGACCGCCTGGTTTCCGTCCCGACACGCCCCCAGTGCCCCAAGACCCCATGTCTCCACGCACCTGAAGTCACGTCTGCCCTGAAACGCCCCACTGACCATGACCTTTGTCATAGATCGACCGCCCGTCGACTCCACTTTTATGCGAACATTTCTACCCATTGGCACAGGTCCTGAGAAGCTCGCCCCGTTACACTATCAACAGAGGCAAGACAACCGGAAATTCCGGCCACCAGATGCGACCGGCTGACTCGGGCCGCCTCGAGTTCTCGACATCCACGAAAGAAGGGGTCACATGCTGACCGTCCAGACTGTTACCAAGCGCTTCGGCGAGCACATCGCCGTCAACCGCGTCAGTTTTGAAGTTCGCCAAGGGGACGCATTCGGATTGCTCGGCCCTAACGGCGCCGGAAAGTCCACCACGATCTCGATGATCACAGGCCTTACCACCCCAAACGAAGGTGACATATCGCTACAGGGTCACTCCATCAAACAAGACCCAAACTACCTCAAGCGACGCATCGGCCTCGTCCCGCAAAATATCGCTTTATACGAGACCCTCACCGCTCGCGAGAACCTCGAATTCTGGGGTACGATCTACGGTCTGTCCGGATCCCGACTGCGCGATGCTACGCAGTGGTGCCTCAAGCTCGCGGGCCTCACTGACAACGCGCGACAGCCCGTCAAACAGTACAGCGGCGGCATGAAACGTCGTCTCAACATCGCCGTTGCCCTGGTTCATCGCCCGGAACTGTTGATCATGGATGAACCCACGGTCGGCATCGATCCGCAATCCCGCAACCACATCCTCGAGACCGTGCAGACGTTGGTGCGAGACGGCATGACCATCATCTATACAAGCCATTATATGGAAGAAGTTCAGCAATTGTGCACGCGCCTCGCCGTCATCGACAAAGGTCAAGTAATTGCCGCAGGAAGTCTCCACGACGTCCTAGAACTGGCCGGCTCGTCCACGACGATTACCCTTCACGCCACCGGCGATGTTCAGACCGTCGCATCCGAACTTCGCCAGGACCTTTCCCTAGAGCAGGTTCAATCTCGCGAATCGACCCTGACGCTCCTTGCCGCGAACGCCTCATCGGCCGTAAGCAAGGCTGTCCTCGCCCTGTCGCGTCACAACCTGCAGCCCACAGGGATCCACGTTCAGGAGCCGAATCTCGAGGCCGCCTTCTTGAAGCTGACGGG
>JAPNUJ010000050.1:0-7148 GCA_026627155.1 Bacillota bacterium | reverse complement strand
CCCTGCTCCGTGATCGCCGTGCCCTGATCATCACCTTATTGATGCCGCTTGTCACCACGGCCGTGTTGTCATTTGCACTGGGTGCCGATTTCTCGAACAATACCATTCCGCAGTTCACGCTGGCTGTATACAATCAAGACTCGCAGCCAGCCGGCAAGGCGCTGGTGCATGTCTTTGAAACCCTTCCGTCCCTCGTAAAGGTCACTTCCTTTGCCTCAGCATCCGCCGCCCGATCCGCCGTGACGCGGGGCCACGCCAGCGTCGAGCTCGAAATCCCGTCTAACTTTACAGGGCGGCTGGAAGCGAATCATCACGTGGCCGTGACGATCGGAGCGACTCCAGACGACAACGTGCAGTCTTCCATCATAGCGAGTATCATCGAGCAATTCGGAGCACAAGCCGGCAACCTTCACTTTGCAGCCCAGGAAGGCATGCGCGTTCAAAAGTTCCCGCTGGCGTTGCCCGTCGTCCAGATCACCACGCAACCTTCAGGACTCCATCCGATCTCTGCTGGCGCCTACTACGCCATCGGCATGATGGTCCTGTTTCTCCTGCAAACGGCCCTGGCCCGGTCCAACGTGATCCTCAGCGACCGCCAAGGTGACATGTTCAAGCGGTTGTGCGCCTCTCCCGGCAGCAAGGCTCGCTTGACGGTCGGCTACCTGGTGTCGATCGCGATCACCCTCTTTGCGCAAGGGACCCTGAACCTTATTTGTGATCATTACGTACTCGGTGTGGGATTCGGCCCGCTGACGCAAACGGCCCTGATTCTCGGGGGTTACGCCGTCAGTCTGTCGGGGATTGCGGTCATGCTGGGGTCCTTGGTCAATGACGTCGGCGCCTTGAATGGCCTGACGGGAATTGGGGGCAACATGGCGGCGATCCTCGGTGGCAGCATGATGCCCATCTACTTCTTTCCGCCCCTCATGCAAGATATCGCACACGTTCTCCCAAATGGCCAGGCGCTGACCGCCCTGCTCGCGAGTATCGCAGGCACGAACCTATCCGGTCTGTACACTGCATTCGCCTATCTTCTGGTCGCGGCGGTGGTCACGGGTCTGATTGGTCGCTGGCGGCAGTGGCGACCCACAACCCCGTCTTGACCCGAGTCGCTACCGCCATCAAACACTGACCAACCGCAGGGAAAGACTATACAGAGCATCAGTCAGGGGGCCAGATGATGTCCGTTACGCTCGCCATTCTCAAACGATCGCTGATTGAGACATCCCGCTCCAAAACAAATCTCCTGTTCATGATCCTGTTGCCGCTACTCTTTACATTCGTCCTCGGCGTTGCACCCGGCCTGTCCAACGCGACCAGCGGCGTGGCGTTAGTCAACGAGGGCTCGACGCCCGTGTCCCAGGCCTATGCGAGCGCTTTGCTGACGCATTATGGCCAAGGCACGCGACTCGTCGCGGCAAGCCAATACAAAGCCTTGCTGCGCGATCAGACCGTCAGTGATGTGATCTTGTTGCCCCCGTCCCTCACAACACGCGCCTTGGCAGGAAGAGCGCTGGCGATCACCATCATCAGCGCCCCAGGCACAGGAGCAAATGGTGGAAGTGCCGCCAACTTCACATTCGGCCTACAAACCGCCATCAGTCGCTGGACGCTGGCTGGCCGCGAAACAATGCTGGCAGCTGCGCATCACGGCGCTTCCCGAATCACACAGTGGCAGGCATTTGCACGGGGAATCCGCCAAGCTCCGCCCCTGTATAACCCGATCTCCGTCCTCGCTCAGTCTTTGTTCATGAGTCACACCACGTCTTCCTTGACGATCGGACAACAGTCCGTCGTCGGGTTCGCAACCATGTTCATCATTTTTACTATATTTGGCTACTCTAGCAACCTACTGACGGAAAAAGAGACAGGTACATGGAGTCGCCTGAAGGCGAGTTCGGCTTCTCCTATGGCCATTGTGACCGGCTACGGGGGTATCCTGTTCCTGATGGGGTGGATCCAGTTCTTTGTATTGGTTCTCGCCTCCCGCTTACTGTTCGGCATCTTCGTACCAATGAGCGGATGGATGGTCCTGATCGTGTCGCTCTATTGCCTCGCAGAGTCGGGGATCGCACTCTGCGTCGCCGGGTTGGTGAAGACGGCACAGCAGCTGTCCGCCATCGGTTCCTTTGTCGCGATCATCACGAGTATGCTTGGCGGAGCCTACTGGTCGCTAAGCCTGGAACCAGTCTGGATGCAGCACGTCGGCTGGTTTGTCCCGCAGAGTTGGACCATCCAGGCATTTCAGACCCTGGTCGCTGGCGCCGGCAGTTTTCACTCCTTGGAGTGGCCGATCGCGGTCCTGTTCTCCTTCGCTATGATCTTCTTTACGGCCGGCGTCGCCCAACTGCGTTACGCCTGAGCCGGCCCATCACAGCATGAGCGCATCGCCCTGACCGAGCGCCGTTATGCTCCACCCATCCACTAGCCGCGTCCGCCAGCCACATCCACCAGCCGGGTCAACAAGCCACGTCAACCAGCCGCGAGAGACCGCATGACGGCCGTCTCTCGCTCTGCTCGCTGCGGTACTCAGCCAAGATCCCATTCCGGTCAACCTCTACAAAAACTTGCGTGTGATCTTCTTGCCATCGTGCGTGAATAACACCGGTCGCCCCTCAAGCACCGTCTCGAGATGCACCGTCCGCCCCCAGAGTCGCTGCACGTGCGGCAGCGTCTTCTCCGTATACTTCGCATCGAGTTCCATACCCTCGTACGAGTGCCAAAGGTACAACTCGCCGGCAGACAAGTAGTCTCCGTCTTTCACGTAGAGCACGGGATAGCCGCCATTTACACGCGACGCACAGATCTTATCCCGCACCTTTTCCCAATCCTGTTCCACCACACGCCACTCGTTGCCAACCTTCTGGTACAGGTAAAGATCCAGTTCCTCCACCAGGTCCCGCGTCAAATAGTTCCGGACAAATGACGAGTCCGAGTCCGTCTCGCGCACCTCGAACATCTGTGCCCGTCCCTGCCCGGGTGCGCGACCGCAGCGCTTGCGTTCCTCCTCTGTCGGGTTGTCGTATCGTCTCTCGATGTCCTCCCACATCTTGACTCCGATCAGGTACGGGTTGATCGAGGTACGCGAAGGCAGCACCACCCCTGAGTGCGTCTGCGCAAAATCCAGCGACTCCGCATCCGTCAACTCCAACTCGCGCATGATGCGAAGATGCCAATACGTAGCCCAGCCTTCGTTCATGATCTTCGTCTCGATCTGCGGCCAGAAGTACAGCATCTCCTCACGGATCACCGTCAGGATATCGCGTTGCCACTCCGTCATCACTGGGCTGTGGTGAATGAGAAAGAGGAGCAAGTCCTTTTCCATACGCGCCGATCCAGGAGGTTCGACACCCGGGGCGCCGGCGCCCTTGGCGGCACCTGCATCGTGACTGCCACCAAGCCTGCGATCAAGGTCAAACAGGTCGTCATACGGACCGACTGAGCTCGACGCCGATGTCCCATGGAGACTGGGAGCGACCTTGCGCCCCCGTGTGTCAAACCCCGACACGGCTCCATAGCCGTCCATGTCACGCGTGTCCGCAAGCAGTTTGCGGCGGCCTGTGCGCGATGGGTCGATGTGCTCTTGAATCGCAAGCGCCGCATCAAGGAACTCCTCGACAGCCATCCGCCCGTGTTCCAGTTCATAGCCCCGGAAACGTTCAGCACTCGCCGCCATACTGTCCACGACGTTGCGCTGCGTGAACGCGAACAACGCGTTATTTTTAAAGAAGTCACAGTGGGCGAGAACGTGCGCCGACACCAGTTTATTTTGCACGAGCGAGTTGCTGTCCAGCAGAAAGGCATAGCACGGGTCCGAGTTGATCACCAGTTCATAGATGCGACTGAGCCCAAAGTCGTAGTCCAGCTTCATCCTGTGGTATGATTTTCCAAATGACCAATGGCTGAACCGCGTTGGCATGCCCGCATACGCGCCAAACGTGTAGAGCACGTCCGCTGGCACCAACTCAAAACGCATGGTGTAAAAATTGAGGCCAAATCCTCGCGCAACCTCGTACATCTGCTCGATCGAGGCTTCGAGTTCCCGCGTCTCGGCTGCATTCACCCGCGCTCCCCTCCTGCCGCTGACGGTTGCTCTGCTGTAAAAAACGTGCGGAGTGCCTTATACACTTCGCCCTTCTCCCGAATGATGGCGGTGCGAAAATGCGGGCTGCGTACGTGGCGATACGCGCTCATGAGGGTGGAGCTCCGGTTGTATTGATTGACTTCGCCATAACCGAAGACGTTGCAGGTGCCCATCAATTCCTCCACCAGCGAGACGCAGCGATCGTTGTCAGAGGTCAGATTGTCGCCATCGGAGAAATGAACAGGGTAGATATTGTAGCTCGACGGCGGGAACTGCGTGGCGATGACGTCGAGCGCAAGCTGATACGCCGACGAACAGATCGTGCCGCCACTTTCCCCTTTGGTGAAAAACTCCGTCTCCGTGACCACCTTGGCCTCCGTGTGATGGGCGATGAACTGGATGTCGACATGCTCGTATTTGGTCCGCAAGAATCGGACCATCCAGAAGAAGAACGTCCGCGCGATGTACTTCTCGAACGTACCCATGGAACCGGAGGTATCCATCATGGCGAGCACCACGGCCTGAGAGTGTGGCTTCTGAATGTCCTCCCAGGTGCGGTAGCGCAGGTCATCCGGCGCGATGTGGTGGAGGCCCGGTTCACCATGTCGAGCGTTTCGCTTGAGCGTCTCGAGGATGGTGCGTTTCTTGTCAATGTTGCTCTGCAGTCCCTTCTTGCGCACATCCGTGAAGGTGACATCGGGGATCACAACATTTTCCGGCGCCTTTTGTTCCAAATACGGGAGTTCGAGGTCGGCGAACAGGATCGACTGGATCTCGTCGACGGACACTTCCGCCTCATAGTAGTCAAGGCCGGGCTGATCGCCGGCCCCATCCCCTTGGCCCGGTTTCGGCGCCGCCGCGGGGTCTCTTGCGACGACGTCGCCGATCGCCGACTCGCCCCCTCCTTGGCCGGCTTGCTGACTCTTGTTGTAGTTGTAACGGAAGCGGTATTCGTCCAGTGAGCGAATCGGCACCTTCACGACCTGGCGCCCGTCGGTCATGATGATGCTCTCTTCGCTGATGAGGTCTGAGAGGTTGCGGCGAATTGCTTCGCGCACCTTCTCTTGATGCCTAGCCTGATCCTGCTGTCCCTTGCGGTGCAGACTCCAGTCATCCTGACTGAGCGTGAACATGCCGAAGACTCCTTTCGTGAGCAATCAAGTGCACATACGCTTGGATTATGTGTATGCGCGGCGAGGACCAAGGTTGCGATGGGAACCATCGCAGAGTTCCGAATTTATCCATGGGTTTGTCCGGAAAGTCCCGTTGCCTCTGTCATGTTATTTGGTATAGTGATGAGAGGTTACGAGGAGAGGGGAACAAGCAAGTGAACAAGGCGTTGACAAAACTCATGGCCAGTGCGGCAGCGGTCCTGACGCTGACCCTGATCGGCACACAGGCAGCCCCAACGTTTGCGGCGACGACGCCGAGCCCGGCCAAGACGCTGGTGGCACTGGGGGATTCGATCACGTTTGGCTACAACCTCAGCGACACAAAAGGCAACACCGTGCCATCACAGTACGCCTTTCCTTATTTGATCGGTCAAAAGGAGGGCCTTAAAGTCACAGATCTCGGCATACCGGGCTGGACTTCCGGGGATCTGCTGAACGCTCTGCACAGCGCGGACTTTCTCACCGCCATCCATGGCGCATCCGTGATCACACTGGACATTGGAAGCAATGACCTATTGCGCTGGGCGGCGGAAAACGGCATTCTGGCAGATGCCAGGGGATCCTCAACGCCCACGCTGACCGCAACCCAACAAGAGCAGGTGGCAGGCATTATCGCCCAGTTTGGCAAGAACTTCGCGGCAACCGTCGGTCTCATCCGTTTGGTGAGTGACGCACCGATTGTCGTGTACAACTTGTATGATCCATTTCCGTCCATTTCTCCGTTGCACGCCATCACCGAGCCACTCCAAGCTGTGGAGAACCACGAGATCGACGTGATCTCGCATCTCTACAAGAACGTCAGCGTGGCCGATGCACACGCGGCCTTCGCCGGCAATCAACTGGTCGACGTCCGGGTCCTGGAGGGTGATGTCCATCCGACTGTGCAAGGCCAGAGCGTCTTGGCGGCGATCGGCGAGCAAGCCCTCGCTCCGATGGTGTCCAAGGAAGCCAGACCTAACGCATTTAGCGGCGTGACCGATTTGCTGGCTGGTGCGATCGCGCCTACCGGTGGATCCATGTCGGGAACGGTCAACGACGACAAGGTCACCCTGACGGTCCCCGCCGGCGCGATCAATCAAGGCACCGAGGTGGCTGTCACTTCGCAGGAATCGGCGCAGCCTGGGCAACTGGCGCAGAACGAGCAACCGGTGCCTATGGGCCTGCCGCTTGGTCTCGGTTCGCCGACCGCCGAAGTCGCAGTCAACTTTATGCAGGGCACGAAGTGGACGATGCCGTATTCGCTTACGATCGACAACGCTGGGATCACGAAAAACTCGCTGGTCTTCGCGCTGACGGGAACCTCATTTGAATTCATCGGCTCGGCACACATCTCCCCCGGCCAAGTGACCGTCACGGGACAACGCGCCGAGGAGTTTGTCGTGTTGTCTCTGCCCTCTTGGTTGTAGGAGGTGAAGCAGTCTCATTTTGAGACTCCCGAGGCCTCGGGGGTCTCATCTTGAGACTTGCGCAGGTGAATCAGTCTCTACCTTACGATCCATTCGGCTCCCTCCCTGAAACCAGAAAGCTTGTGGGTGCTCAGTTCCATTCTCTACGACACCGAAGTCATCAGTCAGCGGAAAAACTGGCCACTTATGAGCCATTTGCAGGCATCAACGCCAGATTAAAAGAAATTACAAAAGGTAAAGGCATTGACCCCATCGCAGGAACAAGCCCGAAACCAAGCCCCCACCTCGATGGAAGCGCGACATCCCTTGTTGGACGGTGGATAGCTGGCCAAAGCCGCAACACCTACGGCCACGGCGACCAGATGCGACCAAGACAAGACTCACCGTCCATCGAAGCACCGGCCGCGACGTAAAATTATAGGTCAATCGTGTACCTCCAGTATACGCCGCCGCAACGCGCTGCCTTCTGCCTTCTGCCTTCACCCT
>JAPNUJ010000004.1:35805-52840 GCA_026627155.1 Bacillota bacterium | reverse complement strand
CCGTGATCATCCGATTCGATGTTGCTCGACGGATGTCGTGTCTTTGGTGCATTCTGAAAGCCCCGGAATCTCTTTGAGTAAAGCGGCCGCCTCGATGACGGCACCGCCCAGGCACACATCGCCGGCATACAGTACGACCGATTGCCCAGGCGTGATGGCGCGCTCTGGTCCGGCAAACATCACTGTGAGGTGTCCATCTGACTCCGTGAAAACAGTGACCGGACGGTCCGGCTGCCGGTAGCGAAACTTCGCTGTACAGGCGAACGGCTGCAACGCGTTCGCCGGGTGGCCACTGATCCAGTGCAATCCGCTGGCCGTCAGGCTCGTCGCGAGCAGATAGGGGCTCTGCTCGCCTTGATCGACATACAGTATGTTTTCTGCGACGTCCTTGCCGACCACAAACCAAGGCTCCCCGGTGCCGGACCCGCCGATGCCAAGGCCGTGGCGCTGTCCGATGGTGTAGTACATGACTCCGTCGTGCGTGCCTTTTTTTGTACCATCCGGAGTGCGCATTTCCCCTGTTCGGGCCGGGAGATACTTCGCCAGAAAGGACCGGAAGTTGCGTTCGCCGATAAAGCAGATTCCGGTACTGTCGCGCTTGGCTGATGTAGCGAGTCCCGCTGCTGAAGCGATGGCCCTCACTTCGCGCTTCTCCAGGTGTCCGATGGGGAACAAGGTGTGGCGCAAGGCATCCTGTCCCAAAAGGTGCAGGAAGTACGTCTGATCTTTTTGAGCGTCCTTGGCGCGAATGAGCTGACAGTCATCCCCATCGCGCCGAATCTGTGCATAATGACCGGTGGCCAGGTAGTCTGCGCCGAGATCCCGCGCCTGCGCGAGCAACTCCTTAAACTTGATTTCGCGGTTGCACAGCACGTCCGGATTGGGCGTCCGTCCCCGGGCGTACTCTTGCAAGAAGAGTTGAAATACGCGTTGTTCGTACTGCGCCTGAAAATTGACACTGAAATAGGGGATGCCGATCTGCGCGCAGACGCGCCGGACATCCTCGAAGTCAGTGGTAGCCGTGCACACGCCGAATTCATCGGTATCGTCCCAATTTTTCATGAAGATCCCGATCACGTCGTAGCCCTGTTGCTTGAGCAGTAACGCAGCGACAGACGAGTCGACGCCGCCGGACATGCCGACGACGACCCGCGTGTCCTGCGGTCGTTTTGGCGCCATGGTACGCCCCTCCTGTACAGCCTCGATGCAAAAGCGCACGTCCGAAGCGAGTCGTTATGGGATCATTGTACGAGTCGGTCAGGGTTCGCGCAACCCCGGGTGTACCGGGGCGAGGGCGGTGAGGCCGACGTGACTTCAGACCTAAGTTCCTTGGGACCAAACGGGGTGCTTGACAAAGCACTACTCAGAGCGCTAGGATCCGAGTGTACCGCTTGTTCCGGTACACTCGGATCGCGTGGAGGAGAGACGATGTGGCTTCAAGTGGATGCGCGCTCTTCTGTGCCCATGTATCAACAGTTGGTCGAAGGGGTCCGCCTGGCAGTGGCGCGAGGCGACTTGAGGGCGGGCGATCGTTTGCCTTCTGTCCGCGAACTGGCTTCGGCAATGGTGATTAATCACAACACGATCGCACGGGCCTATCAGGAACTGGAGCGTGAAGGACTGATTGAGGTGCTGCGCGGGCGAGGGACTTTTATCTCGCAAACACCGGCGGTCGCCCGTCCGGAAGAGCGGCGTGAAGAAATGCGGGAGTCACTTCGCAAACTGGTGCTTGATGCCTATCATTTGCGCATGTCACAGGAGGAACTGGAGTCCATGCTCAGATCGCAATGGAAGCAGTTTGACGGGCGAAGGGGATGAGTACAGTGGACGTAATGCCGGTGCAAGGACAGGGGCAAGTGCAGGATCAAGGACAAGGCATCGGTTTCGCCATCGAAGCGCGAGCCCTGAGCAAGCGATTCGGGCGCGAACTAGTTTTGGACGACGTCCATTTGACGGTTGAACGAGGGAGTATTCACGCGCTTGTCGGGGCCAATGGCGCGGGCAAGAGCACTTTGTTGCGAATCTTGACGGGTGCCGTGTGGGCTGATGTGGGAAGTGTGCATCTGTTCGGTGAACTGCTGCCTAGAGAAGCGGCAGCATTGCGACAAAGAGTGCATTTTGTAGGCGACGGGGGCGCGGTCATTCTGCTTATTATCGTGATCTTCTTATATGGCCTGTTCGTGACCAATTCGCGTGGGCCGTCGGGTTAAGTGCGGCCCGCATCAGGTGGAAGGAGGGGAGGCGCTCGGTAGCGCATGGCAGAGGCAGACGGTCCTATGTGGCGTGTGTCCCGCTTGTCATTTGCGCACGGATGCCTCTTCGCGGTAACACGAGTTGAACTGAACGAGGAGATGTTTTCGTGGCCGGGAGCCTGGGAGCCGACGCGCACCGCTGTGATGCGTTGTGATGCGTTGTCTAGCCAAGGGGCACCTCCGTAGCTTGACGCGAGTCGGCTCGTCCGGGTGCGAGGAGGCGGATCTCACTAGCTACGTGGAAATTAACACCGGCGGATGACGCTACTAGATGGTATCCGTGTCGACCAAGGGAACACAAGAGCTGGTCACCTCAATTTTATGTATATCTTATATTTTCAATTAAATAAGGACGCCACTTAAAGATTAATAAGGTATGATCATCGTATCGAGACGCTATTCTGGGGTCAATGGACACAATTTAGCGTCAAAAGTGGGGGTTGTTTAGTGAGCGCCGATCGAGACACCGTCAACCGCCACCTGCTAGCCTGCGCTCGTCGCCACTTGCTCTTACCCTGCCTCATCTCATGCGCCGAAGAAACAGAGAATAGTAACGGCAGGGACCTCAGCGCGAGCCCGCGTGTGTGCGTCATTGGCATGATCGGCACCGCACGCGACGCTTGATGCCAAATGGGGTGGCCTCCCCTCAGCGCCTCGTGGCTGTCCGTGATAGAATGCAGTCGACCGCAGCTCTGTACTATTTGCCATGGTTGACAAGACGTACGCATGTGACCAAGCTGCCGCCGCGGCGGCCAATGACCCGAAACAGGGGCGACGTCGGGTTGTGGGTTGCCTTGGACTGCCTTGGACTGCCTTGTACTACCTCGGACTGCCTGATCCATGCACCCGAACGGGCCTCCGCGCTCGAGAAACTGAAGAACGAAGGGAACGAACTCATGGACTTGTGGCGAATCAGCGTTTCGACGACGTCTGACGCGGCGGATGCCGTGGAGGCCGTGATGCAGGCGTGCGGCGTGCTGGGCACGGAAGTGGTGGATGTCCGTGATCTCCAGCGAGTGGGCCAGCGAGGATTTGGGGAGTGGGTGGATCCTGACGTCCTGGCGTTTCCCGAGGAGGGGGCGCTGGTGAGCGCATACATTGAGATGCGTGCGGGTGAGGTAAGGCCTTCTCAGGACTGGCGCGAGGCACTGGCTGACGCGCTGGATGCTGTTCGCAAATCCGGCCTGGATCATGGAACGCTCGCTGTCAGCTTTGAACCTGTCCCTACTGCGTCGTGGGAAGACGCGTGGAAAGCGCATTGGCATGCCGTCGATATTTCCCCGCGGATCCGCATCGTCCCGCTGTGGGAGCGCGAGGCCGGCGGGTCGGCGGATGACGGAGTTGGCTCGGGACAAGGGTCTGGACCTGGCGCGGCTGGGATGACCGCGGATCGAATTATCATCTTCATGGACCCTGGGATGGCCTTTGGGACGGGGACACACGAGACCACGGCCCTGTGCCTCCGCTTGCTGGAAGACGTCGTCTTGCCCGGCCAAACGAGACTGCTGGATGTCGGGACAGGCTCCGGCATTCTCGCGATCGCCGCCGCCAAACTTGGAGCGGCAAAGGTGCTGGGCGTGGATCTTGATGAGGCAGCCATCGGCATCGCACGCGCCAACGCCTGCGAGAATGACTTGGGTCCACAGCTGGCAAATGGGCAAATGAGATTTGCCGTGTCCAATTTGCTCTCGGCGGTGTCGGCTGACCGGCTGTTCGATGTAGTGCTGGCCAATCTGCTCGCGGGTTTGGTGGTTCAGGCGGCACCGGCGGTGCGTGCGGCGCTTCGTCCAGGTGGGGTGCTGATTGCGTCCGGTCTCGTCACGTCGCAGTCGCAAGAGGTGCAACGCGCCCTTGTCGAGACCGGGTTTGTGCGGATTGCGGAACACCGACTGGGCGACTGGGTCGCCTTGTGCGCCTATGCCCCTGAATCCGCCCTGTGATACAATACGGACATGTACAATGGTGACATGGCGCTGTCGCGCCACCGTCTGGGGGAAGAATAAGCGGCTACGCCGTTATTCCGGATCGAGGTTTTCTGATGCAGAGATACTTCCTGCCTCCTGATGCGCGTGAGGGACAGATGGCGCGCATCGAGGGGGCAGATTTTCATCATTTGGCGCGTGTCATGCGGATGCAACCAGGCGCTGCGGTCGAGATTGTGGCGGCGGGAGAACCTTGGCGTGCGAGTGTGGAGTCGGTTGATCTGATGGCCGGCGTTGCGCGGATCCGCTTGCTGGAACGGCTGGATCAGAGCCGGGAGTCGCTGCATCCGGTGACGTTGGTGCAGGGCTTGGCGAAAGGCGACAAAGTCGATTCGATCGTGCGACAAGCCTGCGAGATCGGGGTCACCCGGATCATTTTGTTTCGGGCGGTGCGAAGCGTCGCGGACCTCCCGGCCGATCGGGTGCAAGGTCGACTCGACCGCTGGCGCAAGATCGCCAAAGAGTCTTGTGAAACGGCGCACCGGGATGTCCTTCCGGAGATCCTGTTTGCGTCGTCTTGTCAGGCGGCCATGGCCAGCGCCGGTTGGGCAGGCCCTTGCGGTTTTCCTGGGAAATGGCTTCTCGTGCCTTATGAGAGTCAAATGCTGCCGCTGCCAGGACTTCGGACGGCGCTCCAGCGATTACAGGATGCGGCTGTTGAGGTGGCAAGCCCTGATGTCCGTTGGCGTGGGCTGGCCACGGGCTTCGCGTTAGGATCCGACACGATGGATCCTAACGCCTCAGAGTCCCCCGCGCCTGCTCCTGTCGCAGCAGGATCCGCCAAGACGGGATCCGCGCACAGGCAAGCCGCCGAAGTCGCGGTCGTCATCGGCCCGGAGGGCGGATTTGCCGACGAGGAGATTGAACTGCTGAGGACGTACGGGGCGACGCTGGTGACACTGGGGCCGCGCATATTGAGGACGGAGACCGCCGGCGTGGTAGCGGTCGCCTGCGTGCTGTATGAACTCGGCGAACTCGAGAACCGCTTATCGCTTCAGACGTCCCAGGAAGGGGGAGTGAACGAACATGTCGACGCTTGAACCGCATGCGTCCCCTGTGGCCGAGGCCAGTGTGCCGCGACGCCCCAGCGGTCTGGGCCGCACCGTCGCGTTTCACACTTTGGGGTGTAAGGTCAACTACTACGATACAGAATCACTCTGGCAGATCTTTGCGGCGGCGGGCTGGCAACAGGTCGATTTTGCCGACCGTGCAGACGTGTATGTGGTCAACACCTGCACGGTCACGCAGGAAGGGGATCGCAAATCGCGCCAGATGATTCGCCGAGCCGTCCGTAAGAACGCCGACGCCACGGTGGTCGTGACGGGGTGTTACGCGCAGATGGCGCCAGGCGAAGTGCTCGGGATCGACGGAGTGGATCTTGTGATCGGCAATCAGGACCGCGACCGGATGCTCGACTATATCGCTCAGGTTGAGGAGGAGCGTCGGCCCTATAGTGCGGTGCACGAGATTCTCTCACAACGTGAATTCGAAGACTTGGATGTGCCGATGTTCGCCGATCGGACGCGGGCGTCTCTGAAGATACAGGATGGCTGTAACCATTTTTGCACATTTTGTATCATTCCTTATGCGCGCGGGTTGATCCGAAGTCGCCGACCTGGCAGTGTGTTGCGGCAGGCGCGTCGGTTGGCTGAGGCCGGTTACCATGAGATCGTGTTGACGGGCATTCATACCGGAGGCTATGGCGAGGACCTGGATGGCTACTCGTTGGCGGATCTGTTGCGGGAACTCGAGACGATCGAGGCGCTCAGGCGGATTCGCATCTCCTCGATCGAGGCCAGCGAGATCACAGACGACTTGATTCTGGCGCTCGGCGCTTCGGAAAAGGTCTGCCATCATCTGCACATCCCGCTGCAGGCAGGGCACAGTGAGGTCTTGCGGCGCATGAACCGGCACTACACGATCGAAGAGTATGCGGACAAGTTGGTCAAGGTTCGCCGGGCGCTACCAGAACTCGCGATCACAAGTGATGTGATCGTGGGGTTTCCTGGCGAAACGGATGAATTCTTTGCGGTGACGGAACGATTTATCCGCGAACAGGGGTTCGCGCAACTGCATGTGTTTCCGTATTCAAAGCGCACGGGGACGCCGGCCGCGAGGTTTCTCGACCAGGTTCCGGATCGCGTCAAGCAAGATCGGGTGGAGCGTCTGATCGCGTTGTCGAAGGAGTTGACGTTAGCCTACGCCGGGACATTTGTCGGGCGTGTCGTTGAGGTGATCCCGGAAGAGGTGCAGGAGGTCGACGGTCGGTCCGTGCTGGTGGGTCATGCTGACAATTATATGAAAATGGAATTTGTCGGGGATCCTGCACTGATCGGCGAGATCTGTGAGGTGAGAGTGACGGAGGCGGGCTCCGATCGCTCGTGCGGGGACTTCGTCGCTGCGTTGACACAGACCGACTGGAACCACATCGCTGATGAGCGAAACGATGGAAATCCGTTGCGAGGAGCGATGTGACATGAGTGACGCCGTGCAAGTGGCAGGCGGGTTGGTGGTTCGGCTGACGGAGGACGGTGAACTCGAGGTGCTCCTGATCGACGACCGCTTCGGGTACGTGACCCTGCCGAAGGGACATGTCGAGCCCGGTGAGGTCCGCTCGCAGGCCGCCGTGCGCGAAATTCTGGAAGAGACGGGGATCTCGTGTCGTCTCTTGGCGCCACTTTCCATGGTGCGGTATTCGTTTCGCGACCCAGGGGCCACGCACGTGATTGAAAAGGAAGCCTGGTACTACCTTGCGTTGGCGGTGTCTGGGACAGTCACGCCGCAGATTGAAGAGGTGACTGAGGCCCGGTTCGTGAGTCTCGACGAGGCGCGCGCCCAGGTGGCCAAAAACGGATATGCGAACAACCATGAGGTGTTCTCGCGCGGTTTCGACATGGCGCAGGCGTGGGCCCGCAAGGAGCATCTCGATCTGGCTGGCTGGATTGATCATACGTTGCTGCGCCCGGAGGCGACGCCGCAAGAGGTCGCGCGCCTGTGTGAGGAGGCGCGCGCCTTCGGATTCGCGAGTGTCTGCGTCCAACCCTCCTACGTTGCAGACGCAAAGTCTGCACTGGTTGGCACGGATGTCAAAGTCTGCACGGTCATCGGCTTTCCGCATGGAGCCACAACGACGGCCGCGAAAGTGGCGGAGGCGCGGGATGCCCTGGACAATGGCGCAGTTGAGCTCGACATGGTAGCGGCAATTGGGCGAATTTGTGCGGGCGACTACGGGTACGTGGAGCAAGATGTTCGTGCTGTAGTGGATGTGGCGAGATCGGTGCCCGGAGTGATCGTCAAGGTGATCCTTGAAACAGGGCTGCTCGACGCGGAGCAACAGCGGCTAGGTGCCCAAGCCGCAGAACGCGGTGGGGCACACTTTGTGAAGACAAGCACGGGGTTCGCGGGCAGTGGCGCGACGATCGAGGCCGTCCAGACGCTACGCGAAGCAGTCGGTGAGGCCGTGTTGGTGAAGGCGTCCGGGGGAATTCGCACGCGTGCGGATGCGCTCGCCATGGTGGCCGCTGGCGCGGCACGGATCGGTGCGAGTGCCGGCGAGAAGTTGTTGGCCTTTAGCGATGTTCAGCCCTGATGAACAGTCAGTCGCGGCAGGTGGTTGACAAGGAGATGGCAGCCCCTCTCCAGCGTCCGCGCGAGGCGCGCGGCCAGATCCGCCGTCGATCATCAAGGCAACAGTCGAGTCAAGCCGACGGCGATGGCTTTGGCAAATGGCAATGCGGCCAAGGACGAGATGACGTTGAAAAGGACATGAGCCAGCACGATCTGCCCAGCCGGCGTAGGCGCCAAGGCCGTGACGATCCAGGTGAACGGCGTGAGGAGTGGCAAGAAACACAGCGTGGCCCCGACGTTCAGAAGGACGTGGGTCGCGGCGACGCGTTGTACGGGCCGCGTCCCGCCGATACTGGCGAGTATCGCGGTCAGGCAGGTCCCGATGTTGTTGCCAAAGACGAAGGCAATCGCCGCGGTGAGTGGAATCCCGCCTTGGGCCGCGAGGCTGATGACCAGCGCCGTTGTGGCGGAACTGCTTCCGATCAGCGCGGTGAGGACAGTCCCGGCCACGACGCCGACGACGGGGTGCGCCACTGTCGCCAAGATCACTGTGCGCAGCGCAGGGGACGTCAAGAGCGGTTGTGCGGCCGCGCTCATGAGTCCAAAACCTGTGAAAAGCGCCCCGAAGCCGACAAGGCTGATGCAAGCGGCTCGGACTAGCTGCCAGAGTCGCGAGCGTCGTGGCCGCAGTAGCAGCCACAGCGCGGCGAACGCGGCGAACCCGGACAGCGCCAACCAGGGCCCGATCCGCTCAATCTCGAGGGCGAGCAGGCCCACTGTAAAGGTGCTCCCGATGTTTGTGCCGAGAATCACGCCAATGGTGTCCGAGAAACTCAGTACGCCGGCCCCCACCAGGCCCATGGAGATGATGGTGACGGCCGCGCTGGACTGCATGACCATCGTCGCGGCGATGCCCGTGAGGCAGCCGCGCCAAGGTGTGCGCACCAAGTGGCGAATCCAGCGTTGCATGTGCGTTGTCGCGGCGTTACGCAAGCCCGCACGCAGGGTGACGAGGCCGACGAGAAACAAGGCCAGGCCCGCGCCAAGGTGGGCGAGCGCTGAAAAGACCGTAGGCACCGAGTCAGTCTCCTCTGCACTGGGACATGCTGATTGATACACTGTATGCGTCAGAGTCCCGCTGGCAGACCCTATAACAGGTTGACGAGATCGAGGAAGGCGGAGTGGATTTGACAGGGGAAGTTCGGTTGAAGAAAGAACGTCGTCGACGGCTGGAGTCTGGGCATCCGTGGGTCTATCGCAGCGAGATTGAGACTGTGACGCCAGATATCGCAACGGGTGACGTGGTGAAAGTCTGCAATCATCAAGGCCATCCGCTGGCGTACGGGTTCTATCACACGGAGTCCCAGATCGCGGTGCGGATCGCCAGCTACGGGTCCGCGACGACGCTTGGCACGCACTGGCTGCGTTCCACCGTCGCAGAGGCTTGGCAACGCCGGCGCCGACTCCTCGCCAGCACGCAGAGTTGTCGTGCGATCTACGGGGAGGCCGATGGTCTTCCGGGGCTGATCGTCGACAAGTACGGCGAAACCGCCGTGGTTCAGATTCTCAGTGCAGCGCTTGAAGGGCGTCGGGAGGAGCTCGCCCTGGTACTCGCCGACGTGCTGAAGGTGACTTCGCTTTATGAGCGTTCCGATGCCCCCACCCGCAAGCTCGAAGGCCTTCTGCCGCGGACCGGCCCCCTGTTCGGCGATCCGCCACCCGAAGTGTGGATCATCGAAAATGGCGTCCGTTTTTGCGTTGGCATCACGGATGGCCAAAAGACGGGGCATTTCTTTGATCAACGCGACAACCACGCGGCGATCGCGCCGTATGTCCGCTTCGCCAGTGACGAAACGCCACGACCAGATCTGCGCTTTCGCGAGGATAGCGAAGAAGCACCAGGACTGCGGCGAGGCGCTCGCGTCCTGGATGTGTTCTGCCACACGGGCGGCTTTGCCTTGCATGCACTGCGCTATGGGGCACGTCACGTACAGGCCATTGACTCGTCAGAGCGGGCGCTCATCCAGGCGGAGCGCAACTTCGAGGCCAATGGCTTTGCGCAAGAACGCTTTGAACTGATCGAAGGGGATGCTTTTGCCATTCTCCGAGACTTCGCGGAGCAAGGCGAACAGTATGATGTGGTTGTGCTGGATCCGCCAGCGTTTGCCAAAAGCAAGGCGGCCGTCGAGGGAGCGCTGCGGGGTTACAAGGACATTCACCTGCGCGCACTTCGCTTGATCAAAGCAGGGGGGTATCTCGTCACGGCGTCTTGCTCCTCACACGTGGATCGAGAGACTTGGTTGATGACGATTCGGGACGCTGCCCAGGATGGGCACAAACTTCTTCGCTGTGAGGTGCAGCGCGGAGCAGGACCTGACCACCCCGTGCTGCTTGGCATGCCGGAAAACGACTACCTGAAGTTTGCGGTGTTCGAAGTGCGTCCGCGCGGGTAGCCGTTCGCCATCCACGCCTACTCACATGCGAAACAACGCCGAGCCCCAAGACAACCCACCGGCGAAGGCCGTGAACATCACGAGCTGCCCGGGCTGGATCCGGCCGAGGCGAGTCCACTTGTCCAGTGTGATGGCCATCGAGGCGGCTGAGGTGTTGCCGTACTCCTCCAGGCACAGGGCCACGCGTTCGATCGGGACGCCGACTCGGTCACCGACGGCCTCTATGATTCGGAGGTTGGCCTGGTGCGGCACCAAAACGTCGATGTCGGCCGAGGCGAGTTGCTGGCGCGCCATGATGCGGCGAACACTGTCGGCCATGCCGTTGACAGCGGCCTTGAACATCGCGCGTCCATCTTGCCAGATATAGGGGGTCACGGATTCCCGGTCACTCAGGGTGGCGAGCCAAGCCTCTGGCGCGTTCGGGCGCGGGCAAAAGGCGACACCAACTCGCGACCCGTCCGATCCAAGGTCAAAATCGATGAAACCGGTGCGCTCGGCAAGCGGTCCGTCGGTCGCAGCGTCGCCTCCCTGCAGGACGGCGGCACCTGCGCCGTCTCCGAACAAGATGCAAGAGTTGCGGTCGGTATAATCGACAAAGCGCGTGAGGCCCTCTGCAGCGACAATCAAGGCCGTCTTGTAGGCACCCGTCTGAAGGAATTGCGATCCTTGCACGAGGGCGAACAGGAATCCGGCACACACGGCGTTGGTGTCGAACGCGGCGGCATGCACTGCACCGATCTCGCGTTGCACCATCGCAGCCAAGGGGGGAAAGTTGAGGTCGGCTGTAAATGACGCGGCCACAATCAGGCCGATCTCCTTCGGGTCGATGCCAGCGGCCGCAATCGCCTTGCGCGCGGCGGCTACGGCCATGTCCGTCACAGTCTCCTCGGGCGCCATCTTGCGCCGTTCGCGGATGCCCGTTCGCGAAAAGATCCACTCATCGTTTGTGTCGACCAGCTTTTCCATATCAGCGTTGGTTACCACGGTAGACGGGAGGTAGGAGCCAGTCCCGATGATCGATACACTGTGCAAACCCATGCTAAGACCAACTCCTAATAGTTGTTCCTATGTTGCTCTTGTCATTGTACACGCAGCTCTGGCATTTGAGAAGTCCGATAGAGGAGGGGATTCCTGTGATTGTTGAGGCGGTTCACCTGCGTCGCCTGCAGATGCCGCTACGCGACTCGTTTGCGGCGAGTTATGGGACACATCCCATTAAGCACGGCATTTTGGTCCAACTTGAAACGGACGTTGGCGTAGGCTTTGCAGAGTGTTCAGCTTTCGCGGACCCGTATTATACGGAGGAGACAGTCGACACAGCATGGCTCATGATCGAACGGTATCTGGTGCCAGCCTTGAAGGGAAAGTCGATCTCTGAGGCGGAACAGGCCTCTTCGCTATGGGACCGCGTGCGCGGGCACAACATGGCGAAGGCGAGTCTGGAGTCAGCCGTCTGGGATGTCCTGGCAAGACAGGGTCATGCGTCCT
Organism: Bacillota bacterium; assembly: GCA_026627155.1. Taxonomy (GTDB): domain Bacteria; phylum Bacillota; class Bacilli; order Alicyclobacillales; family SLC66; genus JAPNUJ01. The sequence goes on along the minus strand of JAPNUJ010000004.1, from coordinate 41,098 downwards.
TGGCCAGCGCGCTCGGGGGAACCGCAGGGGACATACCCGTGGGGATCAGTCTGGGCCTCTATGAGTCGGAAGCGGCGTTGTTGAGCCGCGTGGAAACCGCACTGGAAGAAGGGTACCAACGTGTCAAGGTGAAGATCGCTCCAGGGAGTGAACACGCCATCCTCAAGTCGATCCGCGATGAATTTGGCGCGATTGCCTTGTCAGCCGACGCGAACGGCGCCTATACCAAGGCGGATGCCGCCCTGCTCCAATCGCTCGACGATTACGGTCTGGTCATGCTCGAACAGCCACTTGCGTTTGATGACTTGCATGAACACGCCGAACTCCAAAGGACGATGGCTACGCCCATCTGCTTGGACGAAAGCATCCGGTCGGTCCGCGACGCCAGCAGTGCGATCGCCATGGGCGCCTGCCGCGCGATCTGCGTCAAGCCCTCACGCGTCGGAGGGCTTAGCGCGGCACGGGACATCGTCGCGCTGTGCGAGACATCCGGGCTGCCCGCGTGGTGCGGCGGCATGTACGAGACCGGCGTCGGCCGCCTGCACTGTATGGCCCTTTGTACACTGCCCGGCATGACGATGCCGGGTGACATCGGTCCGAGCTCTCGCTACTACGAGGAGGACATCGTCGATCCGCCGATCGAGTTCTCGCGCCCTGGGTGGTTGTCAGTTGGAGGCAGCCCCGGTCAGGAAGCACAAATCAACTCGGCGACCCTCGCTCGCTTCACGGTGGCCGAAAAAAGGCTCTGACCGGCGCACCCAGACGGGGTTCTCGAGGCTCTCAGAGGGGGGTTCACTCGCGCCGCGCAGGGTCCTTGCGGTCGGAGCCCTTGTTGCCGCCGTCCGGTTGCCCGTAGTCGCGACGACAGAGTCACGGTCCCGCTCTGCGCGTGTCCTGGCGGGACCGTGTCGAGGCCGTTGCCTAGCGCTTCTGGCGGCCGGGGTTGATCACAAACTCCTGCGCCTGTTGCGATCGAATCGCTTCCGCATTGACTGGCTTGGTTTTATCCACACGTAGCGCCGAAGGCAGTTCGTTGCCTCTGTGCACGTACTTTGGGTTGACGCCCATCGCCTGTTCATCCTCTTGTCGCTGCACCTGCGTCACCTCCTCGCATGTAAAGCCGCAGAGGTAGTGTGCGCGTCCTGCAGCCCGTCTACCCGCGCCTGTCGGTTGTACCGGCGCAGGGCTAGCGCCCGATTTTTCATGCGTGGGTCGAGTTCCCCGAGAATCCCTAGATTGGGCTGGGTGTTGACTTCGATGATCCAGACTCTTGCGCTTCGATCCAGTCCGAGATCAATGCCATACACAGCATTGCTGAAGCGGTCGCCAAGGAACTGTCCGATGTCCAGCGACACGGACTGTATCACTGCCCAGACGGCAGTCTGACGTTTTGTTCCGCGCACGCTGGCCCGGAGGTACTTGTGTGTCGCATCGATCGCGCCGCCTTGCTTGACATTCGTGACAAACGCCTGATCGGGCGCCGTCTTGACGAAGGTGCCGGTCAGCTCAAACTGCCCTTGCTCGTTTCGCTGGACAATCGTGCGGATGTCCGTGGCGCGGCCCCGGTACGGACAAAGATCGACAAATGCTTGGACGATGCACGGCTTCTCGGTTACCCAGGTCGGAAGGGCGGCAAGCAGGTCGGGAAACAGCGGCGAGACACGCTCCCTTCCTGCTCCGGACTCTATTTGATAGCCCGACCTCATCCGCGTGATGCGGCAGACGTATTGCCCTCCTTCTCCCAAGGCGGGCTTGATGATGACGCGACGATCCGAGCGCAGTCGCGCCGCCAGCGCGTCTGAAGTGAATCGTTCGGTCGCGGGTAAGTGGGGCAACAGCGACGAACGGCCCTGCAAGAGGATGTGCTTGCTCCATTTGCTCTTCGGCAGCGGCGGCAACACAGTGGGCGTCGTCATCACAATCGAAACTCCTTGTTCCCCTTATAGCGTAACCAGGCATCCAAAATGGCGGGGAGGGTCTTTTGCCGCGTCAACAGCAACTCGATCACACTGGACTTGATCCCTGACGAGTACAAGGTGTCTGGTACAGCCTCTACACACGAACGAATGTCGCGGGCGGGAATCAATGCGATGTTTTGTGCCATGGCCATCAAAGTGGGTCGCTTGGCCAGTCGCTGCCATCCTCGGGGAATGTGATAGAATCGCCACACCCGGCGCCAGTGCACACTGCCTGGTGGGTGGTCCGCCCATTTGCGGTCACATCCGTACAGCGTATAGCCGTGGTCGATCAGGTACCAATGCCATCGTCCGCCGTCCCTGCGATATAACATGATGTTCTCTCCAGAACCGCGATCGATGTTGGTCAGCCATACGTCGAAGGCCACGGTCTGAATCATGCGTTCCCAATTGTCAATATAGCGCTCCGGCTGCTGGTGAACAGCGCTGGGTAGCGAACGCCAAGAGACCAAGCGCGTCCCTGGACGCGGGAGCGACACGATCCCACGAAGTTCGTGGCCAGCTTCCCGCACGGTGGCACATTCGAGGCTTGCAGAGGGCAGGCCAAGGCGGGAGGCGAGCCGACGAGCCAGCCACTCGTTGCCCACGATGGGTCCGGCATCGTGCCATTGATGAGGATAGGCAAATTTGAAGAAGCCGGTCCTGCCCTTTGCGTCTTGCACGCGCCACACTTGGCCCTGCGGCTTGTTTTTCCACTTCTCCACAACTTTCCATTCGCTCACGCCGCACCTCCTGATGCCGGTGCGCGCTATGAGTCGCCCAGCAGGGATTGCATTCGATGGATGTACTGGTCGGCAACGCGCGTCCAGCTGTAGCGCTTGGCACGCTCGAGCGCCTTTAGGCGTTTCTTTTCGGTTTTGCGGGGATGACGCAGAGTGTGCACAATCGCCCGCGAGATGCCCGACACGTCGCTCGAATCGATTATGGTCGCCACACTCTCGTCTACGAAGTCGCGCAGCCCCCCGGCACGTGTCGCGATCAGCGGCGTTCCAGCCGCCATCGCCTCAAGCGCCACGAGCCCGAAAGACTCCGCTCGACTCGGGAGAATGACCGCCTGATAGTCGGCCATTTTCCTTTGCAGCGTTGCGTGTTCGCATTTGCCAAGCAAGCGAATGGATTTGTGTATGCGCAGACGCCTGATCGTGTCTTCGACATGCTTCAGATAGGTCGGGCTACCTGTGCCGCGGATGTCGAGTTGCACAGGATGGGTTCGGCGAACGACGAGTATCGCGCGCAGCAGGTCATCAATCCCCTTTGCTCGAATCACGCGCCCCGCGTACAGGAGGGTCCCTGAACGCGGATGGCGTTCGTACAGCGCGCAGGTCACCCCGTTCGGAATGACATACACTGGCGTCTTTTGATCTGGGTACATCTCGCGAATCATCCGAAATTCCCACGTGCTGGGCGCCACCACGACATCGGCCGCTGCCATGATCGCAACTTGACGGGCCTCCATCGCGCGGTGCCGGGCCGTGTGCGACCCCTCCAAGGCAATCAATGAATGGCAGGTGTAGACGTAGATGGCGCCATAATGTTCTTTTAGGGCTCTTGCCAAGGTGTCTGTCTGCAAGCTGTGCACATGCACGGCATCGAGTTGCGTGACGCGCGACTCTACGTATCGCACGATCGGATCTGCATAAAATACTTGCATACGCACGGACTGGTAGTCGGAGTCGCGGGGGAAACGGATCACGCGAACCCCCGCGCGGACCCGATCGTCAATGTCGGCCCCGCGCCACTTGGTCAGTGCGATGACCTCATGGCCCGCCTTTGCCCACTCCTCGGCCAAGCGGGTGGATACGGTTCCGAGTCCGCCGATGATGTCGGGTTCGTATTCGTTGGTTAAAACCGCGATACGCACGGATGAAAGCTCCTTTCATCCTCTTGTCTGCTCGATGGAGCCGTGAAAGATTGCCGGACATGGAAGAACGGGGGTATCGCATTGAATCAGACTACGGTGGCGCTGATCGCCCCTGGGCTCGCGGGTTTGCCACCACAGGCAGCGACATCGATTGAGATTTATCTTTACGATGTATGGCGGCATCTCCCTGAAGGTGTCGATGTGCGCCTATACGCGCGCAGGACTGTGTTGGTGAGGACTCGAGGCCGAAGCGCGCGCCGCAAACTCCCTGCCGCACTGGGCCCCGGATACCTGGCTGCCGTCTTACGAGACATCCAGCGCAGTGGCGGTACGGATATCGTGCAAGTGGACAATCGTCCGGCTGCGATCGTGCGGGTACATGACGCACTGGGGCAGCCCACGGTGCTCAATTTGCATTCCCTGACCTTCTTGCAGCCTCGCTCCTTGTCGGCTGATCAGGCGCGACAAGCATTGGCAACGGCGCATCGGATCGTTGTCAACAGCCACTACTTGGCAGCGGCGCTGGAGAGACAGTTCCAAGACGTTCGTGGCCACGTCGACGTGATTTACCCAGGCGTGGATTCGACGCACTTCCATCCGTGCAGCAGTGCAGTAGAGCGTCGAGCCCGAGACCTCTTGCGACGAAGTCAGAGCGGGGATGAACCGAGTTCCGGCAGGCACCGGATGATCGTCTTGTTCGTGGGGCGAATCGTGCCGCGCAAGGGACTTCACCTCGTTTTGGAGGCCCTGCGCTCGCTGCGACCACAGTCTGCCTTCGCCCTTTGGGTGGTCGGCCATCCGCCACAGCCGACAACAGAATACGGTGCCCGGTTGTTCCACCTTGCCGCTGGTTTGCCCGTCCGCTGGCTCGGCTATCTTCGGCGGGAGGAGTTGCCGGCAGTCTATCGGGCCGCAGATCTGCTTGTGTGTATGTCGCAGCAGCCGGAGGCGTTTGGACTGGTGAACCTTGAGGCGGGCGCGAGCGGTCTTCCCGTGGTGGGGAGTCGCGCATGGGGAATTGTCGAGAGCGTGCAGGATGGGTACACGGGCCTTTTGGTGAAAGACTACACGGACCCCGCCGCCATCGCGAAGGCTCTACGTGAACTGGGCGAGGACTCGGCCATGCGGCTGGAATTGGGGGCGCACGCTGTGGAGTGGGCGCGCAAGAGTTTCTCGTGGACCCGCTCTGCAGGTCAGTTTGCCACGCTGTACGGTCGGCTTGTGGGCCGGTCTGCGCGCAGATAGGCGTGTCTTCTGGTATGATAGACGATGATTCGCGATCACTCGCGACATTTGTCACCGAACTGGAAAACGGAGGGTCTATTGAACGTGGCCATTTACGAGATTGTGAAGTTTCCTGATCCGATTCTCACGACGCCGGCCCATCCTGTTCCGGCGATTACCAAAAACGTGTTACGCGTGCTAGACAACATGTATGAAACGATGCAGTTTGCAA
>JAPNUJ010000004.1:0-35795 GCA_026627155.1 Bacillota bacterium | reverse complement strand
CAGCTAAGAGCAGGTGGCCGCATCCTCAACCTTCGGGCGGGATGATCGGACGCTCGCCGTGCCGATTCAATCTGCCCGCAGGCGGTCCAAGCCATGGATATCACCTTCCGCCGTCGCTTGGCTGCCAATCAGATCAACATTGCCAAACGCCTGGCGGTGGTTGATGTGGAAGATGGCAAAGGCCGGCTCGATCTCATCAACCCTGAAATCTTGGAAGGACGAGACGAGGAGGTCGGTCCCGACGGATGTCTCTCGATCCCGGGTCTGTATGGCGACACCCCTCGTTTCAAGTGGATCAGGGTCCGCACGCTGAACCGAGAGGGCGAGGCGATCGAGTTTGAGGAGACGGATTTTCGCGCAAGGTGCATCCAGCATGAAATCGACCATCTGAACGGCATCCTGTTTACCTCAAGAGCCGTGCGGCTTTACAGGGAGGATGAACCGGAACCCGCCGGCAAGGGACGGCGCAAGAATCCGTGATGACTTCATCGTGGATGCGCGGTCGTCCGGCGGCGCGAAACTTGTCTGTTGTTGGCAATTGGCAAGCTGTTGGTCGTGTGATAGAGTAAGAGGCAGTCGCTTGGGGTGCGGAGGTGCGTCGCCATAGCACGGGGGCTTGGAGAGCAGGGACGCCGCGCGCTGGACGTGAAGCTGGTTCCCGTCGTTGTGGGTGTGCTGCTTCTTGGTGTGGCGTTGTGGCTATCATACCATTACCGAAACGACATCGAGCACGTGGTCAAGATCGTGCAATCGCTTGGCTTTTACGGAGTGGCCATTGCGGTTGTGGCGATGGCCATCATGTGCATTATTCCCGTTCCATCGGAATTTCTCATTATCGTCAATCTTGAGATGTATGGCGTTTTTTGGGGGAGTGTCTACTCGTGGGTTGGAGCCGTCATCGGCGGCGTCGTGGCCATGCGTCTGACGCGAAGGCACTTTCAGCCCTTCTATCGGCGGGTGGTGTCAGCGCAGCGGCAGATCCAGGTGGACGACTGGGTGTCTCGTCGGGGAACGCTCGGTTTGTTGGGATTGCGCCTGACCCCGTTCCCTTACCATGCCCTGAATTACATAGCGGGGATGCTGAACGTTCGGCTTTGGCCCTTTTTGTGGACCACGGCTGTCGGGCTGATTCCTTTTTACGTGTTTTTCGGCGGAGCGGCCGTCGGCCTGACACACGGAGTGATTCCGGCGATCATCACCGCCGTCTTCGTCGTGACGGTCTTACTCGTAATGGGCATCTACGTGAAAAAGCGGTGGCTCTCGTCAGGGGGGCCAGACGGGGCCCCCACAGATGACGAGCCACGGCCAGTCGAGCGGTAAGTGGGCTGGCTGGTCAGTCTTTGGCGAGAAAGCTTTTGATGATGCCGTGCCACTGCATGGCTTTCTGGACATTGTCCGGGGTCACGTGTTTGAATGCCTTCTTGATGGGGACCAGCGGGTCACTCAGTTCTTGGTGAAACGAGGACGACGGATAGCCGGTCGGCAAGGAGCGCCCTCCTTGCTGGCGATAGGGACCCGAGGTGCGCGCCCGTGTCTGCGTGGTGGCCTTGCTGCTGCGGTGGGCAGTGCCAACTTTTGCTGCTTCGGGTGTGCTTCTTCGCCGCTCGATCCCGCCTTTGACCAAGTTTCCCAGTTGCCGTGCGGATTGGTGGTTGTAGATGTCCATCGCCAGTGATCCGGCCCTGAGCAATGTGCTGATTTTCATTGTCCTCACCCCGGGGGTATGACGTTTTTTGTTAACAGGATATGCTGACCCGCGGGACAGGCGCTGGGCAAGTGCACAGTGGGCGTGCAAGCTGGCACCAGCCGGCGTCGTGACGACGAGGAGGAACGGGGATGGCGATCTTTGCAGAGGAGGCTCGCCGCGAACAGGCGATTCGCGAGTTGCGGGATACGCTTCCGGAACTGGCCCGGGCTTGGCATGCAGAGCGTTCCATCGGCGAGACCTTCCGCGAATTGGCCATACGGCATCGCGCGCTCCACAGAGAGGCATTCGAGTGGGCGCTTTGGCGCTTGGCCAAAGACGGGTGGAGGATCCCTCAGCGAAACGTCGCCTTCGCCATCTTGGGCAGCGGGGCGCGCGATGAGCAAAGCATACTGTGCGATCAGGACCATGCGCTCCTGTACGAAGATGGGGACGATGGAGACGAGCCCTATTTTAAGCGACTCGGTGAAACGGTGGCGGCGCTGTTGCATGACGTCGGCTACCCGCTGTGTTCGGGAAACGTGATGGCGAGCAACCCGCGCTGGCGAGGGAGCACATCAGCATGGGAGGCGCGGTTGGCCAAGTACGAGGCGCTGCCGGACTGGGATTCCATTCGGTACCTTTTGATTGCGGCGGATGCCCGCGTCGTCTGGGGCGACCCGGTTTTAGTCGAACGGATGCGCGCGCAAGCGGTCGGGGCGGTGGCCAGATCAGCGTTTATCAAGTGGAAGACAGCGGATCAGGGGCTGTCCCAAAAGGTGTCACTCACCTTGCGCGGGCACTTGCGATTGGAACCTGCAGGTGTTCACAAGGGCCGTTTTGCGCTCAAGGATAGTCTCTACACGCCGTTGGTCAACAGCATACGGATATGGGCGCTAAGCCTCGGCTTAGAGCAGCCGGGAACGGCTGAGCGCATTGACGGCTTAGTGGGAGCGCATGCGTGGAGTGCCGACTTGGCGGACCGCGTGCGCGCGGCGCTGAGTGCGACGCTAGAAGCGCGCCTCTCCCATCACCTATGCCAGGACCGCGATGGCGAGACGCTGGACGATTACGTTGACCCGGACGCCTTGCCTGAATGCCTCCTCAAAGAGATCAAGCTCGCGCATCACACCCTACGCCAGTTGCAACAGGTGACGGCGCGACAGTTTCCGAAGGGGGTCCTGCGGCGTGGCATTTGAGCGGATCCGGGTGTTGCGTCACCTCCTCGGAGGGGGCGCGCCGCGTGAATTGACTAGTCTCGATCATGAGCGCTCGTTGCAGGGGCAAGTCGAACTGCGAAGTATGTTGACGGCGGCCCGGGAACACGACATGGCGGATACGGATCTCTCGGTACTGCCGTACGCCGTGATCGATACGGAAACGACAGGCTTTGCTCCCCAAGAAGACCGCTTGCTCTCGGTTGCCGCAGTGCTGTGCGACCCAGCGGACGCTGCGGCGGATGCAGGGTTTCACAGTTTGGTTGGACATCCCGGCGACGTTGTGATTCCGCAGATCGTGACGGAGTTGACGGGGATCACGGTGAGCGATCTTGTGGGCGCGCCTCCTGTCGGCGACGTATTGCAATGGTTCTTGCAGTATGTCGGGGACCGTACGATCGTCGCTCACCATGCCGCGCACGACATGCGGTTTTTGAGTCTTGCCCTGCGGCGCACCTGGGGCGTCGAGTGGCAACCGCAAGTTCTCGATACAGGCAAGTGGGCCATGTGTCTGCATGTGTTTCGCAAATACCCCACGCTGGACATGCTGTTGGCGCTCTACGAGGTGCCGGTGCAGATGCGTCATTCGGCGCTGGGAGATGCACGCATGACAGAACGATTGTTGCGTGCCATCATCCGAGACAGCCAAGAGCGCGGCGTCAGGACACTCGGGGATCTGTGGGAGCGGTTACTGTTGCTGGAGCATAAGCAACGAGTTGAGTAAGCGCGTTCGCGCGCGATCTTGTATACTGTTGATCATGTGGGACAAGCGGTGGCGTGAGAGGGCGGACAGTCAGTGAGGGCAATTGTGACCGGGGGCAACGGATTCATCGGTTCTCATGTGGTGGATCTTTTGCATGAGCAGGGGTTTGATGTGGGAATCATCGATATAGTGGCACCGGACGCGGAGTGGAACGGGGGGCGTCGAGCCGAGCAGTTTCTGTGTGACGTGGCCACTGCGGAAGCGGAGGCCATCGTCGCCGACTATCGCCCCTCTTTGGTGTTCCATCTGGCTGCTCGGGCCTCCGTTGCGGACTCGATTGCCGATCCGTTCACGGACGCGAACACGACGATGGTCGGTCTCATCCGCATGCTGGAGGGAGCCCGTAAAGCAGGGGCGCACAGGTTGATCTACTCGTCGTCTGCGGCCGTCTATGGCGATCCCACGGACGGGTTGCCGCTGGCGGAAGAGCGGCCGTTGTTGCCGAAGAGCCCTTACGCGGTGTCGAAGCTCGCGGGCGAGTTGTACCTGGAGGTCTACGCCAAGTTATATGGGTTGGGTTTTGCTGCCTTGCGCTATGCCAATGTGTATGGGCCGCGCCAGGGTTTGACGGGTGAAGGCGGAGTCGTGGCCATCTTCGGCAAAGGTCTCGTGACGGGTGCGCCGCTGCAGTTGAACGGCGATGGGGAACACACCCGAGATTACATCTTTGTGAAAGATGTAGCGAGGGCCAACTTTTTGGCGGCCCAGTCCACGGTGAGCGGGCGCTTCAACGTGAGCACGGGCGTTCAGACAAGTAACCTCGAGTTGATTTCCTTGCTGGAGACGGCATCCGGCGTCAAGGCGGAGGTGCGGCGCCTTCCGGAACGTCCGGGCGACATTCGTTTCAGCGCGTTGTCGCCGGACAAGGCGGAGCGAACCTTCGGGTTCACAGCGGAGATGCCGCTGGAGGTTGGGCTCTCGCAAACCCTCACATGGATGCGCGAGAGCGGTCGATTTGGTTGACAGTATTTGTTGTGGTAGAATATAATCGGCGGAGATACTGGTAATGTAGGATGTTCCGCTCCCGTTACGAGTGATCGGTGGAGGGGGGGAGATTTACTTGTCCGAGATCAAGATTCGCAAGAATGAATCACTGGAAAGTGCTCTGCGTCGTTTTAAGCGTGCCACTGCGAAAGATGGCGTCCTCGCCGAAGTTCGTAAGCGCAAGCAGTACGACAAACCAAGTGTGGCCCGCAAGAAGAAGGCGGAAGCTGCGGCGAAGAAGCGCAAGAAGTTTTAACACCCCGCGAGTGCGATTCGATCAGATCTACCGGGATAGTGCAGGGGACTGCTTCGTACTGAAGCGGCTTGCAGGAAGAGAGTGAGTCGTTTGGGACTGGGCGCGCAACTGTCGGAAGATTTGAAGCAAGCGATGCGTGACAAGGACAAAGTGAAGTTGTCCGTTTTGCGAATGGTCAAGGCCGCTGTTCGCAATGCCGAGATTGATGGTCGTCGGGACCTTTCGGATGATGAGGTGATAGGCGTCCTTCGCAAGGAAGTCAAACAGCGGCGTGAGACGATCGCGACGCTGGAGGGGTCGGGTCGCGAAGACCTGATAGCCGAAGCCGAGGCTGAGATCCTTGTATTGTCCGCGTATCTGCCTGCCGCATTATCAGAAGCCGAACTGATCGCCATCGTTCGCGAGGTGGCGGAACAGGTGGGCGCCGTGTCAAAGGCAGACATGGGGAAACTGATGCCGGCCGTGATGAAACGCGTGGGTGCAGCGGCGGAGGGTCGCACGGTTAACCGGATCGTTCAATCCGTGTTGCAGTAGGCTCTCTGTAAGGGGCTGATTGCGCGTCGTCGTGCATGCACCGATGCTTCACAGTACCATGGTTTCTGTGCACAAAAGACCGTCCGGACTAGCGGGCGGTCTTTTGTGTTGTTGGGGCTTCGACCACGGCGTGTCTAAGGCCCTTTGCTGACGCATACATCTGAAAAAGGTGGACGAACCGGCGAGAGGCACGCGCGCTGGTGGCTGGGCTTGTGCAATCAGGAGGGTCCGCAGTCGTGCAGGAGTTGGTGGTCCGATCCACTTCGGAGGGATGCGAGTGAAACGCCGATTGCGGGATAAGACGGAGCGTTTGGCGGCTAGTGTGCTTGAGGTTCCCGCTGACACCCTGGAACATGTCGCGCGCATCACAGTGACCGGGCAGTCTCAAGTCACGATTGAGAACTATCGAGTGTTTGTGGAATTTACTGACCGATTGATTCGCGTCGCTGTGGCAGGAGGTGAGGTCGCCATTCGCGGGCAGGGACTCGTGATGCGAACCATCGTGCCGGAAGAGGTTGTGGTCACGGGGACCATTTGCGGGATTGACTTCGCCTGATCCCAACCCCTAGGGAGGGTAGGCACATCGGGTCAACAAAGGAGGTCGTGCTGTGTCCATTCGCCTTGCCGAGTGGTTCGCCGGATACGTTCAAGTGCACGTGCTTGACGACCCTGACCGACGCATGCTGGCGGGACTCGTGACGCGCCAGGTGAGGCTTTGGGACGTGCGGCCGCTGGAGGATGGTTCGTACCGCTTTTGCTTTGCCTTGACAGATCGCGGCGCGGTGCTCAGTCTTGCGCGATCCTTCCGCTGTCGCCTGCGGTTTCGACGAAAGCGGGGGGTGCCGTTTTTGGTTTGGCGCGCCCGTCGCCGCAAAGTGTTCTTGCTGGGAGGGCTGGCATTTGCCGCCTGCCTGTACTTGTTGTCGAGCTTCGTCTGGACGGTACAAATCGAGGGCACGGATCAGCCTGAGGCTGTGGCCGCCGTCCTGAATCGACTTCACGTTCGGCCCGGCACGCTTCTGTACCGCCTTCTCGATCAAGATTCGCTACAGCTTGCGCTCCTTGACCAACTGCCAGACATCGCTTGGGTCGGGGTGCGGATTCAGGGCACGAACGTGTACGTGCAAGTGATCCCGCGGGTAAAGCCCAGTGATTTGATCTATCGGAATCCGCAGAGTATCGTCGCTCGCGTACCCGGCGTGGTGACGGGTTTGTTGGCAAACTCGGGGATGCCGGCTGTGCGCCCAGGGCAGTTTGTGACGCCGGGCACCGTGCTGATCTCCGGGGTGCTCAGCGACGGGAAAACGGTGTACGCGGAGGGATCCGTTCAAGCCGATGTGTGGTACCGGTCGCGGATCGCCATCCCTGAACAGCGTCAGGCAGAAGCGATCACAGGCGACTACGTCTCACACGACTATCTTGTCATCGGGTCGCTGGTCTTGCAAGTTTGGGGATTTGCGCGCCCGCCGTACGCCACTGAGCTGGTTCGGTCCGAGGAGGAGCCGATCCTGATCGGAGATGTGCGCTTGCCGCTCATGTGGCGTAAGGAGACAGTGTATGACGCTCGCAAAATCCGCGAAACGCTGTCTCAGGTGGAACTGGAACGTCAGGGCTTGCAGTTGGCGAGGGAGGATGTGTTGCGCTCTGCGGCCGATCGTGCCCGCGTGATGCGCCAACTGATTTTACAGAAGAAACTGGAGCGTGGTAAGCTGTACATGTCAGTGTGGACAGAAGTCCAGGAAGACATTGGACAGGCGCAACAGATTGCCAGTGCGCCATCCCCCACCAGCCAGAGGTAACGAGGAGTTGGACCGACTTTTGAGTGAACAGGATTCCCAACCGCGCAAACTGATCTTGCGAGATAACGAAGAGGCACGAGCGGTATTCGGCCCGCAGAGTTTGCACATTCGCTTGCTTCGCGAGCAGATGGGTTGTCAACTGCGAGACCGTGGAAACGAAGTGACTGTCGACGGGGATCCGGAGGTGGTTGCGCGAACCGTGCAGTTGCTCGAGGCGCTGATCGCGCTGACGCGCAAAGGGCATGTGGTGACCGAGCGCGATGTGGTCTACGCCATGAATCTTGAGCAAAACGGAGACCTGCCGGAACTGCTCTCGCTTTATAGTGAGGAACTTGCGGTCAGCTTTCGCGGGAAGCCCATTCGCGTCAAGACACTTGGACAGCGCTCGTATATCGAGGCCATCCGCAAGTCCGATATCGTGTTTGGCGTCGGTCCTGCAGGAACAGGCAAGACGTACCTCGCAGTGGTATTGGCTCATCTGGCGCTTCGCCGCGGCGAAGTCAAACGGATCGTGCTGACGCGACCTGCCGTCGAAGCAGGCGAAAACTTGGGGTTTTTGCCGGGCGACCTACAAGAAAAAGTGGATCCGTATCTGCGGCCACTCTACGACGCGCTGCAGGATGTGATGGGTGCCGAACAGATGGCGCGCTCGTTGGAGCGGGGGTTGATCGAGGTCGCACCGCTCGCCTATATGCGTGGACGGACACTGGAAGATGCATTTGTCATATTGGATGAGGCGCAAAACTCGACGCCGGAACAGATGAAGATGTTCCTTACCCGTCTGGGCTTCGGGTCGCGGATGGTCATTACCGGGGATGTTACGCAGATCGACTTGCCGCGGGGAAAGCGATCCGGATTGCGGGAAGCCCTGCGGATTCTCGCGGGCGTGGAAGGGATCGCGTTTATCATGCTTGAGGAGGCGGATGTCGTGCGCCACCCGCTTGTCGCGAGAATGGTTCGCGCGTACGCCCGCGACGAAGAGATCGGACAAGGGTGATTGCCGTGCCAGGTGCAAGATCTTCACGCAAGACCCTCCTGGACAGGGAGGCGATGCGGTATAGTCTCCGCTATCGCATCACCATCTATGCTGTGTTTACTGTTGTGCTGTATCTGGTTCTCGTGGGAACGGTGTTGCCCGAGCGATACAACTTAGGCGTTGGTCAGGTCAGTCAAGCCACTATTATCGCGCCGGTCGATGCGGTCGACGTGCAGGCAACGGCGGCAGCGAGGGCGGCGGCCGCAGCGCTTGTGCCAGGGCGCTATGACATCAATCCGGATGTGCAGCAATCGGCCGTGGCTGCGCTGGACTCACTGTTCGCAGAAGCCGCGGCGCTTCGAGCACAGGCAGAAGCCCAAACACAGCTGCCAAGCCGCTTCGGCCTTCAACAGAGACGGACGACGCTTCCGCCTGGGCTGACAATGGCTGACCTTGAACAGTTGGTGACGTTGTCGCCGAGCTTGTTTCAGCGAGTGAGCAGCGATTCGATCCGCATCACGCAGCAGATTCTACAGCTTCCTTTTTCCACCACTGACATGGCCCGGGCCCCGATGACTGTCGATTCGCAACTGGTGAATCTCGACGTTGACAAGTCCACTCGCTTAATCATTGGGAGGATTGTGAGCGCCGTACTCCGTCCCAATCTGGTCTATGACGCTGTGTTGACGGAACAGGCCCGACTTCAGGCGGAACGCAACGTGCCAGATATCTGGATCAACCGTGGCGACGTTATCGTCAGACGGGGTCAGTTGATCACAGGCACCGTCATGGGACAGTTGCAGGACCTCAAGTTGCTGAAGGCCGTGCCGGACTACGGGATCTTTGTGGCCTTTTTCTTTCTGCTGGCGTTGCTCACAGGTGCCATGGCGACATTTATCCAATTGCGTCGCGCCCGGGTGGCCAGGGATAACTTGTATCTTCTTCTTTATACCGTCATCATCGTGTTTATCGCCGTCATCATCAGGGTGGCGGTCGCTGGCGTGGACGCTGGCCTGACATCCGACGTAGCGTATGCAGTGCCGGTCGCCATGGGCAGCATGATGATCACGCTGTTTTTCGGATCTTCACTGGCGATGCTGTCATCCCTTCTCTTGGCGATCCTGGCGGGATCGGCTTTCGGATTCTCGTTTCCACACTTTTTCACGCCGTTGATTGGAGCGCTTGGTGCCACCATGGCGATGAATCGGGTTCATCATCGCAGCGTGTTCATGCGGGCGGGGTTTCTTACGGCGGGCTTAAACGTCGTGACGATCTCGACCATGCACTTTTTGTTCACGTCGACGACAGCCGGTTGGGGTGTCTTCGGCTATCAGCTCCTGTACGGCATTGTGGGCGGGCTGCTTTCTGCGATATTGACCATTGGCTTGCTGCCGTATCTTGAGGCCGTGTTTGGTGTCATCACGCATATGGGGTTGTTGGAACTGGCCAATCCCAACAACCCATTGCTTCGCAAATTGTTGCTGGAAGCGCCAGGTACCTATCATCACAGTCTGATTGTGGGGAATCTTGCGGAGTCTGCTGCTGAGGTGATTGGCGCAGATGCGCTGGTCTGTCGCGTCGGGTCCTATTATCATGACGTCGGCAAGATGAAACGTCCCTTGTTTTTCATCGAGAACCAGCTCGGCGGAGAAAATCCGCACGATCGCGTGGCGCCCAATCTGTCTTACCTGATTGTCACCGCTCATGTCAGCGATGGCCTGGAGATGTTGCGGGAACATAAGCTGCCTGAGCCCGTGCGCGCGATTTGCGCGGAGCATCACGGGACGACCGTTTTGTGGTATTTTTATAACAAGGCGCTTGAAGAAGACAAGCACGGTGCGGTGACTCAGGATCAGTTTCGTTATCCTGGCCCAAAACCACAATCCAAAGAGTCTGCCATCGTCATGATGTGCGATGCGGTCGAGGCCTCTGTTCGCTCAATCAGCAAGCCGACGCCGCCGCGAATCGAAGCGATGATTCGGAAGATTATCAAGGATCGTTTGCAAGATGGGCAACTGGATCAGTGTGACATCACACTGCGCGACCTGGATCGCATGGTGGAGGCCTTCATGAGGACGCTCCAGGGCATCTATCATGAGCGCATCGAGTATCCTGACCCTGCCAAAATTGGCGCAGTAAAGGAATAGACGGTACCACGGCGCTCTCGCGCCACCGTCTGCGGGAAGAATAAGCGGCTCCGCCGTTATTCTGGAGGAGGTTGTGGCTTGGAGATGGATCTCGATATCGCCGTAGACTTGCCTGAGGAGATCGCGGATCAGGTGACCGGGATTTTGCGCAGGGTTTGTGAGGAAGTCGCTCGACGTGAGGCGTTAGTTCCGTCCTATGTCTCCGTCTCCTTGGTTGATGACGATGCGATTCAGGACTTGAACCGTGCCTACAGAGGCATCGATGCCCCGACGGATGTGCTTTCGTTTGCGCTTCAGGAGGAGGGTGAGTTCGAGCCGCATTTCATCGGAACGGATGCCGAGACGGTACAGTGCCTAGGGGACATCGTGATCAATTGGCCGCGGACTGTATGGCAGGCAGAAGAGTACGGGCATTCTGTGGAACGTGAGGTGGCCTTTCTCACAGCGCATGGCATGTTGCACCTCATAGGCTATGACCATGCTGATCCAGACGCTGAAAAGGCGATGTTTGCGCTTCAGGAGCAGGTGCTCGATTCGCTTGGATTTCACCGCTAAAGAGCGATGAACCGACTGCTGAAAAGCTTTCGCTACGCGCTCGACGGACTCGCCCACGCCCTTGTGACGCAGCGCAACATGAGAATTCACTTTGCAGCAGCATTTGTCGTGGTGACACTCTGTACGTTGATCCCTGTGACGCCGCCTGAGATCGTCGCGGCATTTTTCTCGATCACCCTCGTGATTGTGATGGAACTCGTCAATACAGCGGTGGAGCATGTCACGGACCTGTTGACGGCAGAGTGGCGTCCGCAGGCAAAGGTGGCCAAGGATGTGGCTGCCGCGGCGGTGTTTGTCTCGGCTGTCAATGCCTTGACGGTGGCCTATTTGATCTTTTACAACAAGCTCGATCCGATTCATTGGCGCAGGCCGGAAACACTGTTGCGACCGCCGTTTATGGGGATCATCTTGCTTGGCCTCTTGTGCCTTCTGGTGGCCGTGGGGGCGTATGCGGTGGCGAAGGTTCGGCGGGGGCGGCAAGGGTGAGTGCGACGAGAGGGGAGCAAGATATGGACGTTGAGGAGCTTTTGACGCACGCCCTCGCTGCGCGCGAGAGGGCGTATGCGCCGTACAGCCGGTTTTTGGTAGGGGCGGCCATTTTGTGTGATGACGGTTCTGTCTTCACCGGGTGTAACGTGGAGAATGCTTCCTACGGTCTGTCCAATTGCGCCGAGCGATCGGCAGTGTTTGAGATGGTCAACTCAGGTCGACGGAAAATTGCCGCTTTGGCCGTCGTCGCGGATGCCCCGCGCGCGATTTCGCCCTGTGGGGCCTGTCGGCAGGTTCTTAGCGAGTTTGCCGCGGCTGATGTCCCGGTGCTGCTGGCGAATCTCAGTGGGGACCGCAAGATTTGTGTGATGAGCGATTTGTTGCCCTATGCGTTTTATAGAGAGGACTTTGTGGAACATGAGTGAAAGAGAAGGACAGAAAAAGAGCGGATTTGTGGCCATCGTGGGCCGGCCCAATGTCGGAAAGTCGACATTGGTCAATCATATGGTAGGGCAAAAGATCGCGATCATGTCGAACAAACCGCAGACAACGCGAACGCAGATCCGCGGCGTCGTCAATCGCCCGGAGGGTCAGGTGGTTCTGCTCGACACACCGGGCCTGCACAAGCCGAGACACTTGTTGGGGGAGTGGATGGTGCGCAGTGCGACGTCAGCGATTCGCGACGTCGATGTCATCTTGCTGGTGATCGATGCATCGCATCGTGAGGGGATCGAGGACGAAACGGTGTTTGAGCACATCCAGGGCACCAAGACGCCTGTGGTGCTGGCGCTGAACAAGGTCGATGCGATCGCGAAGGAAACGTTGTTGTCGCAAATGGATCGGTTGCAGTCTGTCCATCCCTTTCACGCGATCATTCCGCTTTCGGCGAAGACGGGTGAACAGGTGGACGTTCTGGAAAAGACCCTGTTTTCCCTGCTGCCAGTGGGTCCTCTCTATTATCCAGAGGGCATGGCGACGGACCATCCTGAACAGTTTCTCATCGCTGAGCTCATTCGTGAAAAGGTACTTCTCACAACGCGAGAAGAGATCCCGCACTCGATCGCAGTCGGGATCGAGCAACTGGAGCGGCGGGGGGATCTCCTGTATATCAACGCAGTGATCTATACGGAGCGGGACTCCCAGAAAGGAATCCTGATCGGCAAAGGAGGCGAAGCGCTGCGAAGGGTCGGCTCGATGGCTCGCCAGGACATCGAGGGCCTTCTGCACACGCGGGCCTTTCTCGAATTGTGGGTCAAGGTCAAGAAGGACTGGCGCAATACTGAGCACGTCTTGCGCACCTTTGGCTTTGAAAAGGAATAGACGATGGAGCAGCGCTCTCGCGCCATCGTCCGCGGGACGTGTAGTCACAGGGTTCCATATGATGGGCAGGCGCCGCGTTGGCTAAGGTTTCTTTGTATACGCAAGTGTTGCTCGGAGCCATGCTAAGTTGGCACGCGCTTTTCTTGCGTACAGAAAGGATGATTGCGATGCGAGATTTCCTGTGGACTTACTTCTCTGTGACGGGAGAGATCGACGCCTACCTGCTGTACAAACAACATGAGTCACTTGCGGGCGCACGCAGATCGGAACAAGACGAAGCATCAGCGGGACGCGACAAGGGGCAGATTGAAGCCGGAAGTTAGACGGTAACGTGGCGCTCTCGCGCCACCGTGGACGGATGCAGATGACGTCGTGCGCGGACGGTGAAGGAGTTTTTGGTGCGATGCAGACACAGCGTGTTCAGGCACTCGTGTTGACTAGCCGGCCATGGCAAGAAGCTCACCGACTGGTCGACCTGCTTACACGAGAGCGCGGCCTAGTAAGGGCCATCGCCTATGACGCACAAAAACCGCAAAAGCCACTCTCCTCAGTGACTCAGGTGCTGACCGAGTGCAACCTGTTGCTGGGAACAGGCGACGGTGAACTCGGGGTCATAATCCAAGGGACGTCGGTGGCCGTCTTTCAAGCTGGTGCCACCGACCCGACCCGTCTGGCCTACGCCTTGGCGATCGCCGAGATGATCGTGCGGGTCGCAGCCGACGAGGCCGCGGTCCGGCATGATCTGGCGGCGGTATACGATGACTGCAAGGTCGCGCTGCGACGAGTGCTGGATCAAGATGGCCCCCTCGTCACGGTGAGTGCGATGATGGTCGCACTTTTTCCCTACGCGGGCCTCGCCATCGATACAGAGCGGTGCGGTGAATGTGGAACTCCTCATATGTCGCCACCAGTGCGTTTTCGCGTCGCGAGCGGATCGGGTGTTTGTAGGGAATGTGCAAGCCAAGGCGCGGCTCGAACAGAGTGGCCGATCAGTGAAGGGGCCTGGCGGGTGCTAAGGCACTTGGCGCCGCTGTCCCCTGTTCGGCTTGGGCGGGTGCACGTAAAGCCTGCCACGGAACAAGAGGTCTGCCGATTGCTGTCTGCCATGCTGTCAGAGAACGCGGGGATCTCGTTGCGTGGGTTGCACGTGGCCCAGCAGTTGGACCCGCGCTTTAGGACTGGGAAGTAAAGAGGCGCCCGAACTTATAATCTGACCATAGAAAAAGAATCGCCACGGCTGCGCCAAACCAGAAATACCGGGTTCGCAAGACGCTCAAATTCCACGCAAATGGCGTCCCCCACTCATAACTGCAGAATCGTCCGGTTGCGAGGCCGCATCCGAGAATTAGTGGAATCGCCAACACAATATGCAGTAACACGATAGAGCCTCCCGTGATTGGTCCAGCCGCGATCTGTCCAAAATTGTACCACGCCGCGTTTCGTGCGACAATTGAATTCGGGAGGAGGCACAAGTATGGACCTCACGGAGAGACAGAGACAGATTGTCGCCATCGTCGGCGAGCGGGCGCCGATCACGGGTGAACAAATCGCAGATTCCTTGGCTACCGCACGGGCAACCATCCGCTCAGACTTGGCGGTCTTGACGATGATGGGGATCCTCGGGGCCAAACCTCGCGTCGGGTATTATTTGCAGGATGGCGCGCCTGTTTACGGCGGCGTTCGCCACCTGTTGGCCGCTGATCTGGTGCGCGACCACCAAGGCGTTCCCATTGTTGTTCCCGAGCAGTGTTGCGCCTACGATGCTGTGGTGACGCTGTTCCTCGAGGATGTGGGCTCGCTCTTTGTCGTGCGCGACGATGGGCAACTCGCCGGCGTCGTATCGCGCAAGGATTTGTTGAAAGTGACGATCGGAAAAAATGATCTTCATCAGTTGCCCATCTCTATGGTGATGACGAGAATGCCCAACATCGCGACGGTTACGCCAGATGATTCGCTGCTCTATGCCGCGGAGCTCTTGATTCGCTTTCAGGTGGATTCGTTGCCCGTGATCCGGCAGGACGCAGACCCGGCACCCATCTTGGTAGGGCGCATCACCAAAACCACGATTGTGCGCTGGCTGGTTGCGCGAGACGGGCCGACGGGAGGTAAAGTACTTTGAAGGAGATCATTCCAGCCATCGTCTTCGTCGTTTCCGATTCTGTTGGAGAGACTGCCGAGTTTGTTGTGCGTGCGGCAGCCAGCCAGTTTGATCAGGGACAGTTTGAGATTCGGCGCGTCTCGTATGTCGACTCCCTCGACACGGTAGCGGAGGTCGTGGCGTGTGCGTACGAAGCGGGAGGCTTCATCGCCTATACGCTGATTCTCCCGGCGCTACGCACAGGCATGCGGGACGAGGCGAAACGGGTTGGGGTCCGTGCCGTGGACATCATGGGGCCGATGATGACTGCCTTTGAAGATGTCTTCGATGCGACGCCGAAACTTCGGCCCGGTCTGTTGCATAAGTTGGATGACGAATACTTTCGCAGGGTCGAGGCGATTGAGTTTGCGGTAAAATACGATGATGGCCGGGATCCGCGAGGGCTCTTGAGGGCGGATGTGGTCTTGATCGGCGTCTCCCGCACATCAAAGACGCCGCTTAGCATGTACTTGGCGCACAAGCGCGTTCGGGTCGCCAATGTGCCACTGGTGCCGGAAGTGGCACCCCCGCCTGAACTGTTTCGCTTGCCGGTGGGGCGTGTCATCGGTCTGACGATTCGGGCCGACGAACTCAACGCGATCCGGCGCGAACGACTTTTGACGCTTGGGCTACGGGATGGAGCCAGCTATGCCGACCGCACGCGCATCCGCACAGAACTTGAATACTCACAACAGGTGATGCGCGACATCGGGTGCAAGATCATCGACGTGTCACGGCGGGCAGTGGAGGAAGTCGCCAGCCTGATTCTGGACCATGTCAAGACTTTATCATGAAAACTCACTGGGTGCGGGGATGAATTGGACGTTTGTGCGTACATCTAATAAAGAGTGGACGTTTAGATTCAGTCACGTGGAGACAGAATAGTCAAATGTCGAACAGTTTGTGTACACTTGTTAAGGAGGGGCAACTTTTTCTTCGTGGCGGCAGGAAAGTGTTGAATCTTGGCGAATAAAGTTACCAGGAAAGAAAACTGAACACAGTGCGCTAGGTGCCTACCGCGAAGTGGAGGTGGAACAGCAACCTATGTACACACGTGTTCCTGACGAGTTCCTCGCGCAACTGCTGGAGCGTGTCGATATCGTCGAGGTGATCTCCGAACACGTTCGACTGACGCGGCGGGGGCGGTCGTATATCGGCCTGTGCCCGTTTCATTCGGAAAAGTCACCTTCATTCGACGTCAAGCCGGGCAAAGGCTATCACTGCTTCGGTTGTGGGGCTGGAGGAACGGCAATCACGTTTCTCATGGAACTAGAGCAACTGACCTTTCGCGAAGCTGTGGAACGACTGGCTCAGCGAGCGGGACTGCCGATGCCGATACTGTCCGAGGTCGAGGATACAAACGATCCCGGTGCAAAGAAGCGAATCGAACTCTTGCGCGCGCACGATCTGGCTGCAAAGCTTTACAACCACATTGTAATGAATTTGGACGTCGGAACGCAAGGACTTTCTTACTTTTTGAGCCGGGGTTTGACAAAAAAGACGATCGCCCAGTATGGGCTTGGCTATTCCCCGTCTTCAGGAACGGTTCTGGTCGAGTTCTTGAGTAAAAGGGGCTTTAGCCGAGAGGTGATGCTGGAATCCGGGCTGTGTCTGCAAAGTGATCGCGGGCAGTTGTTTGATCGCTTTCGCGGGCGCGTGATGTTTCCAGTCTGGGATCTTCAAGGACGCGTGATCGCCTTTGGCGCGAGGACACTCGGATCGGATCAGCCAAAGTATCTCAACAGTCCGGAGACGCCCCTGTTTACCAAGGGACGTTCCCTCTATGGGTATCACAAGGCAAGGCAATCGATTCGCAAGGCGGGTAAGGTGTTGTTGCTTGAAGGGTACATGGATGTCCTGGCGCTTCATCAAGCAGGCATCCTGCACGCCGTGGCGGGCCTCGGTACGGCGCTCACACCTGATCAGGCGACCTTGTTAAACCGCGTGGCCGAGACGGTCGTTCTTCTCTATGACGGAGACTCGGCAGGACAGCAAGCTGCAGGAAAGAGTCTCGCGATCTGTAGGGAAGCGGGCGCAGCGGTCATGGTTGCGATGTTGCCCGAGGGTGAAGATCCCGACGAGTGGATTCGCGTTCGCGGCGCAGAGACGTTTCGCGAGCAGGTGATCGATCGGGCGGTCAGTGCCCTCGACTTTCAACTCGAGGTACTGAAACGCGCTCATCCCCAGCACCTGACGCGCGATCGAATTCCCTATCTTGCCGATGCGGTCACCTTGATAGCTCGAGAGGCCAGTGCGCTGGGGCGAGAGGCGGCGATCGAACGATTGGCTCGAGAGTATGCGATGTCGCCGGCCGCCCTGCGTGATGATGTTCACAAGTTAGCGACCGCAAAGGACCGTTCACGCAAGGATAAAATTGTCAATGAACGGAATACTGATGGCGATTCATTTCGCCGCAACTATTCATCCGCAGTATCGGGTCCCTTGCCGGAACGACATGAAGTGGCGGCACGCCTTTTGCTTACGTTCATGATGCAAGACCCGGCGCTGGCGCGGGACATACAAAGTCGCTTCGACGGAGTGTTTCCCGGCGAGTTGGCTGGGGCATTGCAGGCCTATATCTATAGATTCTACGGTGATCGGGAGGAGGCGGATCCACAGTGGTTGATCAGTTGCATCGAGGATCCGCAGGTCGTCTATTTTGCAGCCGAGCTCATGCACAGGGCCGATGACGAACCGGTGTCCGAGTCAGTGGGCAAGACGATGGTCGAGGACGCGCTGAAATGCCTTCGGGATTACGACCGCGAGCAGGCGATCAAGATGCTCGAGAGGCAGATGAGCGCGGCGGTCTCGTCAGCGGACTTTGCGGCATTTCGGGAACTGCAGGAGCAGGTTGCCCGTTTGAGGTAGTGGCTTGACAGATGGACACAAAGTACGCGACGCCGCGAGGCGCAGCGAGAGGGGGAGCGGAAGATGAGCAAAGAGTTGCGGGATCAAACGCAGTTGGAGCCGACGCTGGAGGATGTTCGTGATCATCTTCTTGCTGCGGGGAAGAAGCGGGGGCTCCTCACATACACGGAGATCATGGACCGTCTATCACCTTTTGATCAGGAAGCCGATCAGATCGAGGACTTTTTTGAGCAATTGACCGATCTTGGCATCGAAGTGGTCAACGAGGCGGAGGAAGATGAAGACGGTGAAGAGGAAGAACTGGACGACGATCGGGAGCCGCCGTTGGGGCTGTCGGAGGAAGAGGCCACCGGGGGCGAGGAGATCGATTTGAACGATCTGACGGTCCCAGCCGGAATCAAGATCAACGACCCAGTTCGCATGTACCTGAAAGAAATCGGCCGCGTGCCGTTGCTCTCGGCGGACAACGAGATTGAGTTGGCCAAACGCATAGAGGCGGGGGATGAGGAGGCCAAGCGGCGCCTCGCCGAAGCCAACCTGCGGTTGGTCGTCAGCATCGCGAAACGCTATGTCGGTCGTGGCATGCTGTTTCTGGACTTGATTCAAGAGGGCAACATGGGCCTGATCAAGGCAGTGGAGAAGTTTGACTATCGCAAGGGCTACAAATTCAGCACGTACGCCACGTGGTGGATTCGCCAAGCGATCACTCGCGCGATTGCTGATCAAGCGCGCACGATCCGGATTCCGGTCCACATGGTCGAGACGATCAACAAATTGATTCGAATCTCGCGCCAATTGCTTCAGGAGCTTGGTCGTGAGCCGAGCGCCGAAGAGATTGCGACCGAGATGGACATGAGCCCCGAGAAGGTCCGCGAGATCCAGAAGATCGCACAGGAACCCGTCTCGTTGGAAACGCCAATTGGCGAGGAAGACGATTCGCATCTCGGCGACTTCATCCCGGACGACGACGCATTGGCGCCGGCGGATGCGGCAGCCTATGAACTACTGAAAGAGCAACTCGAGGATGTCCTCGACACGCTGACGGAGCGCGAGGAAAACGTCTTGCGCCTGCGCTTTGGTCTGGATGATGGGCGCACGCGCACCCTCGAAGAAGTGGGCAAAGTGTTCGGTGTGACCCGCGAACGGATTCGGCAAATCGAGGCCAAAGCGCTCCGGAAGCTGCGTCATCCGAGCAGAAGCAAGCGCCTCAAGGATTTTCTCGAGTAGGGAAAGGGCTGCCCGACTGGTGGCGTGAGGGTTCTCCCGCGCCACGGGTGCAGCCGTCGCGGGACAAGAAATCGACGTTTGCCGGGTGGCTCTGGCGAACGTCATTTTTGATATACTACCAATAGGCGACCGACCGGTTGGTCGCACAGCTGGGACGGAGGGGTATTCAGTGAACTTTGACTTGACGCGGGAGCAGACGATGATCCAAACGATGGTACGAGAGTTTGCGGAGGCGGAGATCGCACCGAAGGCGGCCGAGGTGGATCGCACGGGGCGTTTCCCTGCGGAGACGTTTGCGCACATGGCCGACCTGGGATTGTTGGGCCTACCCATCAGCGAGGAGTATGGCGGTGCCGGAGCGGATACCATCTCCTATGCACTCGCCGTGGAAGAGGTGGGCCGCGTGTGCGGTAGCACCGGGCTGAGCTTCGCTGCGCACGTCTCACTGGGCTGCGGGCCGATCTCCTACTTCGGCACGCACGAGCAAAAACTTGAGTACCTCGTGCCGTTGGCGAGAGGGGAGGCGCTCGGTGCTTTCGGGCTGACAGAGCCCAGTGCGGGCTCCGACGCCGGAGGCACGCGGACACGCGCAGTGCGCGATGGCGACGAGTACGTGATTACGGGGGCCAAGACATACATCACCAATGCGAGTGTGGCCAGGACTGTGGTTGTGACGGCGGTGGTCGGGACGGATGACCGTGGGCGCAATCGAATCGGCGCGTTCATCGTCCCGACGGATGCACCGGGCTTTCACGTCGTGCGATTGTATGAAAAGATGGGACTGCGCGGGAGCCCCACGTGTGAGCTGGCGCTCGACGACGTCCGCATTCCGGCAAGCAACATTCTGGGTACCGAAGAGGGCGGATTCAAACAGTTCTTGTATACGCTAGACGGAGGGCGGATCAGCATCGGGGCCCTGTCTGTCGGGATTGCAAGGGGGGCGTATGAGGCTGCGTTGGCGTACGCGAAATCCCGCGAGCAATTTGGGCAGGCGATTTCAAAGTTTCAAGCGATCTCGTTCAAGCTGGCTGACATGGCGATGCACATCGAACTGGCACGGTCGATGGTGTTAAAGGCAGCATGGCTCAAGGATGAGCATCGCCCCTTTACGAAAGAGGCGGCCATGGCCAAGTTGTTCGCCTCAGAGATCTGTATGCGCGCCTGTGATCAAGCGGTGCAAATTCATGGTGGAGCCGGGTATGTCAACGACTTTCCCGTCGAACGTTTCATGCGAGACGCCAAGTTGATGGAGATCGGCGAGGGGACGTCCGAAGTGCAGCGCATGGTGATCGCCAGGCAGCTCGGATGTTAGTGCAGGACCAGAGACTCCTCACGGGACGATTGGCGCGTATCGCGGATCTTGCGGGGCGCGGTCGAACTGTGGCGGACATCGGGAGTGACCACGCGCAAGTGCCGCTCGCCTTGGTTGAATCGGGGCGATTTGAGTCTGCGATCGCAGTGGAACTGAGCGCAGGTCCGCTCGCGGCTACGCGGCTTTCTGTCAGTGCCTCGACCTGTGCGCGCCTGGTTGATGTTCGTCAGGGCGATGGCTTGCGACCGCTTCGCGCAGGCGAGGTGGACGCGATCGTCATTGCCGGGATGGGTGCTTCCACGATGTGGGATATCCTGACATCGGATCACGCGGCCGGGCTACTGATGGATGAGCCCCCTCGCTTTGTCCTACAGCCCATGTCAGGTTCAGGGCTGATGCGCTTCTGGGCAGAAAAGATGGGATACGAACTCGTCGCCGATGTGCGTGTCAGGGAGGCGGAACTGGTGTACGAGTGTCTCCTCCTGAGTCCTCCCTCATGCGGCGTCGTGGCGGATCCGTCGACGTTCGGGTCGGTCTGGCGCGCGGAGTACTTGGGACTTCCGGCGACAGACCGCATGCTCTACGCGTGTGGGTCGAACGGTCTTGCCGTCAGATGTGAGTGGCTAAAGCGACAACTCGACAGCGAGCTGTCGAAGCGGCAAGCGGTGCTCGGGGCGCTGGCTCACCCGCGGTCAGACGCAGCGGCGGCGCGGATGGTGGAGGTGCGCGCAGAGTATGGCGCACTCTTCCGGTTCCGCCAGGAGTACTTTTCGTGACCGCAGACGCAGCATGACGGGTTCGGTATATCTTTCTGGTTGCGTCTTCCCCGCGTTTGTGTTCTAATGCTCTATACGAAGCAGGCGAGGCAATCGCCGGCGCAGTGTCGAAAGGCAGCGCGGGAGGAAAGTCCGAGCTCTACAGGGCAGGGTGCTGGGTAATCCCCAGTGGGAGCGATCCTAAGGATAGTGCCACAGACATGGAGACCGCCGATGGCAGGGCCTAGGGCCTTAGCACAGGCAAGGATGCAACGGTGCGGTAAGAGCGCACCAGCGCTGCGGAGACGCAGCGGCTAGGTAAACCCCACCTGGAGCAAGACCGCATAGGAGTGCACATGTGGTGGCCCGCCACGCACTCGGGTAGGTTGCTTGAGCGCCCTGGCAACAGTGCGCCTAGATAGATGATTGCCACCTCGTCTGTGCGAGGCAAGTGATCTTGGCGGGACTCCGCAAGGAAGCGCGCGGGGACCTTGCCGCTTGCAGCACGTGAGGAACAGAACTCGGCTTATTGCCTGCTTCGTCTACCCCTTTGGGGCAATTAAGGCCGCACTGTGACCGCCTTTGGGCCGTCTTGGGGCGGTTTTAATTTTGCCCACAGTTGTTCATAGTTTTACGTGTGCTGCCCGGCCCTGCTGGTTTATACTGAGCATGGGGCGAGTTGTCCGCGCGAGCGATGGCCTGTCTGGCGGGTTTCTTTCATGGAGGTGGAGGCAGTTTGTCTGTGCGATCGGCAACGGTTGTAACGCGCATACCCTCAAAGTGGTTATTGGCGCTCGGTGTGGTGGCGTCGTTTGGCATGTTTTTGATCAATTTCATCGGGTTTCTCGATACGCAGACCGGGTCGGCTGAAGGCTGTGGACCCGATTGGCCGCTTTGCAACGGTCAAGTGATTCCCGCCATGGACAACACGCATGTCATTATTGAGTTTCTTCACCGTTTTCTGGTTGGATTCTTCGCGCTCGTGGCGGTGGCATTTGCGATCTGGGCGTGGACTCGATTCGGTCGCTGGCTGGAGGTCAAGCTGTTTGCCGCGGTGGCGATTGGTTTTGTGATCATTCAGTCGCTCCTGGGAGCGCTCGCTGTCGTGTTTGTCAACCCACCCGAGGTCCTGGCCTTGCACCTGGGATTTGGTCTCTTGGGTATGGTGGGGGTTGTGTTGCTGACCGTCTTTTTGTTTCAGTATCGTGCCCGTTGTCTGTCACGCCAAAACGGGCTGGATGATCGCGAGCGCGGGGTGGGGCGCAAACTGGTGCTTTGGATACGCTGGATCTGGGTGTACGTCTTCATCGCCATTTACGTGGGGTCCTACATATCCTTTCGGGGCGCGGCTACGGCCTGCACAGGCTGGCCATTGTGCAACGGACAGGTGTTTCCTGGATTTGCGGGCAATGTCGGACTTGCCTTCTTGCATCGGTTGATCGCCCTGGGGTTGGCCGTTCTGGTCATTTTCTTACTGTACTTTTTGCGCACCACGCGTACGACGCGAGGTGATCTCTTCCGTGGGGCCATCTGGCTGTTGGTCCTGACGGTGCTACAGATCGCCAGCGGAGCCTGGTTGATCCTCAGCTTGATCGACCTGAACGCCGACTTGCTGCACGTATCGCTCCTGATGATTCTGTTCACGATTTTGAGTTATCTCGTGTTGCAGAGCTTTCCTTTTCGGGATCGAACTCGAAGCGAGCTCCAGTGAAGGTGCGCCGCTCTTGTCATGACGTGGAGACGTGGTAGGGCAAACGGTCAGAAGACGGGTGATGGGATGAGCTTCGGTCGTGGTCGTGGTCTCAGCATCTTTGCCAGCGTGTCAGCGCTGTGTTTGATTGGTCTCTTAACGGGGTGTGAGACTGTGACGCAGACGGATCGGACACAGTATCCTTTAGCGGTCTCCGTCTACGAAATCGGGTGCAACACCTGTCATGGCCAGAACTTGCAGGGTGGAATTGGCCCCAGTTTACAGCATGTGGGGGCGACGATGACGGTGGCTCAGATCGTGCACCAGATTGAGGTCGGGGGCGGCCCGATGCCTGCCTATGCGGCACCACATGACGAGATTCTGACCCAGACGCAAATCCTTGCCGTCGCGCGTTGGCTGGCGACAAAACGATAGGGAGGAATGGACGTGGAATTACCACCGAAGACTTGCTCCATTGAACGACTTGTGACGAGAGAACAGGATGTGCAAAAAGTGCTGTCTGGGGTGAAGACAGCGACTCGCCGCGGTGGGCGCTATGCGGACCCAGGGGAGTTATGGATGTTGCAGGGCGTTCAGTTTCGCGTGACGTCTGTGTACCCGCAAAAGTTGGGGGACATGACCGATGCCGATGCGCGGCGCGAGGGGTTTAGTACGGTCGCCGAGTATATGGACTACCTGAACGGCGTTCATCCGGGTTCGGGATTTTCGCCGGCCATGGGCATGTGGGTGCACGACTTTGAGCGGGTGGCCCGCATGGGGTAGTCGAACCGGGACGATTCTCGCCAGGTCTCAAGCAAGAGCGCCGTAGCCAGGAGGCCGTGGCACCGATGCCTCGCGCTATATGGCCAAAGAGGTAGGGAAGTCAATCAACGAGCATGTGTGGCCCCGTCCAGGATCATTCTGGACGGGGCCACTCTCATATACATCTACATCAACCAGTCGAACCTCGGCAAAGAGGTGGGTGTATGGAAGCGGCAGAGCGAACGTTTTGTATCACACGGCCCGCGTGGGCGAGCAGTCTGTCGGCGGTCGCCAGTCTCATCGTACTGGGCTGCATGACGTTGCACGAAAGCGGGGTGATTACGTCCCGACTAACCGAAGTCCTGTCTCTCATTGGCGGCCTCATCATCGCGCTCGTCGCCTTGGACCGCTCCCATCGCCACTTTTCCGTCTTGTTTGGCGATGGGCACATCTCGCTCGCAGAGGAGACCCTGATGATCAGCGACGTTGGCGAACTGTGGTATGACGACCGAACAGGGATATTGAACGTCGTCTGCAAACGCAAGGGACGTCGCATGCCTGCGCACCTTTTCATCCGCTTCACGCGCCAGCAGCGGGCCGAAGCCGTGGCCTACGTGACCGTCTGGGCGCAGGTTCACGACGTGCCATTTGGCAGAAGCTAGAACGGGACGCGCTGCACTTTCAAAAACTCTGTGCTGCGTCCTCAGCGCCAGGGCAGGGGTCGTCGTGGCAGCGGCAGCGGCTGCCCTGGTGGCCGTGGGTGCGCGACCGGAAGCGGTCGGCGGACTCCGTGCGGAAGGCCACAGTACACCAAGACGACGCTCTGCTCAGGATGTTGCTCCATCCACGAGTGCAACGAACTCCCCCCAATCGTCGTTGTCGGATTTGACGTGTGTCGAATTTCCCTTACATGAGTCGTCACCCATACTGAAATGTATGACCGGCTACGTCGACGCGTAACGGACAGGAGTCTGTATGGCTTTATCGGCTCGGTCGCATAGGATGAATCAGGAGGTGCGAAATTGGATACCCCTGAGCCTGCGTCCACGAAGGGTCCTGGTACACTGCTTCTGTGGTCTGTCGCCTTTTTCATCTTGTTCATTCGGTTCATGTTGGTGCCCATCTCTGCGTATGGTGCCTTTCTTAACTTGCTGGTCATCGTGACCCTGATGATCATCCCGAACGACAGCGCCGCGCGATTTGCCGTGACGCGCGTTCTGTTCCTGCTTGCGATATTTTTCACGGTAGAGCACTTCCAGTATAATGAGGACGAGACGAAAAACGCTCCGTCGCTGTTGGGTCTCCCTTAGCGAACGGGAAAGGCGGCGAGCATGGACGAGCGGCTGGTGGCGTACGTCTATCTTTTTAATGTGCAAAGGGACTATTACGAGTGCCACGAGGTGGGCGAGTCATTATGGCTGGACACGGGGCGGCCCGTCGTGTTGAAAGGCTTGATTCAGGCCGCCGTGTGTCTGTACCACCTTCAAAATGGCAACGTGCGCGGCGGCGCCGCGATGTGGTCGCGGGCCCGGTCTTATCTTAAGCCCTCTCTCCCCGTCTATGAGGGCATCGACCTGGTGCAGTTGACGCACGACATTGGCGGCGTGTTCGCGCGTGTACCCGTTGACTGGGTGAATCGCATCGTGGCCCCAGACCGCATTGCTGCGCTTAACTTGCCTGTGGTCACGGTGCGTGTGGTCGATGACGGGCTGGCGCAGCGGGTGGCTGCGTATCATCCTGTCCATCAAGACTGAGCCGCTGTCGCCGCGTCCGTCCCCGGGGCTACGGGTGTAGGGGCGTTTGTAGGGCGAATCCAGACAAGGGCGAGGATGCCTGCTGCAAGGCTTGTGCAACCCATGGTGACAAAGCCCGTCTGGAGCCCGAGGAACGAAGTCAGAAGCGGTCCGCCCACCATCCCCACGCTGTAGATTGCTTGGAAGAATCCCATGGCCGTGGCCCGTTGGTGAGCCGCCACGCCAGCGATCGCCAGGCCCATCAGGATCGGCATGGACAGGCCTTGACCAAACCCGTTGAACGCTTGCGTTGCAAACAGCGCAGGCAAGGAGTGTGTGAAAGGAATCGCGAGGGTCCCCGCGCAGGCGATGAAAAACCCCAGTGCGGCGATGATTCGCACGTTGATCAGGCGTCCGAGAAACGACCCGCACAGGTACCCGGCGATCGCGTTGGGAATCGTCGACACGAGCGTCAGCAAGCCGAGCGTCGCGGGGTGGGCACCGAGATGGTCCGCATAGAGCGGGGTAAAGCCAAACAACGTGGTAAAGGTCACGCTTTGCGCGAGAACGGCGAGGAGCGACACGGATAACAGCGGCCACTGTCGCCCAAGGGTGAGCAATCCGCGGACTGTCGGGGGACTACTGACGGTGTCGGGGGATTCCCGCACCGTGGTGGCTGCAAAGACGAGACCGAGGGTGCCGCCGAGGGCGCCGAGCCAAAACGGGGCATGCCAGCCGAACCATGAGGCGCTGATTCCCCCGAGAGCTGCTGCGGCCATTTGCGCTGCACTGGTGTAGAAACTGATCAGCCCCATCGCCTTTGGCGCGTCAGCACTTGGCCAGGAGCTGGCGTACAACACGGTGAATGCGACCCAACTTCCCGCGGCGATGCCGGCGATCCCCCGCCACAGCAGCGCCAGTCCGGCATCGCGAGTGAGAGCGAAGCCGAGGCAACTGACGATGCCGCAGGAGATGCCCCCGAGGATAAAGGCTTTGCGGTTGTGCAGGCGATCCGAGAGGATGCCAATGGGGATGCGGACCAGCAACTGGGCGAATCCGTAACTCGCCACGACGATGCCCGCGAAAGCGAGGGTGCCACCGAGTCGCAGGACGTACGGTGTCAGCGTGGGAACGTAGGTGTAGAGACTGAACCAGTAGAGCATCGTGGCGAGGTAAAAGAGTACGCGGCGGCCCCTCGGCATGGTGGTGTCTCCCTCTTTTTATGTAGTCATTCGGTTCCGCGCCAATGGCCAGGAGCCACTTCGGAGGTGTCTGCTTGTGCTCGACCGCATCGCGAGCCTGATGCAAGGAATGGACGATGAAGAGATCGCACAGGTCATTCGGTTGATCGAGGCCAAGAAGGAGACGTATCAGCAACCGTTGGCCTTCTTGCAGGCTGTCATGGACTTTAAGGCCGTCGAGGGCCTAGGTGAGGCGTACACCTACAGCATGAGGGTTAGCGATGACTTGCGCAACCGCTATGGCATTGTCCATGGTGGGGTGTTGACCACCTTCATCGATACGGCCATGGCCGAGACCGCATTTCGGTTGGATGGCCATTTGCAAAAGGCGGTGACGCTTCATCTCACGGTCAACTTTGTGAAGGCGGCTGAAAGTGGCTTGCTGCACTGCACGGTGACGTCAGCTCAAAACAGCTTTAGGATCGCGCTGTTTCATGCCGACGTGACCGATGAAACGGGCGACATGGTGGCTACTGCCGATGGGCATTTTTATAAGACGGCTCATCAGTTGCCGGTAAGCGCTGAACCCTCAGCGTGACCCCTGGAGTCCCGGGGGCAAGATGCGGCTCCACTGCGAAGGGGACTCGAATCCCAGTCGCCAGAACGCGAGACCGTCAAGATGGTCGTTGGCCGCGAGTTTGCCGATCGACTGGAGCACGGTCGGTCCGTCACGCCAAAATTCATAATCGGCGCTCGCCGGTCCTGCGTAAACGACGAGGGATTGGCTGAAACGCGCATCTTCGCTGGATGACACCGCTTTAGCCAGGAGCGACGTCATGTCGATGAGCGGGATGCCATAGCTGCCCGCGGACGGATCGGCCACGTCCCAGGCGCGCGTGTACAGTGGCATGCCGAGCACCAGTTTGTCGGCCGGGACAGTCCGCAGAAGCGCTGTCAAATTGCCTTGAACCCAAGGCACCGACGTGACAGGGCCGGGCATCGGATCGCCGCTCCAATGCTCGTCATACGTCATCACGACCAACTGATCAGCGGCCGACGCAAGGGCTCTATAGTCATAAGCGGCCGACCATGAACCGGCGGATGGGGGGGCCACGTCGACGCTGACCTCTTTGCCGATCTGGTGCATGACGGATGTGAGCGTCTGCACAAACAGCGACAGGTCCTCGCGATCGCTGGCATCGACATTTTCAAAGTCCACGTTGGCACCGTTCAAGCCGTCGCTTTCGCAGATCGCGGCGACGGTCTCGGAGAGTTGCAGGCGGGACGCCCGCGTAAGCAAGGCAGTATGCGTCCAACTTGGATTGTTGGTGTTGCCAAACAGCCCCCAGGCTTGCTTGCCCTCTGCCTGCAGGTCTTTCGCGTAGGAAGGGGAAAGCGAGTTGACAAATGTACCGGCGGCGTTCAAGTGGAAACCGTCATAGACGAAGGTGTTGAGCGGGGAGTCCGCTGCGTCTTGCTGCAGATAGGCGCTGAGGTTCGATCCGTAGTTCCAGCCGAGGAGGACAGGTGATGCGGCCGGCACGAGTGGATGCGCCCGCTTCTCCAGATATGCTTGCATGTTGGCGAGGACGACGGCGGCGTCCGCCCGCGTGAGGTACGTCGTCGAAGCCGCTTCTGGGATCCCGGCGAACCAGCCCAACTCATCGGCATAGGTCAGTGGGCTGACACCGCGGGGGAGGATGAGCGGGTTTTTCTGATGCTCGAGCGCCGCCACAAAAAAAGCTGCGGCGTCCCCGCGAGAGGCTTGATCATTTTCATGAAAGTCCTGTCCTGGCTCCGCCCCAATCCAGTCGGCCTGAATCCAACCCGCCGCATACGCGGAGGCAACCGACGCAAAGGCCCAGTTTCCGGGGGGCACGTCGGCATAGTGCTGCGGTCCATCGGACTGCGGTGTCACGCCTGTGGTGGGCTCGATCAACGTCATGAGGTAAGCGAGAAATTGACCTCGAGTCACAGGCAAGTTGGGACGAAACGTTTGGTCGGCGAAGCCGTGTATGTACCCTTCGTCTGTTAAGGTGAGGATATCAGCTGCTGCAAAGTTTCCTGCAATATCGGTGTAGGGAGCTCCTGTGGGTCCGTTTGTTGGGACGGCCGCTGCCATCGCCAGCGTGCCTGACATGTTCGCTTCGAGACACAGCGCCAGGAAGGCAGCGAGCGTAACAAGCAGATGCAATACCTTTCGTTTCACCAGACACCTCCGAAAGTCGGTCCTGTTCACTGATCATCCAGCGAAGCAATGCCTCCATCTACATTAGCATGCTGAGTTGTGCGCGACTACCTGAAATCATTGGCGGCGTTGTCGGAATCGACCGGTGTCAGGGGCGGCTTCGCGCGAAGGGTGCGCAGGTAGAAAAAGGCTGCCGCAAACAACAGGGCCGATCCGGCGAGCATCGCGGTGACGCCACCGCGGGACAAGAGATGACCTCCCAAGAGCGAACCCACTGCATTCCCCATACTGTTGCCAAATACCCGCACGCCGAACATTTGCACGTGCATTGTGGGGTTTGTCCACTCCAGAAACGTGGCATCCACAATCGATCCGGGAACCGATGTCACGGCTGTGCGAAGCAGGTATAGTGCGACGAATGCCCAGGTCGGTGGCAGGCCGATCCCGAGTGTGAGCGACACCAGAACAATCCCGAGGAAACTGTAGCGCACCGTGCGAGGACGACCCAATCGTGAGAGCAATGGCAACACCCCGAAGGAACCGGCCGCGGTCATCAGAAGAGCGAGCGCGGACACTGTCGCGGTCACCCCGGCCGCCGTGTGGTACCGTCCTTGCAGGATGAGGTTGGCAAATGGGGTGAAGAGACCACTGGCACAGCCGAACAAGAGCGCGTAGACCCCCATCTGCAAGATGGCCTTGGACGGACGCCGGAACAGGCTTTGTGACTTGGTGTCCACGACCTTGACGAAGACGCGGACGACGGGGGCGCACAGGGAGATCGCCGCGCCGATGATCAAGCAGTCGCGCGTGCCGACGGCCTGGCTCATGAGCCCTGAAGCTGCGGTCCCAACCGCCATCACCAGCGTGTACAATGCGACGAAGCGGCTCAGGACGTGCGCCTTGTCTGTGCCCACGAGAAGGGTGCCGAGGACGACGTTTTCCGTGCACAGTAACAAGGAAGCGCCGAAGCCACTGAGCGCCGCGCCAGCACATAGGGTCCAGAAGGCGTGACTGAGTCCTGTCAGGAGGTAGCCGAGGGGTAACAGCAAGGTGGCGAGTTTGCAGACGCGGGATGCGCCGAGTCGGTCGGCCACTGAGCCGAGAAAGAAGGCCGTGGCTCCCGACACCGCGGAATTGACGGCGAACAGCGTGCCGATCAGGGCGTCCGAAAGGCCGAGGCTCTCGTAGTAGAAGGGCTGGATATAGAGCACGACACCGATGCCTGTTGAAAGAAGGATCTCGCTGCCAAGATACAAGATCAGTGCGCGTCGCGTGGTCACAAAAGGGCTCCTTGCCGAAGGCGACGCCCGCTCGGGCGACGCCTTCGGACGCAAGCGACTACTTGCGGGAAGCACCGCCCGAGACAGGGTCCCGGGGATAATGAGCGAGCGATACAGTCAGCGTTCGAACAGCGTTTTCGACCATCTTTAGCCCGTGATCATCGTCCATGGTCAGGATCGACTCCGGGTGAAACTGAACGGCGCAGATCGGCAGTGAAGTGTGTTCCAGCGCCATGATGACGCCGTCGGCGTCTCGCGCCGTCACCTCAAGGCAAGCGGGGAGCGTCATGGTCTCTGCGTACAGGGAGTGGTAACGTCCCACTCGAAACCGTTCAGGCAATCCCGCGAAAAGTCCGAGGCGATCGCGTTCGATCAAGATATCGGACGGCTTGCCATGCATCGGGTACGCCAAGGTGCCGAGCGTGCCACCGAAGTACTCGGCGATCCCCTGTAAGCCCAGACACACGCCAAATATCGGGATGTTGCGGGCGAGGCACAAGGCCATCGTGGCCCCCACGCCAAAGTCGGCTGGCCGGCCCGGTCCGGGTGAGAGCACGACGAGGTCCGGATCGAACGCATCGAGCATGGCGGCAGGGAAACCGGCGCGCAAGGTCTGGACCACCGCACCCGTCTGGCGGATGTAGTTGGCCAACGTGTGGACGAACGAGTCTTGATGATCTACGAGCAAAACGCGCGGTGCCCGGCCGTGGACGTGCACCGCAGGGAGTCCGGCGGCGTGCTGGCCGTGAGCTACGCCCGCTACAGTACCTGATCCCGAGTCGGAGCTCGCTGTCAAGCGATCAGGGACCAAAATCGCATCGATCATCGCGGCCGCCTTGTTGCGGGTCTCCAGTTCTTCGTCCTCTGGATCCGAATCAAATAGCAAAGTGGCGCCAACCCGCACTTCTGCTACGCCTTGCTCAAGGCGAATGGTGCGCAGCGTCAGGCCCGTGTTCATGTCCCCGTTGAAACCGAGCACCCCGATGGCTCCGCCATACCAGCGTCGCGCAGACAACTCGTGAGTTTCCAGAAACGCGATCGCCGCCCGCTTCGGCGCGCCCGTGACCGTGACCGCCCACATGTGAGTGAGAAACGCGTCGAGCGCGTCGTACCCTTGCCGCAAACGCCCTTCGACATGGTCCACTGTGTGGATGACCCGAGAGTACATCTCGATCTGCCGGCGGCCGATCACGCGCACGCTGCCTGGCACGCAGATGCGCGACTTGTCGTTGCGGTCCACGTCGGTGCACATCGTCAGCTCGGACTCATCTTTCGTGGAGTTGAGCAACTCGCGGATGTTGTGGGCATCCTCGAGCGGCGATCGCCCCCGCGTGATGGTGCCCGAGATCGGACACGTCTCGACGCGATCCCCCTCCACGCGCACGTACATCTCGGGTGATGCGCCAATCAGATGCTCGTGGCCGAGATGGATCAGGAAACCATACGGACTGGGGTTGCGCTGCTTGAGCCGCGTAAACAGCTCAGAAGGGCGGACCGGACAGGGCTCCGAAAGCGTCTGCCCAGGCACGACCTCAAAGAGATCGCCGCGGGCAAAGGCTTCAATCGCGTCATGCACGTGTTTCGCGTATTCACCCGGTTGATGGTCGCTCCCGCGTGCGACTTCAGTGGGGGCGGCCGCCATCACAATTCGGTCCCCTCCGCCTTGGCGACCTTGTGTGGACCCCGCTGCATGCGCAAATTCATAAGAGTGGCGAAAGGCCTGCTGCAATCGGTGATCTGCGACGATGATCTCGTCTGGCAGGTACAGCACGAGATCCCGCTGCTCGGAAGAGCGGGGCAGCGCTAAGGGCAAATCCTCGAATTGAAAGACAAGGTCATAGCCGAATGCCCCGTACAGTCCCAGGTGACGGTCGTCCTCGCTGTAGAACAAGTCGCGCACAGCGCGAACCAAGGTGAAGATCGACGGCTGTCGGCTGCGCTCCTCCTCCGCGAACAGACCCTCCGGGGCCTTGATTGCGCCGCCAAACTGTGAGGGCGCGAGATGCAGGGCGTCTAGCCGACTGACTTCCGAGAGCCCCTGGCACAACCCGTGGAACACAGGCAAGAGCGCACGTCCACGGTCGTTGTGCGCGTGAAAGGTGAAGTCTCGTCCAGCGCAGGTTAAGGAAAGGGGTGGGTTGACAAACCCAAACTCCCAGCGCGTATATCGCCCCGGGTACTCATAGCTGCTTGAAAATAGTGCGCCGCGATGCTCGTCCAACGCGTTCTGCACCTCGTCCAGCGCGCCGGCAATGGGAATGTTGCGAGTCGTCCGGTGCACCTCAACCCCACCGGTAGTGCGATACGTGCGGCTTTCTTGGCGCGCCAAAAAGGACAGGGCGTCGCCCGGCTCAACTGGGCTCATCTTGACTGGCTCCTCTCAACCACTTCCGGGCTACCCCGGGCCATAACGCAAGGCTACCCTCGCGCACAGTGTGTTCCGCTTTTGACTGGCAACCCCGACGTGCTTGCGTCCGGGTTCCCTCTATCCTACAAGGTGTCCGCGCGTAGCGCAAGACCCTTCTTGCGGTGGCCGCCATCGCATCCCATCTCTTCGCCGCAACCACTTCGAAGTCTTCAATAGAAGGTGCGCGTTGCCTGCTCGTCGCGCAAGACCGCCAGGACCTCGCGAAATCGCTGCGAGTGAACGACTTCGCGCTCACGCAAGAAGATGAGGCCATCTTGCAGGTCCCGATCATCGGTCATGTCAATCAGGTTCTGGTAAACGGCCCGTGCTTTCTCTTCGGCGGCGATGTCCTCATACAAGTTGGTGATCGGATCTCCCTTCGCTTGGAAATAAGTGGAGCTAAAGGGGGCCCCGTTGCCGTCGGTGTAAAAGAGGTCGAGACCGTGATCTGCATAGTGGCCGCCGAGCCCCGCCGCGCGCATCTCCTCGCCGGAAGCGCCGTCGATCAGCTTGTGGACCATCGTGGCGATCATCTCGAGGTGGGCAAACTCTTCTGTGGCAATGTCCGTCAGGATGGCCACTGCCATGCGGTTCTTCATCGCATACCGTTGGTTCAGATAGCGCAATGAGGCGGCGAGCTCGCCATCGGGGCCGCCGTATTGGGCGATCAGGAACTTGGCCATGGGAAGATCTCGTTGACTGACCCGGACGGGATACTGTAACCGTTTTTCGTATACCCACACTGTGAGCCACCTCCGCAGCCGAGTCTCGACAAAGATGGATATGACCCGGGGAGTTGTCTTTATGCACTGGCTGACACGGGTGTACAGGACACTGCGCGTTGAGGGTTTTTAAAAGAATCTTTAGAATTACCAAATGAGAAGGATTTGAGCAGCGCCTTGTCGAACATGGGATGCTATGAAGCGAGGATACGGACTATGACGCGGCACGATCTGTTGTCCACCATGTTTGACATTGCGGGTTCGCTCATGATTGTGATGGATTGCACAGGGCGAATCATCCGGTTTAACCGGGCCGCGGAACAGGTGACGGGGTTTTCAGAGCAAGAGGTCATGGAACAGTCGTTTTTTGAACTGTTTCTGGTTCCGCGCGAGCGAGTGCCGGCACTGAATGCCTTTGTTCGCGTGGTGGCCGGGACATCGGAGACGCATCGGCACTCTTTGTTGACCAAGTCCGGTACACTGCGGATGATCTCGTGGGCCACCTCCTCCGTACTTGGCGATCACGGCGAGCCTGAGTACATCATCGCCGCCGGCATTGATATCACGGAGCAGATGCAAACAGAGGAACGGTTCCAGTCCCTCGTGGACACCATGCCGTTCATGCTTTGCATATTTCGGGAGTGGACGTTTCTCTATGCCAACGACGCGATGGCGACGCTGCTGGCAGCCAAGTCTCCGTCGGAACTGGTTGGTCGCGACATCTTGAGGTTTATCCACCCTGAGGCGCACGAGCGTACCCGTGAACTCGTGCTGTCGATGAATCACTCGCACAGGACGCTGCCGCAATTTCAAACGCAGATGGTCCGCGTCGATGGAACGGTCATTGACGTGGAGGTACAAAGTGCGCCGATTTCTTACCTTGGGAAGTCGGCCATTGTGGCCGTGGTTCGCGATATCACGGATCAAAAGCGCACGGAGATGGCCCTGCGTGAGAGCGAAGACCGTTATCGCCAATTGATCGCGATCATTCCTGAGGGAGTCTACGTCCATCGCGATGGCATCATCCTCTTTTACAACCGCAAGGCACAAGAACTGATGGGGGCGTACGACACCGAGGAGTTGATCGGGCGACATCCCTGGGCCTTTCTTCCTGAGTCGTTTCAGGAACAGGCCAAGGCGCGACTGGAAGAACTGCAGTCAGGGAGGTCCGAGTTGGCCACGTATGAGTTACCCGTCATTCGGCTCGACGGGCGCCTGTTTGAGGGGGAGTTCACAGCTTCAGCCATCTCGGTCGACGGCTTACCTGCGGTGTTGACCGTGTTTCGGGACGTGTCCGAGCGCAAGAAGAAAGAGGAGGTCTTGATGGAGTCGCACGGGCGCCTTCAACGCCTTTCGCTGCGCGACGGCCTGACTGATATCGGAAATCGGAGGGCTTTTGACCTGGCGTTGGACCATGCCTGGAGTGAGGCGCTTCGCACTCAGGGAACGCTCGGCCTCGTGATGTTTGATATCGACAGGTTCAAGCAGTACAACGATCTGCTCGGTCATCTCCAAGGCGACGACTGCCTGCGACAGGTGGCAGAAGTCGTCGCGGCGCTGGTCGAACAGGATTATGAGACAGCGACGTTCGCACGCTTTGGAGGAGAGGAGTTTGCCGTTATCTTGCCTGGAAAGTCGTTGGCGGAGACCATCGCCTTGGCTGAACAGATCCAGAGTCGACTTGCAAAGGCCCGCATGGAGCACCCCGCGTCCTCACAGGGATTTGTCACAGTCAGCCTGGGCGTTGCCGCGGGGAGTCCTCAGCCTGGGCAATACCCGGGTCGCCTGGTGAGCACGGCCGATCAGGCGCTTTATCGGGCAAAGCAAGCGGGGAGGAACTGCATTCGCGCGTGACGCCTAGGGGCCGACTCCTGACACGATTCGGCTTCATCGAGCCCAGACTGCAAAGAAACGGGATGCGGTGTGGTGAAGTTTTCGCACGCCTGGAATGCAACGACAGTAACCGGACGGCCTCTAAAGCCGTCCATCTTTGCGCGAAGACGATTTCTCTCGTACAATCTAGAAGTGGCGGTATAGGAGATGAGGCCTGGTGAGTAAAGATCGCGAGAAGTTGACGGGGGGTTCGGATCGGCGTTCGCTGGGCCGGGAGACGGCGTCTCAGACATCGTCCCATGGCAGTGGTCGCGCGGCCCCGGCCAACCGAGCCGCACAGAATTCCACACAGCGTTCGTCTGCCTCCTCAGGAGTCAGGCGCAGTGATGAACCGGGGGCCGCGCCGAAGGGGGTTCCCGGGCGCTCGCCAAAAGGTGGTGCGGCGTCGCCGGCGGGAGCTATGCGGGCCGCCACCGGTGCCTCTGGTGCCAGCGTGGCCAAGGGGGGCTCCAGTGCCGCAGGGTCTGGGAGCGGCAGCACGGCCAAGAGTCACGCGGGCACAGGCGCCGGTGGCTCGGGGACGGGCAAGGGTGGCTCCGGGACTGGCCAAGGTGGTGGCGGAGGCGGTGGCAAGGGGGGCAACGGCAACGGAAAGCGACCCCAGCCCCGAGCGCGTCGACCGCGTCGAGCCCTTTGGAAGCGGATGCTGATGGGCCTCGGCTTTTGCACGACTTTTTTCGTTGCCATGGTTGCGGCGTTTCTGTGGTTGATCAACCTGCCGCCGAGCGTCAATCTTTCGCTGTTGCAAGTGAGCAGTGCGCCTTCTTACGTCTATGATCGAAACGGAAATTTGTTGTTTACACTGCCGCCACAGCAACCCGTTACGGCCCCGTTGTCGGAGATCCCGGTGCGGCTTCAGGATGCACTGATCGCCACTGAGGATGCGGGCTTTTATCAGCACTCAGGATTTTCCCTT